>JARLGR010000019.1 GCA_031292665.1 Mycobacterium sp. | reverse complement strand
GTCCCACCGGCGGCGGCGGGCCCGGCGGCGGGGGCGGCAGCATCCCCGGTGTCGGCGGCGGCAGCGGTGGGCCGGGCGGTGGCGGCGGCTGCGTCGGCAACATCTGCGGCGGTTACTGACGCACCGCACGACAAGGGACTTGCTCCGTAGTCGGTGGGGCCTGGCTTGCCGGGTCCCACCGACTGAGCAGGTGCAGAGCCCGCGAGGGTCTAGGGCGGACCCCGGCGTTGGAGTTATGGTTCTCCGCAACTCGAACGCAAGGGGACCTCATGAAGCTCAGGTTCGGATACTTCATCGCACCGTTTCATCGGGCGGGCACTAATCCGACTCTCGCCCTGCAGCGGGATCTGGAATTCGTCGAACATTTGGATGCCCTCGGTTTCGACGAGGTATGGCTGGGGGAACACCACTCGGCCGGTAGCGAAATCATCAGCTCACCGGAAATCTTCATCGGCGCCGCGGCGCAGCGCGCCAAGCGGATCCGCTTCGGAACCGGGGTCATTTCGCTCGCGTATCACAACCCGCTCTGGGTCGCCGACCGGTTGATGCTCCTGGATCACCTCACCCACGGTCGCGTGATCGGGGGGGTGGGTCCGGGCTCGCTGCCCACCGACTCCGCGATGATCGGACTGACCCCCACCGACACGCGCGAGCTCCTGGAAACCAACCTCGACATCGTCGTGCGCCTGCTGGCCGGGGAAACCGTGTCCGCGAAGACCGCCACGCACCAACTGGTCGACGCGCGCTTGCAGCTCGCCCCCTACTCCGACGCCATCCCGCTGGCCGTCGCCGCGGTCGCCTCACCCACCGGTGCGCGCCTGGCCGGCAAGCACGGCATCGGCCTCCTGTCGATCGGGGCGACGCTGACCGTCGAGGGATTCAACGCGCTGTCCTATCACTGGGACATCGTCGAGGAACGCGCGGCGGCCTTCGACACGCAGGTCGACCGCAACACCTGGACCCTGGTCGGGCTGTTCCATCTGGCCGAAACCGAAAAGCAGGCCCGCGAGGAGGTGCAGTTCGGCATCGAGCCGTGGTTCCGCTACTTCCAGAAGGTGGCCGCGTTCCCGCAGATGACCATGCCGGGCGATCAGCTCGACGAGATGATCGACGTCATCAACGACAACGGGGCGGGCGTCATCGGCACGCCCGAGCAGGCGCGGGCCCAGGTGCAGCGGCTCTGGGATCAATCCGGCGGGTTCGGCTGCATGCTGCAGATGGGACAGGAGTGGGCCAACCCGGCCGCCACCAGACGGTCCGCCGAATTGTTCGCCGCCGAAGTGATGCCCCATTTCCAGGGCCAGGCCCAACCGACGCTGGACGCCGCGAGCCGCGCCGGCCAGGCGCGGGAAAGCCTCGCGCAGTCGCAGCTGGACGCCGTCGCGCACATGACGAAGAAATATCAGGACGAGGTCAGCTCGACGTAGCGGTTCCGACACCGAACCACTTCGCGAGTACGCCGCGCAGCTCGCGCAATTCGTCCGCATCGGGCGTGCCCGCCGAGGATGCCCATGCCACATAACCGTCGGGGCGCACCAACACGGCCGTCGCGGCGATCTCGCCGACGGGCCGCCCCGCGGCGACGGTGATCTCGGCGGCGATCTCGGCGAAAGCGGCTGACACGACCCCGCTTTCGCTGAGGTCGACGAGCAGCGGCCGCCCGTCGCGGGCGAGTTCGGCGATGCGGTGCGGCCCGTCAGCGGTGAGGACACCGACGTCGGGCACCCAATGCCCGACGAGTGGGTGCGCTGTGACGTCTGTGGGGCCGGTGGCGTAGCGGTTCTCCGCTCCCGAGAGCAGGTCGCTCAGCCGGCGGACGATGTTCGGATCGGTGACCAGCTCGGAGAACAATTCCCGCAGGGCGGTGACCTCGGGCCCGGGCCGGACGAGCGCCAGCTGGGCACGGCTGTGCATGATGACCCGCTCGGCCGCGGGCCGGCGTTCGGCCTCGTAGCTGGCGAGCAGATCGGCCCCGACGCGGCCGTCGAGGACGGCGGCCAGTTTCCAGCCCAGGTTCACCGCGTCCTGCAAACCCAGGTTGAGTCCCGGTCCGCCCATGGGGGAGTGCACGTGCGCCGCGTCGCCGACCAGGATCACCCGGCCCAGCTGGTAGCGGGACGCGATGCGCGAGTTGATGCCGGAGAAACGTCGCAGATCCAGTGGCATGTCGGGATACGCCGGTCGCAGCGGCACGTCGGTGCCCAAGATGCGTTCGGCGCAGGCCTCCAGTTCCTCCAGGCTCATGGGCTGGCCATTGACGTTGTCGTCGGGCGAATCTTCGCGAGCCGAGCTGTCCAGTTCGAACATGATCAGCGCCGCCCTGCCCCCGAGCGCCCCGAAGGCGAAGACACCGCGCTCGGCCCGGTGGAATTGCAAGGGCGGGATACGGCCAAAACCGGGGATGTCCAGCCCGCCGCTGACCGGGTCCACCCATTCGTCGGGCGGCAGCACGTCGAACCCCATCCGGCCGACGGCGTCATACGACGACATGCCGGGAAAATCGATGCCGGCCAACTTCCGCGTGACGCTGGTGCCGCCGTCGGCGCCAACCAGGTACCGGGCACTCACATCGTAGGGGCCCTCGGGGCCGGTGACGTGCACGGTGACGCCGTCCGAGTCCTGCTCGAAGCCGCTGAGCGCGTGACCCCAGCGGAGATCGACGCCGTACTCGCGCGCCCGCTCCGCGAGCACCCCAACCAGCCGGGGCTGTTGAACCGGCAGCAGGAACATTTGCGGGTCGGGCACGAGGGTGAGATCCAACTGGAAGGCCCCGAACATCGCGCGGGGGTTGAGACGGGGCGGCTCCGTCGTACCCGCGAGCGCGCCATACAACCCGCGGTGGTCCAGGAGCCGAACCGCTTGCCCGTTAATGCCGTTGGCGCGCCGTTCGGCAACGGGACCCGGCATCGGATCCAGCACCACGGTCCTGATCCCGGCCAACCCCAGTTCGCCGGCCAGCATCAGCCCATTGGGACCGGCTCCCGCGATGACGACGTCAACCACTTAGCCGAGCTTAATAGTTCGGGGTGAGCCCGACAAACCGTCGGATCAAGCGAGCTCATATTCGAGCTATAGCGGCTTCTCAGCCTGCAGCTAGCAATGGGGCGCAAACCTGAAGGATGACCCTCACCACCGCTCACCACCAGTCCCAGGAAATCCATGCGGCCGGCGCACGGCGTCGGCAATTACGAATGATTCAAGTGCTTTTCGCCGGGGCCGCGGCCATCGCGATGTTCGCACTATTCGACGCGGCGCGCCCGGGTACCGCAGCAACCGTGCTCGAGTCGGGATCGGTGCGGCTCACAGATAAGGCAATTGACTTGCCGGCCCCGGCCAGCGGCCCCTTCGGCCCGCAATACCCCCAGACCCCACCGGGCCTGGTCGGCAACGGCGGCCTTGCCGCCGATGGTGACGACGATCAAGACCAGGCCGAGCAGCAGGAACAGCTTGCGCTGCAGGAGATGCAACAGGCCGAACAGCAGGCCGAACAGCAAAACGAAATAGCCCAGCAGGAAGCTCAGCAAGCCGAGCAACAGGGTCAATGGGTCGAGGACCACCCCGGCCCATAGATACCTGTTTCACCGCGTGCGAAAAGCTATCGCCCGCTGTTGGACTCTCGCTCGGCTGCCTTGACCAGCCGGCCCGCAAAAAACGCAACGGCGCCGCCCAGCGCGGCGCGCAACGCCGGGCCCGTCCCGGCGACCCGCTCGGTGAAGGAGCCGCTCCAGCGAATGTCGGTTCCGCCTGCCGGGTTGGGCGTGAGGATCACCTCGGCGAAGTAATCGTTGACCGGACTCGCGCCAACCATTTTGTAGGCGTGGCGTCGATCCTGCTCGTACGCGACGGTTTCCTCCTGCACCAGCACGGGCCACATACCCAGCTTGCGGATTGCCCCGATACCACCCGGTGCCGGATCGCCCTGCCGCGCCCAGCTGGACTGCACGACGATCGGCTTGGCCCACTTCGACCAGTTGCCACCGTCCGTCACGAGCCGGAACAGCGTCGCCGCCGGCGCGGTGCTGGTGCGGTTGACCTCGAACGAAAACTTCCGGTCCGACATGCCCAACTCCCGGTGATAACGGCTCACTGCCACTGACTGCAACTGGCGCGTACCCTACCGCTGGGCCTGCGCGCCCACCCCCTTGGCCTCGTTCCTGTCGACCCGCCGCGCCGTGCCCACGATCACCGCGCAGAAAGGCGAACTCCGCATGGCCGTTGCCTACACTGCGCGTATGGATCGCGGGCCCCGGCAGAACACGGCAGGCGTCCCCGGCCTGCTGCAAATCGAGGACTGCCTGGACGCCACGGGCGAGGTCGCGTTGCCGCCGGGCACCACGCTGATATCGCTCATCGAGCGTAACGTCGCGAACGTCGGCGACGCCGTGGCGTTTCGCTACCTCGACCACAGCCGCGCCACCGACGCGCAGGCCGCCGAAGTGACCTGGACCCAGTTCGGCGCCCGATTGCAGGCGATCGGCGCGCGTGTGCAACAGGTCGCGGATCGCGGTGAGCGGGTCGCGGTCCTCGCGCCGCAAGGCATCGACTACGTTTCCGGTTTCTACGCGGCGATCAAGGCCGGGACCATCGCGGTGCCCCTCTTCGCGCCGGAACTCCCGGGACATGCCGAACGTCTCGATACGGCGCTGCGCGACTCGGAGCCCACGATCGTCCTCACGACAACGGCGGCGAAGGACGCGGTGGAGAAGTTCTTGGCCAACCTCTCACCCGCGACGCAGCCGCGAGTGCTGGTCATCGATCAGATACCCGACTCGGCGGGCGAGAAGTTCGTCCCGACCGAGCTCGGCATGGACGACGTGTCCCATCTGCAGTACACCTCGGGCGCGACGCGCCCCCCGGTCGGCGTGGAGATCACCCATCGGGCGGTCTGCACCAATTTGGTGCAGATGATCCTGTCGATCGACCTGCTCGACCGCAACACCCACGGGGTCAGCTGGTTGCCGCTCTACCACGACATGGGGCTGTCGATGATCGGCTTCCCGGCGGTGTATGGCGGGCATTCCACCCTGATGTCGCCGACCGCGTTCGTCCGTCGGCCGCTGCGCTGGATCCAGGCCCTGTCCGACGGGTCGCGGCAGGGCCGCGTGGTCACCGCCGCGCCGAACTTCGCCTACGAATGGACGGCGCAGCGCGGCCGGCCCGCGCCGGGCGACGACATCGACCTCAGCAACGTGGTGATGATCATCGGTTCCGAACCGGTGAGAATGGACGCCATCCGGACATTCACCGAGGCGTTCGCGCCCTACGGACTGCCGCGCACGGCATTCAAACCGTCGTACGGCATCGCCGAGGCGACCCTGTTCGTCGCCAACATCGCTCCCGCCGAGGAACCCTCGGTCGTCTACCTCGACCGCGAACAGTTGGGCGCCGGCCGCGCGGTACGCGTCGCGGCCGATGCGCCCACCGCGGAGGCACAGGTGTCGTGCGGCCGGGTAGCGCGCAGCGAATGGGCGGTGATCGTCGATCCCGATTCCGAGACCGAGCTGCCCGACGGCCGGGTCGGTGAAATCTGGTTGCAGGGCGTCAATCTCGGCCGGGGCTATTGGGGCCTGCCCGACGAGACGCAGTTGGCGTTCGGCGCCAAGTTGCAAGCGCGGCTCGAGCAGGGCAGCCACGCGGACGGGTCGGCCATCGGACGCACCTGGCTGCGGACCGGGGATCTGGGGGTGTACCTGGACGGTGCGCTCTACGTGACGGGCCGCATCGCGGATCTGGTGACCGTCGACGGCCGCAACCATTACCCGCAAGACATCGAGGCCACCGTGGCTGACGCCTCGCGGATGGTGCGTCGCGGCTATGTCACCGCGTTCTCCGTGCCGGCGAACTCGGGCTCGGCCGCCTCCGGCGTCGGGCCCGTTTCGCCCTGCCTGGTGATCGTCGCCGAACGCGCTGCGGGCACCAGCCACGACGATCCGCAGCCGGCGATCGGGGCGATCCGGGCCGCGGTCTCCCAGCGGCACGGCGTGGCGGTGTCCGACGTGCGTTTCCTGCCGGCCGGTGGCATCCCGCGCACCACCAGCGGCAAACTGGCGCGCCGGGCCTGCCGCGCCCAGTACCTCGACGGGACTCTGGGCGTGCACTAGCGCGGGCTCGTGCGCCGAAAAAGCCCTGACTGTCGCTGCGGCTGCCTTAGTCTCCATCCGGAGGCACGATGGTTCTCAAAGTTGCAGTAGCGCCGGACTTGATCCACGGCGACGTCGCGGACGGCTACGGAAAGGTCGCCGACGCGTTCCGGGCCAATTTTCGCGACGGCGCCGAGGTCGGGGCGGCCGTCGCGGTCTATCGCGACGGCGTCAAGGTCGTCGACCTGTGGGGCGGCTACCGCCACGGGTTGACGAAGGATCCCTGGCAGGCCGACACGATGGTCAACATGTTCTCCACGACCAAGGGGGTCGCGGCCCTGGTCGTGGCGTCGGCGGTGTCCCGCGGCCTCATCTCCTACGACGCCAGGGTCGCCGACTACTGGCCGGAGTTCGCGCAGGCCGGAAAGGGCGATGTCACGGTCCGCCAACTCCTGGGGCATCAGGCCGGGCTGTGCGCGCTGAAGCCGAAGCCGACGCTGGCCGACGTGGCCGACCCCGCGAGGCTCGCGCCGATCCTGGCCGCCCAGACACCGGCGTGGCGACCCGGTTCGCGGCACGGGTACCACGCGATCACGCTCGGCTGGTACAAGTCCGAGTTGATCCGGCGGACCGACCCGGCGGGCCGCACCCTGGGCCGGTTCATGGCCGACGAGATCGCCCGGCCGCTGGGACTGGACCTGCACATCGGCCTGCCGGACTCCGTCGACCGTGCGCGCGTCGCCCACGTCCACAACTGGGTGCGCGCGGAAACGCTGCTCCACCTGGGCGTGATGCCGCGCGGCTTCCTCGGCGCCTCGCTCAACCCGGTCGGCCTGACCGCGCGCGCGGTCTCGGTCCCGCGCGGGGTCGACCCGTTCAACGGGGACTACAACCGCGACGACGTCCGGGCGGTCGAGATTCCGTCCGCCAACGGCATCGGAACGGCCAGGTCGGTGGCGCGGATGTATGGCAGCGCCGCCACGGGCGGTGCCGAACTCGGTTTGAGCGCCGACACTTTGGACGCCCTGACGGCACCGGCGATCGAGCCGAGCCAGGGCCTTCGCGACAAGGTCATGCATGCCGACGTGGCCTATTCGCTCGGCTTCTGCAAGCCCGTCCCGCACTTCGAGTTCGGCTCCTCGGGCAGAGCCTTCGGGACGCCCGGTTTCGGCGGGTCCTTCGGCTGCGCCGACCCGGATACAGGTATCGGTTTCGCCTACGTCATGAACCGGCTGGGTTTCCACCTGTGGAGCGATCCGCGCGAACTGGCGCTGCGGCAGGCGCTGTTTCGCGATGTGCTCGGGGTGCGGCCCCAGACCTGACCTTGGTGGCATCACACCAGGCGCCGGGTGTGGGCCCCAGGGACAGGGACTGCCTTGAATTCGGCCATAGGCCACACGCTCGGCGGCGTGCGACGTGAAGCGTGCGGGCGTTGCCCACGCCGAACCAACCGAGCCCGCTGCACCGGTGGCATCCTGTCCGTATGGGTCTGCTGTTCCGGTTGGCGGAGCTTTTGCTCGTGATCCTGCCACTGGCAGGTGCGGCCATCGCCGCGATCAGGGCTTTCAGCGCCCACAAGCGCAGGGCCGAGGAACCGCGCAATCCCGATCGCGCACCGGGGCCGGACACGGCGACCGCACCCACCGGCAAGAACCAAGCCGCGCAATGGCGGTCGATCCGGCGTGTCATCGAGGAGCACACCCGCACCGACGGCCGTTGGCTCGAGTACGAACTCGACGTCGCCAAGCTGCTCGACTTTCCGCTGATGACCGACATGCGCGATCCGCTCACGATCGGCTTCCACAAAGCCAAGCTGCGAGCCGACTTCCTGCGCCCGGTCAAAGCGGAGGACCTGCTCGATGACCCGGAAGCCGCCGCGCAATATCGAGCTGCCGTAGAGGACTACGTGACCGCGTTCGACGTCGCCGAAAGCGAGGCAAAGCGCAGGCGTCGCAACGACTTCTCCCGCGCGGACCAGCAGCGGATTGCGCGCGCGCAGAGCCTCTTGCGCGTGGCGTCCGACCCGGCCGCGGCGCCGCAGGAACGGCAGAACGCCTACGACGTGGCGCGCAGGGAACTCGACGGCCTCCTCGTCCTGCCGGCCACGACGCAGGCCGGCATCGAACGTGGGATTTCCGGCGAGATAGAGCGGTAGCCCTCACTCGTCGATGGACCCCTTATTCGTCGATGACTTTGTGCTCTTATCCACGCGCGGCCGCCGCGGGCATCATGACCGCATCACCCCGGCCCCGAGGAGCGCGCCATGATCGACTACACCCTGGACACCGAGCATTCCATTCTTGAGGTGCGACCCACGTCGGCGCTCGACAGAGAAGACTTCGTCGAACTCGCAAAGACCGTCGACCCGCATATCGAGGTCAACGGCGACCTCGCCGGCCTGATCCTCAACGCGCCGTCATTCCCGGGCTGGGACAGCTTCGGGGCGTTGGTCTCCCACTTCCGCTTCGTGCGCGATCACCAGAAGCACGTCAAGAAGATCGCGGTGGTCACCGACTCCCACCTCGGAGACGTCGCCGAGCACCTGACCTCCCATTTCGTGTCAGCGCAGATCCGGCACTTTCCCGCTGGGGAAATCGAACAAGCGCGCCAGTGGATCAACGGCGCGTAATGCCGTTGAGCCGCCGAGTCACCAGCAGGTGTATCCACCGTCGATCACTACGTCTGACCCGGTCATGTAGCTGGACGCCTCGCTGGCCAAGTACAGGTACAACCCGGTGAGCTCTTCGGGCCGGCCCAACCGCCCCATCGGGATCTTCGGCTCCCACTGGGAGTGGTACTCGGCCAGCGGCTCGACGAGCTCGGTCAGGATGTAGCCGGGGCTGACGCTGTTGACCCGGATGTGGTGCGGGGCGAACTCCACGGCCATGGCCTTGGTCAGGTGAATCACCGCCGCCTTGGACGTGCAGTAGTGCCCGACTCGCTGCGGGACGTTGATGATGTGGCCGGACATCGAGGCGGTGTTGATGATGACTCCGCCCCGGCCCTGCCGGACCATCGCCCTGGCCGCCGCCTGGGCGGTGAGGAACACGCCGTTGACGTTGGTGCTCTGGATGCGCTGGAACTCGTCGGGCGACATATCCAGCATCCCCTCCACGGCGACGATGCCGGCGTTGCAGACGGCTATGTCGACGCCGCCGAGCTCCGCGGTCACCCGATCCAGCATGGCGGTGACCTCGTCCGGCTGCGTCACGTCGCACCGGACGGGCACGACCTTGCCCTCACCGGCCCCCGCCAGCTCGCCGGCGACCCGGTCCAACACGTCGGAATGCCTTGCCGCAACGGCTACATCGGCTCCGGCCTCCAGGTAGGCCCGCGCCACTTTCTTGCCGATTCCGCTGGACGCCCCGGTCACCAGAGCCCTCTTGCCGTGCAAGTCGAACAACTTCATCACGTTCATTCGATATCCCTATCCACGCGTACGGCCCGTAACCAGGTTCTAGTCTGTCCGCCATGGGCAAATTCAGCAGGGCCGAAATCGAGCAAGCCGTCCGGAACTACACCACCGTCGTCGAGGGATGCAGCGCATCCGGGGACTGGCGACCTTTTGCCGACCTCTTCACCGAGGACGTCGCCTACACCGAGCACCACTACGGGGTCTTCCACGGGCGCGAGGCGGTGCGGGACTGGATCGTCGCCGTCATGGCCCCGTTCCCGCACATGCGCTTTCCGTCCGACTGGATCGCCTACGACGACGAGAACGACGCCGTCGTCATCATGATCAAGAACCTGCTCGACCACCCCACAGACCCGGAGGGTGAGCCCTTCTGGTTCCCCAACTGGACCCGGCTGGTGTACGCCGGCGACGGGTTGTTCTCCAGCGAGGAGGACATCTACAACCCCAACCGGGACGCGCCCCGCGTGGTCGCCGCCTGGATGCAGGCCGGCGGCCAGCTCGCCTCTAACGAGATCCTGCAGCCCAAGGCATAGCGGTTACGTGACGCGTTTCCGACCTCGTGACCGCACCGCGCTCAGCGCCTGCTCCCACGCGAGCAAGGTTGTCGCCTTCAGGTTCGCCGGCGTGACGCTTTCCCTGGAAAGCAGCGCCGCCGCAGCGGCTTTCGTCGCCGCCGACGCCTTCGACAGGTGACCGGAGTCGAACGGCGGCTGCGGGTCGTATTCGATCGCGAGCTGAATGGCCTTCGCCCGGGCCTCCCCGCCGATCTCCCCGGCCAGCCACAGCGCGAGGTCTAGTCCGGCCGAGACTCCCGCACTCGTCGCGATGCCGGCCTGGTGAACGATGCGCTCGTCGCCGGCGGGGATCGCGCCGAACGCCTTCAGCGCGGGAAGGGTCAGCCAGTGCGACGTCGCGCGCCTGCCCTCGAGCAAGCCGGCCGCCGCCAGGATCACCGAACCCGAACACACCGACGTCGTCCACGTGGCGTGCCGGCTGGCCTGACGCAGCCAGCCGAGTAGCGCCTCGTCGCGCGCATGCACCGGAGTCGACGGGCCACCCGGCACGACAATCACGTCGGGCGAGGGGGTTTCGGCCAGCGAATGGGTGGCCCCGATTACCAGAACGCCGGAGTCGGCGGTGATCGGTCCCGTCTCGTGCCAGACGAACCGCACCTGGGCGCCCGGCAAATTCCGCAGCACCTCGTACGGGCCGATCATGTCGAGCGCGGTGAATCCGGGATAGGCCACGAACGCCACCTGTGTCATCGTTATCCTCCTGCCTGTCTAGGCGAATGCCTTTCGGTACTGATCCGGTGAAATGCCGACGCGACGAATGAAGTTGCGCCGCATGGTTTCCGCGGTCCCGAAGCCGCACCGGGCAGCGATCGCGAAGACCGTGTCGTCGGTCTCCTCGAGCTGGCGACGCGCGGCCTCGGTGCGAACACGTTCGACGTAGTGGCCCGGCGCTTCGCCGACCTCGTCGGTGAAGACCCGGGTGAAGTGGCGCGGGCTCATTGCCACTCTGCGGGCCAGTTCGGTGATGCTGTGCGGGCCGCCCGGTTCGGTCTCGATGGCCTCCTGCACCCCGCGGATAGATGCACGCTTGGCGCGCGGCATCCACACCGGCGCCGCGAACTGTGTCTGCCCGCCGGGGCGCCGCAGATACATCACGAGCCAGCGGGCGACCGCTTGGGCGATCTCGGTGCCGTGGTCGTCCTCGACCAGCGACAGCGCGAGGTCGATACCGGCGGTGACACCCGCGGCCGTCCAGACCCGGTCCGAACTCCGGATGAAGATCGGATCGGCATCCACGTCGATGGCGGGGAATTCGCGGGCCAACCGCCCGGCGAAGGCCCAGTGCGTGGTCACCCGGCACCCGTCCAGCAGCCCCGCCTCGGCGGCCAGGAATGCGCCCGTGCAGACGGTGACGACGCGGCGGGCGTTTCCGGCGACGGCCTTGATCCAGCCCACCAACTCCGGTTCGGAACGCGCGGCGTCGACGCCGCCACCGCCGGGCAGCACGACCGTGTCGATGCGGTCGTCGGGATCTGGCAGCGGCGTTGCCACGAAGGCCAGGCCGGTGGCGGTGCTGACCGGCCGACCGCCCGTCGAGGCGACGACGACGTCGTACCCGCCTCCGGTCATGAGGGACGCGCCGGTGAAGGCGTCGTGGGGGCCTACCACGTCGAGCCCCTGAACACCGGGAAAGCCGACGATCACCACCTTGCGGGTCATGAAGTCAGTGTCGGCCACACCGGGCCATGTCGTCTACGCCATGTATCCCACTATTTAGGACATGGCACCTGCCCCTAACCGGCCGCATCGGCCTTGGCAGACTGTGCGCATGGCACAGATAACCTTGCGTGGAAATCCCATCAACACCGTCGGCGAGCTCCCGGCCGTCGGATCACCGGCCCCTTCCTTCAGCCTGACCGGCGGGGACCTGGGACCGCTCGGCAGCGAGCAGTTCAGTGGTAAGCCCGTGGTGCTGAATATCTTTCCGTCCGTGGACACTCCGGTGTGCGCGACGAGCGTGCGCAAGTTCAACGAGCGCGCCGCCGGCGGCGGTGTATCCGTGGTGTGCGTGTCCAAAGACCTGCCGTTCGCCTTCGCCCGATTCTGCGGCGCCGAGGGTATCGAGAACGTGAAGACGGCGTCCGCATTCCGCGACAGCTTCGGCGAGGACTACGGCGTCACCATCACCGACGGTCCCATGGCGGGGCTGCTGGCCCGCGCGATCGTGGTGATCGGGGCCGACGGCAACGTCGCCTACACCGAGCTGGTGCCGGAAATCGCGCAGGAACCCGACTACGACGCGGCTCTCGCCGCCCTGTAGCGCCTGCTGCGTCGCTAGTCCTCCAGTCGATCCGCCGCGGCGACGAGCACCCGGCGGCACTCACTCCACATCTGCGTGATGATCTCGGCGGCCGGCCGGATGTCCTCGATCCGGCCGGCGACCTGCCCGGTGTTGGCGACGCTGGCGTCCATGTCACCGTCGAAGTAGAGCCGCTGCACTCGCTGCAGCGCCGCGCCGCCCGCTTCCAAAGACGTTGAGCCTTCGATCTTCTCGGCCGCCGGAGTACGGATCACCCGCATCATCCGGTTGCCGTCCAGCGGGAGCATCACGGTAGATGTCTCATCGGCGTGGACCACCGCCTGCTTGAGGTTCGCGTGGACGGGCGAGTCCGCGGAGGCGAGCAGCCGCGTGCCCATCTGCACCCCGTCGGCGCCCAGGACCAGGGCCGCGGCCATGGATCGGGCGTCGCAGATTCCGCCCGCGGCCACGATCGGTACGTCGACATGGTGGGCGACCAACGGCAGCAGCACCATGGTCGACGCTCCGAACCGGTTCTTGAATCCGCCGCCCTCGACGCCCTCGACCACCAGCCCGTCGACCCCGGCGTCGACGGCCTTCTTCGCGGCGGCCAGCGTTCCCACGACATGAAACACGGTGATGCCCGCGTCATGCAGCCGGTCGGTGAGCAATGACGGGTCACCCGCCGACGTCGTCACGAAGCGAATTTCATTGGCCGCCAACAGGTCAACGACCGCCGGGTCGCGGTTGAAGAGCAGGGCGACGTTCGCGCCAACGGGACGGTCGGTGAGGGCGCGCACGCGTTGCACGTCGGCGCGGCCCTGCTCGGAGGTGGTTTCGATGATGCCGAGTCCGCCCGCGTTGGACACCGCCGCGGCGAGTCGGGCGCCGGCGATGTAGGTCATGGGCGCCTGGATGATCGGGATGTCGATCCGCGCGAGCTCGCAGACCCGGTTGGGCGCGGGACCAACGTTGCCGGCGTTCATCGGTCGCGCGGGTCGATCATGTTGCGGAAACTTTCCGCGGGGAAGACCGCGGCGCCGAGATTGCCGACCCGCTCGGTCAGCGCCTTGTCCGAGGTCACGACCCTAATCTCGTGTGGTCGGGTATCGGCTTGCACCAGTCGCACAATCTCGTCATCGGCCGAGTTCGCGCCCGCCTTCGGCGCATGGGCGATCTCGATCACCGCTGAGTGGATCGGCACGCGCGGCGGCCGCTCCAGCACCACCGTGACGTTCGCGCCCTCCGCAGCCGCCCAGCTGTCCAGCTTTTCGACCAGCGCGGCCGTCGCACCGCTGCGATCCTTCCACCAGCCGTCCGGGCGGCTGCCGATCACATTCATGGCGTCGACGATCCACCTGTGCAACTCACCCGTCTCCTTCGCTGTTCCGTCGACTGACAGCGCAAGCGTAGGAGACGGCGGCGTTGAGTCCGACAGCCGGGCTCGATATCGCCAGAAGACCCTGCGGGGCAGTCACTTCCAGAAGATGAGGCCGAGGCTGACGAGCACCAGCACGGTCAGCATCAGCAGCTGCGGCCACGGCCGCCACGGGGCATCTTGGATCGCGTACGACATTTCCTTCAGCGGTGACGTCGGCGGCGGGGCGGCGCGCCCCGCAGGCACCGCCCGGTTGAACCGGTGGAAGTACAGCTGGATGAGCGTCGCACCGATCCACAGTCCGCCCAGAAAGCTGACCGCCTCGACGCCGCGCCACAACAAGAGAGCGGCGACGGCCACGGTGAACGCCATGATGACGAGATCCGAGGCGGTGGTGGCGGAGGCCTTGTCGCCATACTGCTTGTCGAGCAAGGCTCGGCGTCTGCGGTATGGCAGCGCGAAAAACGCGAACTTGGTAATGACGTGCAGGCCGAGAACTGCGACGACGACCGTGGCGACGGTATGGAGCATGAGCCGTGAATTTCCGTTCTTTAAATTTCCGAGTGGTTGGTACGGTCACCGGTATCAGTTTCTCGTGCCACCGTCATCGATGATGGGAAGTAGCCAATGACGTCTCTAGCCGACACGGACAACCGGGTTGTTTCGCTGGCGCGCGGGATGCGGGATCTGGTCCGCGCCGAAGCCGCCGGGTCCGAGCGGGCGCGCACCCTCACCCCGGCGATCGTCGACGAGATGTGGGTCTGCGGGCTGATGTCCGCGTTCAACCCGGCCGTGGCCGGAGGTGTCGAACCGTCGTTCACCGAGATGATCGAAACCTGGATCGAAATGGCTTGGCAGGACGGCTCATTCGGCTGGATCGGCATAGCCAACCTGCCGTCGGCCTTCGCCGCCGCTGCCTACCTGCCCGACGAGGGCTTCGCCGAGGTGTTCACCGCGCACGACAACCGCGTCACGATGGGCGGCCAGTTCTTCCCCAACGGGCAGGCGACCGCCGTCGAGGGCGGCTACCGGGTGAGCGGGGCGTGGAATTTCGGCTCGGGCATCGGTCATTCCCAATACGTCGCAGCCGGATTTTTCCCCATGGACAACGGCGAGATGCGCGGGCTCAGCGAGGGCCTCCCCGAAATGCGGGTCGCCGTTATCCCGCGAGAGCAGATCAACTTCAACGACGGTTGGTATGTGCAGGGGCTCAAGGGGACCGGTTCCTACGACTACAGCGTCCAGGACGTGTTCGTGCCCGAAAGCCGCACGTTCGAATTGTTCGTCCGTGAGCCATATCGCGGCACGTCACCGGCCACACGGATGGGGCTGATGCCCGTCACCGCCGCCGGTCACGCGTCGTGGGCGTTGGGTGTCGCCCAGAGCATGCTCGACGACGTCCAGGAACTGGCGGCGACGAAATTCCGGATGAGTGACATGGCGGCGCTGGCCAGCCGCCCGACATTCCAGAAGGGGCTGGCCCACCACCGCGCCGCCTGGCGCGCCGCCCGCCTCCTGGTGCTCGACGCGTTCACGACCGCCGAGGCCGCCGTCGCCGCGGGGGACAACCTGACCCCGGCCTTACGCGCCGACATGCGGGTGGCCGCCGTCTACGCCACCGACACCGCCCGGGCCTGCGCCGAATGGGCCCATCTGGTCGCCGGGACCAGCTCGATCCGCGAGGGCAGCCGCCTCGAGCGCGCCTTCCGCGACATCTACACCGGAACCCAGCACGCCTTCATCAGCGAAAAGGTGGCCATCGACGCCGCGCAGATATGGCTGGGCATCATCGAGGACCAACCGGGACTGTGACGCCCGGGGCCCCGATAATTTAGGGGTGCGGGGTGGGGGGCACCGCCGGAGTCGGAGTCGGAGTCGGAGTCGGGCCCATCATCCCGCCCGGCATCATGCCGCCGGGTTGCATCATTCCGCCGCCCATCTGACCGGTGTAGCGCCCGCAACCGCCGTACCCGCCCCTGGACGCGCCCACTATGACGCCCGAGAAGAACACCACTGCGACAACGAACACCACTCCCGCGACGATGGCCACGCCCGCCGCGACTTGCATGAGCCGGCTGGGCCGCTCGTCGTAGCCGGATTGCTCGGTCGCAGCGGATTCGTTTGGTGCGGTCATTTTTCGAATGATGCCGCACCCGCGATCGTGAGAGTAGGGCCCATCGACCCTAAATCGGGCGTCGAGAAGCGGGTCGTGACGGAGGCACTAACGATCGCGTCGGGAGGTCGCTACCATCAGCGCATGCGCGGCGCAAAGATTCTGATCACCGGCCCCACAAGCCAAGTTGCCACCCCCATTGCCGTTGCCCTCGCGGCCGAGAACGAAGTGTGGGGCATCGCGCGCTTCACCAGCCCCGCCGGTCGAGATCGCCTCGAAGCGACCGGTGTGCGGTGCCAAGCGGTCAACTTAGCGGCGGGCGGATTCTCCGGTCTCCCGAACGACTTCGACTACGTCTTGAACTTGGCGGTGGCCAAGAGCGGGAATTGGGAGAAGGACCTCGCGGCCAATGCGGAGTCGGTCGGCCTGCTCATGGCGCACTGCCGCGGCGCCAAGGCCTTCCTGCACTGTTCCTCTGGCGCCGTTTACGATCCGCCGGGCGACGAACCCCGGACCGAAGACGCCGCCCTGGGGGACAACCACAAGGTTCTCTTTCCCACCTATTCCATCTCCAAGATCGCGGGAGAGGTCGTCGCCCGGTCGATGGCGCGGGTCCTCGGCCTTCCCACCACGATCGCGCGGCTCAACGTTCCCTACGGCGATAACGGCGGCTGGCCGTGCTACCACATGGAGATGATCCTGGCAGGCATCGCGATCCCGGTCCCGCACGGCGGGCCGGCCCGCTATAACCCGATTCACGAAGACGACATCATCGCGACTATCCCGAAGCTGCTGGAGGTGGCGTCGGTCCCCGCGACGACGGTCAACTGGTGCGGCGAGCAGACGGTCAGCATGCAGGAATGGTGCGAGTACCTCGGCACTCTCGTCGGCAGGCAACCGATCTTCGAGGAAAGCGGACAAGCGCTGCGGGGCAACCCGACTGACACCACCCGGATGCGCGAACTCGTCGGCGGCACCACGGTCGACTGGCACGACGGGCTGCGCCGGATGGCGGCGAAGTTCCACCCGGAGCTGGTCACCGCGTAATCGGAAACGCTGTCGCGCAACAATGGCCACCTCTGAGTGAGGTCTCAATCGGGATCAACCTCTGCCGCGACATGTAACCAGTTGCGAAGACGCGCCGAAGGGAGTCGCAGTGGTCTATGTCTGGACGACGTGACCCGCCGTCGCCCTCCGCATCAGTCGGACGCGCTGGTCGCCAGGGCGCTTGACCGCATGGGCACCACGAACCGGATGCCATCCGTACGGCCGGCCCTTGACCCCGCAGCGCCCACGGTGCTAAGCAAGTGCTCAGCACCAGGGCGCGGAGGGCGCCGGAGTTCACGCCTCGAGGATGGGATCAGGTGACACTGCAGACGGTTTTGGACGACATTCGCAAACGGCCCGGCACCGGTGAGGTCATTCAGGTCATCGATCCCGTGACCGAAGAGGCGATCACCGAGTTCACCGACTGCGGCAACGAAGCGGTCAACGAGGCCGTCGCGCGGGCGAAGGCTTCGTTCGAGGCGGGCGTCTGGTCGGGCCTGCCCGGGCGCGAGCGCGCCAAGATCATCTGGCGCATCGCCGATCTCATCGACGAGAACGCCGAGGAACTCGCGCGGCTGGACTCGCTGAACACCGGCATGCCCCTGATGCAGGCGCAGCTGGTGGTGCCCACCTGCGCCGAATTCTTCCGCTACTACGCGGGCTGGTGCACCAAGCTCAACGGCAACGCCTACGACGTGAAGACGAGCGGCATCGCGTCGGATACGTATGTCGACATGCACGCCTACACCCTCAAAGAGCCGTATGGCGTTGTCGGCCTGATCTTCCCGTGGAACGGCCCGATCTTCAATGCGAGCGCCAAGCTCGCGCCCGCGCTGGCCGCCGGCTGCAGCATGCTCGTCAAACCCGCCGAGGAAACGCCGCTCTCGGCGTTCGTCCTGGACCGCATCATCGCCGAGGCCGGCGTGCCCGACGGCGTCGTCAACCTGCTCACCGGCTACGGCCACACCGCCGGTGCGGCGATCACCGCGCACGCCGACGTCCAGAAGGTGGCCTTCACCGGGTCGACCGACGTCGGCAAGGAGATCGTGCGGGCATCCGCGGGCAACCTCAAGAAGGTCATGCTCGAGCTCGGCGGCAAGTCGCCGGTGCTCATCTACGACGACGCCGACCTGGACAGGGCCATCATGATGGCGGCGATGGGCATCTTCGTGCACTCCGGCCAGGGATGCGTCTGCGGCTCAAGGATTTTCGTGCAGCGGGGCGTCTATGACCGGGTCGTCGAGGGCATCGCGATGATCGCCGACAACCTCAAACTGGGCGGCCCCCAAGAAGAGGGCAGCATGATCGGCCCGCTGATCAGCCAGAAGCAGCTCACCCGCGTCATGGGCTTCATCGACGAGGGCAAGTCCGACGGCGTCGAGGTGGTCACGGGCGGGCACCGATTGGACCGGAAGGGCTACTTCGTTCACCCGACGGTGCTCACCAACGTCGACCGCGGCATGCGGCTGTATCAGCAGGAGATCTTCGGGCCCGTCGTCACGATCCTGCCGTTCGACGACGACGATGAAGCGGTCGCGATGGCCAACGACACGACGTACGGCCTGGCCGCCACCGCCTGGACCAACAACCTGAGCCGTGCGCACCGCCTCGGTAAGCGACTACAGGCCGGAACCGTGACGATCAACTGCCAGTTGGTCTTTGACCACACGGTGCCGTTCGGTGGCTACAAGCAGTCGGGGTGGGGCCACGAATTCGGCCGGGAAGGCATCGAGGCCTACATGCAGACCAAATCGGTGTGGGCCCAGCTGTAGCGCTGTCGCGACGGAGAAGTTCCGAACCTGAGGGAGATTCGGAACTTCCCCGAGGCCGGGAGGGTTTCAAGATCCCCTGTTGTAGCGGGTCAGGAATCCGACGGCCGCGATCGCCGCGACGGTGCCTATCACTCCCCACAGCACCACTTGGAAGATCATCGACCCGAGGAACCAGCCGAACGTCATCCCGATGTACAGCATCCAGAACAGGCGGAAGACGCTCCACAGCGCGAGCAGGCCGGCGCTGACCCCGATGTACAGGCTGCGTTGGCGGTCGACACGGTTGATCTTCTCTTCGATGCCGGTGGGCACGATCTTCATCTGCTGCTTCCTTTCGTGAGGCGCCGCCCGGTTGGCGTCGTCGCTGCGATGAGTACAGAGCGCGGGGTCGGCTACCGATCCCAACCCGCACGGGGATGGGGATGTGGTGGTGCCGCCGTGTACGTGGCTCGATGTCACAAATCGCGCCATCATGGAGAGCGATACGCAACCCTGTCTGGTTCCTCAACCGCGGAAGGCAACGATCATCATGATCAACCCGATCAAGCTGGCCGAGCAGGTCGTCGAGGGGTTCCTGGGAGTGGTCGGCATCCGGGTTGGCGCCGAGGAGCCGAAGTACACGCGCCGTCAGCTCACCGACACCGTGGAGATACGCCGCTACGGTTCGCGGATCGCCGCCGAGACGACCGTCCTGGAGAACGAGAACCGCGCCCGCAACGAGGGCTTCCGGCGCCTGGCGGGTTACATCTTCGGCGGCAACCGCCGCGATCAGGCGATCGCGATGACGGCGCCCGTCAGCCAGCAGTCGGCGCGGGGCGGCGAGCAGATCGCGATGACCGCGCCGGTGGTTCAGGCCGCCGGTGGTGAGGACGGCTGGGTGATCCGGTTCTACATGCCCTCGAAGTGGACGATGGAGACCCTGCCAACGCCCAACGACGATCGGGTCCAACTGGTCACAGTGCCCCCCGAGACGGTGGCGGTGCTGCGATTCAGCGGTGACCGCAGCCCGAAGGCGGTCGCCGCGCGCACGTATGAGTTGCTGAAAGCATTGCAGGACAACGGAATCGAGCCCAGGGGAGAGGCCCAGGCGTGGTTCTACGACCCGCCCTGGACGCTGCCGATGGTGCGTCGCAGCGAGATCGCGGTTCCCGTCGAATCACCGGTCTAGCCGGCATGGACCGGAACATCGGCCCATTCGTCGTGGTCGCGGGGATCCTCGTTGTGCTGCTGGGGATCCTGGTGTGGGCGGGCGGACTGTCCTGGTTCGGCCGCCTTCCGGGTGACATCCGGGTCGAGCGCGGAGACGTGCGCATCTACATTCCGCTGGTATCGATGCTGCTGGTGTCGGTCACCGCGACGCTGGTGCTCTCGGTCGTGCGGTACCTGTTCCGGCGCTGACGCGCGCCGACACGCTGCCGAGCGTCTCGCGTACCGGTACGGTTTGGCGTGATGGAACACACCGCCAACCAGAAAGTCGACGCCAGGACGCTGACCGGCGTCTCCGAGACGGCGCTGATGACCCTCTACGGCAGGGCCTATCAGGCCGGGCGCCCCGACGCGATCATCGATGACCCGATGGCCATCAGCGTCGTCGAGTCCATCGACTTCGACTTCGAGAAATTCGGGCGCAAAGGCCAGGAGATGGCGTTGCGCTCCCTGGCCGTCGACCGGTGCGCAATCCAATACCTCACCGCGCATCCCAAGGCCACCGTCGTCGCGCTCGCGGAAGGCTTCCAAACCACCTTCTGGCGGCTGGACCGCGCATTGCCCGACGCCCGGTTCACGTGGGTTTCAGTCGATCTGCCGCCGGTCATCGAACTGCGGCAGCGCCTCCTGCCGCAGTCCGCGCGCATCACTTATCTGGCGCAATCCGCTCTCGACTACAGCTGGATCGACAAGGTCGACCCCGGCGACGGTGTGTTCATCACCGCCGAGGGCCTGCTGATGTATCTGCAACCGCCCGAGGCGATGGGACTGATCGCCGAGTGCGCCAAGCGGTTTCCGGGCGGGCAGATGTTCTTCGACCTCCCGCCCACCATCGTCAAGAAGGTCGCCGGTCGCAAGGGGCTGCGTTCGTCCAAGCACTACCGGGTGCCGCCCATGCCGTTCAGCCTCTCGCCCCATCAACTGGCGGATCTGGTGCACACCATGCCCGGCGTGTGCGCGGTGCGCGACCTGCCGATGCCCAAGGGCCGGGGCAGGTTCTTCGGGACCATGTACCCCAAGTTCTGGGAGTTCCGGCCCACCAAGGCGTTCCGCGGCGCCTACACCCTCCTGGAATTCGGCTGACGATCAGCCGACCTTGACCACCAGCTTTCCGACGTTCTTGCCGTCGAAGAGCATGTTGATCGCCGTGGGCAGCTGCTCGAAGCCCTCGACGACGGTCTCGAGCGGCTTCAGCTTGCCCTCCGCGATCAGGCCGGCGATTTCGCTCAGCGCCTCCGGCGCGCGCCCGAAGTGGTCGAGGACGATGAAGCCCTGCACCGTGGCCCGCTGGATGAGCAGATTCCCGAACGCCCGCGGACCCGGCGGGGGATCGGCCGCGTTGTAGCCGGAGATCAACCCGCACAGCGCGACGCGGGCGCCGATGTTGAGCCGCGCGAAGATCGCGTCCATGAGGTCACCGCCGACGTTCTCGAAGTCGACGTCGATGCCATTGCGCGTGGCCGCCGCGAGTTGGGCGGCCCAGTCGCCGGCGCGGTGGTCGACGGCCGCGTCGAAGCCGAGCTGCTCGGTGAGCAGCGCGCACTTCTCCGGTCCGCCGGCGATCCCGACGACACGCGCGCCGGCGGCCTTGGCGAGCTGGCCGGCGACCGAGCCGACCGCGCCCGCGGCCGCGGAGACGACGACAGTCTGGCCCGGCTGCGGCTTGCCGATGTCGCGGATGCCGATCCACGCGGTGAGCCCGGTCATCCCGAGCGCGCCCAGGTAGGCGCTCGGCGAGACGCCCTCGGCGACGTCGACCGGATTCACCATCGACGTGCTCGACAGGACCGCGTACTCCTGCCAGCCGAGGAGGCCTTGCACGGTCTGCCCGACCGCATAATTGGGATTCTTCGACGCCACGACCTGGCCCAGCCCGCCCGCGCGCATGACCTCGCCGATGCCGACCGGAGGCAGGTATGACGGGGTGTCGTTGATCCACATGCGGTTGGTCGGGTCGAGCGAGATCCAGTCGACGCGAACGAGCGCCTCCCCGTCGCTGAGCTCGGGGACCGCCTCCTCGCTCAGTTCGAAGGTGTTCGGCCCGATTCGCCCGGTGGGTCGTTCGCGGAGGAGGAAGCGACGGTTTCGTTCGGTCATCTGCGCACCGTACCCCCAAACGCGCGCCTTAAGGCGGTGTGCGCTCTACCCTGCAACGGGGGCCGCTCGACCGGGAGGTGAGGTCGGTGAACGCTATATCGCGGGTCGTCCTGGCGCCGATCGCTGTGCTGATGATGGCGGTTTTCGTCGCGGCCACGCCGGGGAGCGCCGATCCGCCCCCCACCCAGGTCATCACCGTGGTGGCCGTCGGACCCGACGGCCAACCGATCAACGGCTACAAGGAGACGCCCCCGGAGGGCAGCGGCGCCGGCGTGAGCGACTGCACCACACCGTCCCCGTCGGCCGTCGCCGACAACGTCTACTACTGCTCACCGAGCGCGGCAGGCGCCGGCACCTGCTGGCCCTCGACGCCCGGATCGCTGCTGTGCGTCGACAACCCCTGGGACAAGAGCCTGCATCGGGTGACGTACGACGGCACGCTGCCGCCGGTGCAGCACCCCGCGACGCCGGACCCATTCGCGCTGACCCTCGACGACGGCACCCGGTGCCTGTTCCGCAACGGCGGCTCCTGGAGCGGTCGGACCGACGGGTACGTCGGCGTCTACGGCTGCGGCCGGGACGGCGGGCCGAACCCTGCGGTGCTGTGGCTACCCAGCCAGGGCGAAGGGACCTGCATCGACCGCTCCACACCGGTGTGGACGGTCAAGGTCGGCCAACTCGGCGCACCGGACGCCGTACTTCCGCCGCCGCAGACTCGCGCGGTGACCGCTGCGTGGCTTGCCGGTGACAGGGCCGGCCGGTAGAGGGGTGTCGGTGCTGCTATAACGCAACGTATGGCAGGCACCGGCGGCTCGATCACCCACGTTTCCGATACGGCGCGCTGGACGGCGTTGCACCGAGCCGCCGAAACGGCCCGTCCCGACGCGGTGTTCAGCGACCCGCTCGCCGAACGCCTGGCCGGTGAACACGGTCGGGCGATCGTCGCCGGGGGTCCCCGGACCACGCGCAACGGTTGGTGGCTGGTCGCGCGCACGAAGCTCATCGACGACGCCATCGCCGGAGCCATCGCCAACGGCTGCGACCGGGTGCTGAACCTGGCCGCCGGCTTGGACACCCGGCCCTACCGCCTCGAGCTTCCGGCCGATTTCACGTGGGTGGAGGCCGACCTGCCGAAGCTGCTCGCGGAGAAAACGCGGCTGCTTGCCGACCAGGAACCGCGATGCCGATTGGTCCGGACCGCCGTCGACCTCGCCGACCCGCAGGCCCGGGACGCCTTCCTCGACGGCGCGCTGGACGGCGCGACCAAAGCGCTGGTGCTGACCGAAGGCCTATTGATGTACCTCGACGGCCGGGACGTGGTGGCGCTTTCGGGTGCGATCAAGCGACCGGAGGTCGCGTGGTGGATGCTCGACTTCACCGGTCCGGGCCTGAGGACGATGATGAACAAGAAGATGGCCGGCATGATGCAGAACGCGCCGTTCGAGTTCGCGCCCGACAACGGGCTGGCCTTCTTCGAGGACCTCGGCTGGCGCACCGTCACCGTGGAAGCCCTTTATGTGGCCGCCCACCGGCTGCATCGCCTGCCGCTGTTGATGCGCCCGGTTACCTGGCTGCCGGAGCCGGATCAGCGGCGCCCGCGCGGCCGGGCCTGGAGCGCGGCGGCCCTGCTGACGCACTGAGCGATTACCAGACGCGGAGGTAGTCGACCAGCATCTGCGCGGGGTAGGTTCCGCCCCCGGGGTCGCCCCCTCCCGAACCGGCAACCGCAAGGTTGAACACCGGATACACCGTGTAGCCGGGCGCGTTGAACGGCCAGTCGGGCAGCGAGCTCGCCGGCACATCGAGGTACGGCTGCGCGCCGTCGGCGTAGTCCTTCCAGAACCGGATGCCGGCCTCGTCCCACTGGCACCGCCACGTGTGCCACGCGCTGTCGACCGCGATGTTGTGGGTCTTCCACTCGCCGCCGTTCGCCTTCGCATGCACCGTGGTGGCCGAAGGCCAACTCCCGTTGCCGTACCACTCGAGGTTGTCGATCTCGCCCTGGTCCTCGTTGCCCATCCAGAACGCGGGCCAACAGCCGGCGGTCAGGCAGTCCAATTTGATCCGGGTTTCCCAGGTGTGGCCGACACCGCCCCGCCAGAGACTTTGCACCTTGCCGCTGTAGTAGGTCGGGCCGTCCTTGGCGGCGCGGAGCACCAGGTTGGACTTGCCGTCGAGGAATACGTTCTGACGGTCGTCGCGGTATTGACCGATGTGCTCGGGCAGCTCCCAATAGGTCGGGTCCTTGATCTGCTCGCGCGCCCGCGCCACCGACCACTTCGACCCGTCGGGGGCCGAGCCGGCCGGACCGTCGAACTCGTCCTGGAAGATGTACGTCCCGGTCTGGCCATTGGGAGCGGCGGGCGGTGGCACCCGGCCCGGCAGAGCCCGGGCTCTCGGCGTGGGCAGCGCGGCTGCCAGCACGCCGATCCCGGTCGTCAACATCATGAGGCGGCGATCCATCTCCGGCATAAGCAAACGACGATAGCAGCCACCCCGGCGAGGGTTGAAACCCGAAAAGTGTCAGTGGCGGCCGCTACGGTTTCGACCGCGGCGGACCACTAGGACCGCGGCTGCATGGTGGCTTCGGATATCGGAGGAGAACCGAAAAAAATTCATGGCTAATTCTCATGTTTGGGCATGGTTTGGTCTCAGGAACCGTTGGGCATCCTTGAATTACAAACTGATAACCGCTGTTCGTAGTTTTGCAGGTCGCGCTTGGGAGGAGTTGACGATCGTGTCGAATTCATCTGGAGCGACGATTATTTTCCTTCAATCCCATCCCCGGTGGATCGCGGCCCAACGCCAGGCGCGCGAACGCAGCGAATCGATGCGCCGCCACCCCTCTTCCCGACTCTGCAAGCGTGCCCCCATTTCGAGCGGCGATACCACCCCTGACTTCCGCGACTTCAAGCTTCACACCAGCACCGACACTCCCGCCTGAGCGAATACAAGAACAGGCGGTCGCAGAGCGATCAGCGCATATTCGCGCTCATGCCTTGGAAGCCCGAACAAGGTTCGTTCCGAATTCGATGGCAGGGCTTTGCGCCGAATTGCTTTCGATTCACCGAGTCCGTCGGCGCACGATTGTCGCGAACCACGGTGCGCAACGCCAAACGTGATGACTCGCCGAACGCGGTCGACTAGGCGGCCCGACTGCTGACCGACCGCTACGGCATCGAGCCAGGCCGTGCCCGTCAGTTGCTCGCCGCGCTGCCCGCTCAGCGCGCGTCATCGCCGATACCACGAAACAGGTGCGCCCCCGGGTGGTCGCCGACCACCGGGCAGATGCGCTCGACAATCGCCCGCCACGCGCGAGCCGGATCGGTCAGCTGCGGCAGACTTCACCGTCGCCGCGGACGCGGATGCCGGCCTGCACCTCGCGCACTATCGGCTGCCAGAACCCCTCGGGGAGCGGGTAGGGAGCATAAAAGCCGGTGCGGGTGAAGACGTCGCCGTATTTGGTGAGCAGCGTTTCGGCCACCCGCCCGGGCGGGGCGACAATCGCGAACTCGTGCAAGAGTTCATCGGTGATCCGGCGACTCATCTCGTCCCACGCGCCGCGCTTGGACAGCGCGTGTAGCTCCTCGCCAAGGTCGCCCCAGCCGTGTGCGTCGAGCACCGGCCGGTAGGCCGGGGTCGAACCGTAGAAGGCAATCTGCATGCGCACCGCTGCGTCGGCAACCTCGACAGAGGCTCTGTCCGGGCCGGTAACGATGAAGGGCATGCCGCTGATCTCGAACCCGTCCAGCGCATCCCGGCCGGCGGCCGTTCGGCCGTTACGCAGCGCGGGCAGGGTGGTCTCACGCAGGTAGTGCTCCGTGGTGAAACCGTGCACGAAGAAGCCGTCCGCCACCTCGCCGGCCACCTCGGTCATCCGGGTGCCAACGCCGGCCAGGATGATCGGCGGGTTGCCGTACGGGTTCGGTCCCGGATTGAAGAACGGCGTCATCAGCGTGTGGGTGTAGTACTCGCCAATGAAATCCAGCGGTTCGCCAGTGGCCCAGCTATGCCAAATCGCCCGTACCGCAAGCAGGTACTCGCGCATCCGCACGGCCGGCGCCGACCACGGCATCGAGAACCGTCTGGTGATATGCGGCTTGATTTGTGAGCCGACACCGAGCAGGAACCGACCGCCGGAGTACAGCTGCAGATCGTTGGCCACCATCGCCAGCGACATCGGATTGCGGGCGAACGCCAGCGCGATGGCGGTGCCCAACTGGATGGTCGTGGTGCGGGTGGCGGCGACGGCGAGCGCCGGGAACGGGTCATGGGTAATCTCCGGTAACCACACCCCGTCGTAACCGTGCTGCTCGGCCCAGGCGGCTCGCTCCCAGTCACCCGGCTCACCGATCAGGGAGTAATCAGCCTTCACGCGCAGCCCGCTGCCGCAGCGCGGGAGTGGTCGAGCGACCGAACCGGCGTCGCCAGTCCCTGGCTCCGAGCAGCCTCGCAAACCGGGACGTGATCTTGCCCTTCCAGGGGCTGTAGGGATACCAGAACAGCTCCTTCTTCATCGCGACCCTGTCGGCGGCAATACCCTTGGTGCGGCAATACTTTCGGATACCGTCTGGACCGCCCGCGCGCGAGCCCGGTCCCGAGTCCTTCCAACCGTGCATGGGCAATGGGTACTGAAAGATAGACATGATCGCGTTGTTGATGTTCACCGACCCGGTGTTCATCTGCTTGGCCAGCGCCATCCCCTTGGCCCGGTCGCGCGTCCACACGCTGCCAGAGAGTCCGTACCGCGAATCGTTGGCCTTTTGGATCGCTTCCTGTGCATCACGGACCTTCATCACCGGCAAGGTGGGACCGAAGGTCTCCTCGAGCATGCAGTCCATGCCATGGTCGACGTCGACCAGCACGGTGGGTTCGTAGAACAGCCCGTCATCCCTCGCCTTGCCTCCGGTGAGCACCTTGGCGCCCTTGCTCACCGCGTCCGCTACATGCCGGGAGACGATCGCCAACTGTTGCTCGCTGGCCATGGCTCCGATGTCACACGAATAGTCGTGGCGCGCATCCATGCCCTGGCGCAACGTGGAGGTTTTGGCCACCAACTTCTGGACGAACTCGTCGTGGACCGCCTCCTCGACATACACTCGCTCGACTGAAACGCACGTCTGGCCGGCGTTGAAGAAGCCTGCCCACGCCGCACAGTCGACGGCCCGGTCGATGTCGGCATCCGCGCAGACGACCATGGCGTCCTTGCCGCCCAATTCAAGGCTGCAGGGGATCAGCCGTTGCGCTGCGGCGACGGCCACTCGTCGGCCGGTGTCGACCGAGCCGGTGAACATCACATAGTCGACGACGTCGGCTACCGCCGAGCCGGTTTCACCGGCCCCGAAGACGACGTCCAACACATCGGGAGCGCCGATTTGCTTCCATCCGGCGACCGCCGCCCGCCAGGCCAGCGGGGTGAGTTCGGACGGCTTCGACACCACGGCGCAGCCGGCCATCAGGGCCGGTGCAATGTCCAACAAGGGCATCGCCAATGGGTAGTTCCAGGGTGTGATCACGCCGACCAGCTGGTAGGGCTCGTAGGCGACCGTTAGTCGCTTGGCCATGTTCGCCGGTCCGGCCGGGCGGACATGCTCGTCGGCGAGAAACTCGGCGGCGTGCTCGATCCAGTAGTTGGCGACGTCGGTGGCCAGGATCTCGATATTCGCATCACCCCATGACTTGCCGGATTCCTGTTGCACCAGTCCCAGCAATTCGTCGCCGTGGTCGAGGATCCAGTCCCGCCACTTGCTCACCCATCTGGCACGCGCGTCGACTCCCATCTCCTGCCACCCCGGCTGGGCCGACCGCAGTCGTGGGGCGCCCGCCGCGCCCGCGGCGGCCCCCGCGGCCCGCCCCCGACCCCCCCCCTCAACCCGT
>JARLGR010000104.1 GCA_031292665.1 Mycobacterium sp. | reverse complement strand
GGTGCGGGGTCCGCCGGGCTGGGATAGGTTGCCGCGGGCGTCAACCCGGCCGCCGCGGTCGGCGCACTCGGCGGGGAAAGCGGTGGGCCGCCCAGCCGCAGGTCGCCGGGGAACTCAAAGGATGGCGCCGGTGCGCCGGCCATCCTGTCGATGACCATGTCGTAGGACGTCGTCACGCCGGCGACCGTCGAACGCATCGTCGTCAGCCAGTCGTTGCGGATGTCCTCCTCGACGTAAGGGGCGATCTGGTCGTGTACCACCGCCTCGGCGGTGGCCCTGTCCCCCGCTCCCGTCGTGAGCGCGGCCGCCGCGGCCAACCACTCCTGCCGCTGGGGCCGCGTGCGCTCGTCGACGGCGATCGCAGTTGCCACCTTCGAGTCGACCAAATACCAAAGGTTGTCGCGAAGTGACTCGCACCGCTGGGCCGCCGCGCGGAGCTCGGTGGCCACCATGGCGCCGGAGTCGCAATGCCGCTCCAGGAAGCGGACCGCGGCATCGCCGCCCGGGCCGATCCACGCCGCGGCAAGCTCGGCGACCTGCGCGCGCTGCATCCGCAACGCTTCGGTGACCGCCGACGCCGCGGCGCGCAGTTGCCCGCAGTCGCGGTCGAGCGCGCGAAGGTCGAGGCCGTCCTCGCTGGCGTACCAGTCGCGGACCTGGAAGGGGTGCGACGTGAGGTCGGGATGGCCGTAGCCGAGCGCGTGGCACGCCTGCACGTAACTCTGGGTGTGCTCGACGGCGGGCCGGCCCTCGGCGAGGCGATCGACCACGTCCAACCGGTCGGCCACGATCAGGCGATCCGCGCAGCGGCATAGAGTTCGGCGTCCGCATAGCGGTCGGCGCCGGCCCGCAGCGCGACCGCGATCTCGGTGCACGCCCGTGACCACTGCGACAGCTCAGCCGTCAGCCGCTCCAACGCGGCATGCAGCGCGTCGCCGCGCGCGGTGTGCGCCATGCCGGCGCTGGCCCCGCTGAACTCCAGCCTCGTCAGGTGATCACCCACGGCGCCGTCGATCAGGTCGGCGGCGGCGTCGAACTGGTCGGCGACCCGGTACGTCGCCGAGGCGTCGACCTCGGTGCGGGCAACTGCTGCGGGTCGTACCCCTCTGTCGAATCTCATGCCTAATCCGACGCCGCGAGTCGCGGCGGGGTTCCCGACCCGGGCCCTGAAAGGATCAGCCGGCGGCGCTTACCGCGTCGGCGACTCGTGTCGCGACCCGTTGCGCGACGTCCTCTTCCGGCGCTTCCACCATCACCCGGATCATTGGTTCGGTTCCCGAGGGGCGCAACAGGATTCGACCGGTGTCACCCAGTTCGGCCTCGGCGTCCGCGACCGCGGTCCGCACCGAGGGCGCGGCCGCGGCGGTGGCCTTGTCGGCGACCGTGACATTGATCAGCACCTGCGGCAGCGCCTGCATCACCGAGGCGAGGTCGGCCAGCGACGAGCCGGTCTGCACCATGCGCGTCATCAGCCGCAGCCCGGTGACGATGCCGTCGCCGGTGGAGCCCAGCGCGGGCATCACGATATGACCGGATTGCTCGCCGCCGAGGCTGAAGCCGCCGGCCCGCAGTTCCTCGAGGACGTAGCGGTCACCGACGCCGGTCGTGTGCACGCTGATGCCGGCAGAGCGCATCGCCAGGTGCAGCCCGAGGTTGCTCATCACCGTGGTCACCAGCGTGTTGGATACCAGTTCGCCGGCCTCTTGCATCGCCAGCGCGAGCACGACCATGATCGCGTCGCCGTCGACCGCGGCCCCGCCGGCATCGATGGCCAGGCAACGGTCGGCGTCCCCGTCGTGCGCCAGGCCCAGGTCGGCGCGGTGCGCGGTGACGGCGGCCCGCAGCTCGTCCAGGTGCGTCGAGCCGCAGCCGTCGTTGATGTTGAGCCCGTTGGGATCGGCGTTGATGGCGATGACGCGCGCACCGGCGGCGCGGTAGGCGCGCGGCGCCACCGACGATGCTGCGCCGTGAGCGCAGTCGACCACCACCGTCAGACCGTCGAGCCGCAGCGTGCCGACCTTGCCGACGTGGCGCAGGTAGCGCTCGGCGGCGTCCTCGGCGTCGACGACGCGGCCGATCCCGGCGCCGACCGGGCGCAAACCGGGCCCGGCGGAGACATCGAGGACCAGGTCTTCGATCTGGTCCTCGGTGGCGTCGTCGAGTTTGTGCCCGCGGGGGCCGAAGATCTTGATGCCGTTGTCGGGCATCGGGTTGTGCGACGCCGAGATCATCACCCCGAAGTCGGCATCGTAGGCGCCGGTCAGGTAGGCCACTGCAGGGGTCGGAAGGACCCCGACGCGCAACGCGTCGACGCCCTGGCTGCTCAGCCCGGCGATCACCGCGGCCTCCAGCATTTCGCCGCTGGCCCGGGGATCGCGGCCGATCACGGCGACCCGCCGGCCCGGTTCCCCGGAACTCGCCAGCCGCCGCGCCGCCGCGGCGCCCAGCGCCAGCGCCAGCTCGGCGGTCAACTCGCGATTGGCGACCCCGCGGACACCGTCGGTGCCGAATAGTCGACCCATGCGCACAAACCTCTCACAGTTGACGGTCGTGCACCTAACGTGCCCGTTCCTTTCTGACCGAAACCGTGCGCGTTTGCGCGCAGACACGCCGAAGACAGTGCATAACGATGCGCCGCCTTAATCGGGTGGGGGTCCCCCGCTTGCGGGGGAGTGCCCCCAAGTCCCGGCCAGAAAGGGACCGCTGATCAGCGCTTGCTGTACTGCGGCGCCTTACGCGCCTTCTTCAGGCCGTACTTCTTGCGCTCGGTGGCACGCGGGTCACGGGTGAGGAAACCGGCCTTCTTCAGCGCAGGCCGGTCCTCCGGGAACGCCAGGATCAACGCCCGGGCGATACCCAGGCGCAGGGCACCGGCCTGGCCCGACGGGCCACCGCCGTGGAGGTGGGCGTAGATGTCGAACCTCTCGACCCGGTCCACCGTGACCAGCGGAGCCTTGATGAGCTGCTGGTGCACCTTGTTCGGGAAGTAGCCCTCCAGGCTGCGGCCGTTGAGGTGGAACTTGCCGGTGCCGGGCACCAGGCGCACCCGTACCACGGCCTCCTTGCGGCGGCCGACGGTCTGGATGGGGCGCTCGAACACGAACGCATCGGGGGGACGGGCAGCGTCCTCCGCCGGGGCCGCCGGCGTCTCGGGGGTCGCCTCGGCTTCCAGGGCCTCGGTGGTTTTGGTCGCCTCGGTTGTTTCGGTCACTGCGCCACCTGCTTGATCTCGAACGGAACCGGCTGCTGCGCCGCGTGGGGATGCTCCGGGCCTGCGTAGACGCGAAGCTTCTTCTGGATCTGACGGCTCAGCTTGTTCTTGGGCAGCATGCCGACGATCGCCTTCTCCACGACGCGGTCGGGGTGCTTTTGCATCAACTCGCCGATCGTGCGCTTGTGCAGGCCGCCGGGATACCCCGAGTGGCGGTAAGCGATCTTGTCCCGCAGTTTCTCGCCACTGAGGGCGATCTTGTCGGCGTTGATGACGATGACGAAGTCACCGCCATCGACGTTAGGGGCGAACGTCGGCTTGTGCTTGCCGCGCAGCAGGGTGGCTGCCGCGACGGCAAGGCGGCCAAGCACCACGTCCGTGGCGTCGATGACATACCACGACCTCGTGGTGTCACCCGCCTTGGGCGCATAGGTGGGCACAGCGCTTACCTTCTTCTCGTGGGTGGATCCCGGTTCGAGCCGGGCGCCGGTCAGGCGTCCCCGAGCGTCCAAGGTGGGGTTGGTCTCGGCGACCGACATTGACCCGAGGCCCCTGCGTACCCGCACGCCAACCGAGCAGCATACCGATCGGCGTCCCCGCAGGTCAAAATCACTGTGTGGTCCCGGCGGCTCTCCTCCACCGGGACCACACAGAGCTCGTGGGTGGGACGGGCGCTACCGGCCCCACACCGCGGCCGCGCGGCGGTCTGCGTCCGCCACTTCGTCCGCACCGTCGCGCACCGCATTTCCGAGGTCGACCAATATCTGGTCGAGCGCGGTCGCCGCCTGGTGCCACTTGGCCTGCTCGACCTGATACGCGGCCGCCGCTTCGCGGGTCCACAGCTGTTGCAGGGGGGCGATCTGCGCTCTCAGCTCGTCCAGGGCGGCGTTGAAGCGCGCCGATGTGGCGTGAATCTCCTGGCGCACCGAGAACTCAATCCCGCTGAAGTTATACGACAGCACCGGGTCCACGGGTGATCCCTTCCGTCACAGGTTTCCGCCGGCCGCGCCGATGTGCCGGGCATGGCTCTGGCCGGCCTCGCGCAATGCGGCCTCGTTGAGCCGAATGGTTTCGGCGATCGTGTGCAGCACCCGGTAGAGCCGCAGCGACTCGACGTTCCAGCGATCGACCACGTCTTTGAACCGGGCGGCGGCGAGCCCGCCCCATACCGACGGCGGCACTCCGGTCATGCGGCCGATGAACGCCTGCAGCATCGCCCGGATCTCGTCGTTGCGGGCGTCCGTGGTGTTCGCGACCGACCGCATCAGGTCGAAGTCGGTGCTCAGCGTGTTCGGTGCGGTCATACATAATCCGACCGGTCCGACCGCCGTTCGGTTCCATCAAATTCCGATCGCACGGGCGGACCGCACCGCCTGCTCGCACGCATCGCGGACGCCGTTCTCAGCACCGGGACGGCTCTGGCATCCGATGCTGATCCGGACCGGCCCGTCGACAAACACAGTCCACCGCACGTGGTGGTTGGCCCGCACTTCGCGGTAGGTCACCGCGGCCCGTCCGGCGGTCGATCCGGACGGGTCGAAGTCGACGAAGACGCCGGCGGGCTCAGCGTCGATCGCGCGTTTCAACCGCTCGGCGGTACCGCTCAGCGTTTCGCCGGCAACCGCGGACTGCGTGATGTGCAGCGCCACCTCGGGGTCCGACGGCGACGTGACCTGTACCCGAGCCGAACCGGACCCGGCGACCACCCGCTGCGTGGGCCAGTTCGCGGGCACCGTCAGCGCCACCCGACCTTCTACGAGGAACGTCGGCGGCGCCGTCTCCACGGAGTTCGCAGCCACCGCGCCGGGCCGGTCCACGGTGGCCTCGGCGGCCAAGGCGGATACGGCCAGGCAAAAGACGGTCACCGCCGCGGCGCAGGCGGCGGGGGCGCCGAGCCTGCGGGCGCGTGGCCGAACGCATCCGGGATGGGCGGTGGGCTCCGGCGGCTCGGTCAGGTCCGACCGGGCCAGCCCGGTCAGCCGGGCGTCATCGACCTCCACGACCGTCGGGCCGCTGCCGCGCATCGCGTCCGCGATCAACGCCGCGAGCCCCGCCGCCCCGGCGACCGCACCCGCCGCATCGATCACCACGATCCCCGGTCCCATGCCGGCGACTGCGCGCGCGACCCTCTGTACAACGAGATGCGGTTCGTCCCTGCGGGCTACGGCGACCATCTCGGCCCCGACGACCGCAACCAACCGCTCGGCAATCTCCACCACCACCGTCGCTTCTTGCGCGGCCTCCGACGCCCGCTTCAGCAGCCACGACCGCGGGCGCGCCCGCACCCCGCCGGTCAACGTGGCCGTGGCCGCGGTTACCACGGCGACCCGCGACGACGGCCACCACGACGGGTGCACGACGACCACTTCGTTGCCGGGCACACAGCTCAGCGGCCGCAGGGCGGCGCGCCACAGCGACCCGACGGCGACCGGGCGCCCGCCCACCAGCGCCACCCCGTCGTCGATCGCGTCCAGCGCTGCGCCGATCACCTCGTCATCGGCCGAAGTTACTGCCTCACAACATAGTTGTCGGACGGCTCCGGGACCCGCCTCGACGATCGCGCGGTGTGCGCTCACGGCGGGCTCCAGCCCACCTGGATGAGCTGTTCGTCGCCGCCGCGGGTGACCAGCACGCCACGGCCCGGCGGCAACCGGGCTGGGCGGCCGGACCCGAAAGGTGTGCCCTCGTCCGGACGTCCGCTCATCATCAATGCCATGCAGCCGAGGTCACGCAGCCCCGCCAGCAGCGGCTCGAACAGCGCGCGCTCGGCTCCGCCGCTGCGTCGCGCCGCGACCAGGTGCAATCCCAAATCCGTGGCGTGCGGCAAGTATTCGAGGATGGAAAGCAACGGGTTACCTGCCGGGGCGGCCACCAGGTCGTAGTCGTCGACCAGAACGTAGACGTCCGGCCCGGACCACCAGGACCTCGCGCGCAGCTGCGCCTGGGAGGCGTCGGGAGGGGGCATCCGGCGCCGCAACAGTTCGAGCAATCCGGGCAGCAGCGCGTCGAGCGCGGGCGGGGACGTCGCGTAGCCGCCGAGATGTTCCGATTCGACGGCGCCGAGTAGCGAGCGCCGATAGTCGACGATCAAGAGTTGGGCTTGCGCGGTGGTCTCCGTCCGAACGATGTCGCGGCACAGGGTTCGCAGCGCGGCACTCTTCCCGCACTCGTTGTCCCCGAGGATCAGCAGATGCGGGTGTTGCGCGAAATCGATAACTACAGGCTGCAGTCGACGCTCCTCGACGCCGAGCAGGATCCGCGTTCCGAGTTCGGCGCCAGCCCGTTCGACGACGCTGTCGTGGTCGATGTGTGTGGGCAGTACCGGGATCGGCGGGGCAACCCGCTCACTCCGGGGAAGTTCGTCGAGGGGCGTGGCGATCAACATGTGCTGCCCGTCCACGGACAGGCCGCGGCCGGGTCTGTCGCGGGGCACGTGCACCGCCTGCCTGCGGTCGACCTCGGAGTCCGCGGGATCGCCGAGCCGCAGCTCGACGCGGGTGCCGATCTGGTCCTTCAGCGACGGTCGGATCTCCGCCCATCGCGACGCCGACAACACCACGTGCACGCCGAACGACAGTCCCTGGGCCGCAAGCGCTGTGACCGACGCCTCAAGCGCCGGGAAATCCTGACGCAGGCCGGCCCAGCCGTCGATGACGAGGAACACCTCACCGAACGGATCCACACCGGCCAGCTCCTGTCCCGCCGTGTCGCAGAAGGCGGCCTCCCGGCTCCGCACGACCGACTCGCACTCGGCGACGATCCGCGCCACCAGGTGCGGTTCGGCGCGTCCAGCGACGGCACCCACATGTGGCACCGTCCGCAGCGAACGCAGCGCCCCGCCGCCGAAGTCTAGGCAGTAGAACTGCACTTGCCCTGCATCGTGCGTGGCGGCCAGCGCCGTGATCAGGGTCCGCAACGCCGTCGACTTGCCCGACCTGGGTGCGCCGACGACCGCCACATTGCCCGCGGCGCCCGACAACTCGACGATCAGCGGGCTGCGGCACTGCTCCCGTGGCCGGTCGACGACGCCGATGGGCACCCTCAGGGCGCCGGACACCGCATCACCCAACAGGTCCCGCAGCGCCGGCGCACGCCCGAGCGGCGGCAACCACACTTCGTGCGCGCGCGGTCCGTGTCCGGTGAGCTGACCCACCACCGCATCCAGAAGGCAGCCACGCTCGCTCGTCTGGACGGCGGCCGCGACCGTGCCGGACGGCCGGGCACCGAACGGCCGCACCGCAGGCGCCGCTACGGCACGTGACGCCGCGCCGGCGCGCAGCGGTCCCGAGACGAACGCCGCCTGAAATGCAATCAGCTCACCGTCGCTCGACCGCAGGAACCCGGCCCCCGGCTTGTTCGGCAAGTCGTAGGCGTCCAGCGTTCCCAAAACCGCGCGGGAGTCGCCGGCGGACAGGGTCTTCAGGCAGATGCGATAGGACAGGTGGGCTTCCAGCCCCCGCAGCCGGCCCTCGTCCAGCCGCTGACTGGCCAGCAACAGGTGGACCCCCAGCGAACGACCCAGCCGGCCGATCGCGACGAACGTGTCGGCGAAATCGGGTTGCTGGCTGAGCAGTTCGGAGAACTCGTCGACCACGATGAACAAGGTCGGCAGCGCGGTCAGCTCTTCGCCGGCGCGACGCGCCCGCTCGTACGCCGCGACGCTGACACAGCGTGCTGCGCGCAGCAACCGCTGGCGACGGTCCATCTCACCGGCCAGCGCGTCGCGCATCCGGGCCACCAACGGCGCTTCGTCGGAGAGATTGGTGATGACGGCGGCGACGTGCGGGGCGTGCGCCAGATCGAGAAACGTTGCACCGCCTTTGAAGTCGACGAGGAGCAGGTTGAGTGCCTCCGGGGAATTGCGCGCCATCATGCCCAGGGCGATGGTGCGCAGCAGCTCCGACTTACCCGAGCCGGTGGCTCCGATGCACAGCCCGTGTGGACCCATCCCGTTGTCGGCGGGCTCCTTGATGTCCAGTTCGAGTGGTGCCCCGTCGGCCGTGGCTCCGATGGGAGCCCGCAGCCGGCCATGTTTGCGCCACAGACTAATTGGGTCGTAGGCGGCTACGTCGCCGAGCCCGACCAGGCTCGGCCACCCGGCAGCGCCGCCCCCTGCGGACTCACTGGCGGCACGGTACCCGGCCAGCCGCCGGGCGCAGATGAGCGCGTCCAGGGGATCCAGACGGTCGGGACACGCCAACCCGTGCGCCTCACCGCCCCGAGTGATCGTCAACGGCGCGCCGTCTCGACCGGCTCGGATCTCGAGGATCGTTGCGTCAGTCATCCCGTCGACGCGTTCGTCGAGGTCGGCCAGGACCACCACGCACGCCGTTCGGACACCGGCGAGCGCTTCCCGCGCCTCTATCGAACTGGGATACACCATGCGCGCGGGCCCCGCCGCATCGACGGCCGACGGATGCTGGTTGTGCGGCAACCACTTCAGCCAATCCCATTGCGCGCCGTTGTGTTCAGCGATCACACCGACGATGGGCACCAGATCCGGCGAGTGCAGCGCCGCCAGTTGGCAGATCATCGCGCGCACGAGCCCGCGCGCCGCGGCCGCATCGCCCTCGATCGTGACGGTCCCGGGTTCGCGCACGTCGATCGCGATCGGCCCCGCGATCGTCGAGTGTGTCTCGATGAAGCGCCTCAGGGCGGCAGCGGTCACCGGATCCGCGGGCTGCGGGATCTCCGGGGGCACCAAGCGGGTAGCAAGCGGCTGCGCCCCGACGCCGACACGGACGCGGCGAAAGTCGGAGTCGGCCGCTCGCCGCTCCCACATTCGCGGGCCACCGATCAACGTCCACAACTCATCGGGGCCGGGATGACTCGAGGTCAGCGAGGCACATTGCGCCGCGGCGGTTTCCGTCACGGACCGCCGCAGTCGGCCAAGGTATTCGAGATAATCGGCCCGGTCGGCGTCGACGCCGCCCCGCCGGCCGCCGCCCCCGGTTACCCGGGCCACCACCATGGACGCCAGCGTCACCAACGGGAAGGCCAGGAACATGGGATTGCGCGTGACGGCCGAGCCCGACGCAAAGGCCGCGGCCATGAACCCCATGCTCGCCACCGACACCAGAACCGGCAGCAGACGGGCCAGCGAGCTGCGCAAAGGCTGCGACGGCACCTCGGGTGGCGCCGCAACGGCGACCTCCGCCGTCGCGATGGGCGCCGGCACTCGCCGCGGCGCGAGCACGAACGCTTCAGTCATCTGCCCCCCTCTAGCCGTGCGGCGACGTTAGGCAGCGCCGGAAACGCACGCAAGTCACCTGTGGACAGCCGGATACCGCGGAATCGAAAACTGGTTACCGTCGCGGTGATCCGACCGAAGGGGGCCCGTTGCCTGCATCCGAACCGGGGCTGCGCCGCGTGTCGGTTCACGCCGGCACCGCCGTCGTTGACCTGGCTCTGCCCGCCGGTATTCCGGTCGCGGTCCTGATCCCGTCGATCGTCGACATGCTGGACGGCATTGCGGGCTTCGATGCGTGCGAGCCGAGGCGTTACGAGTTGTCGCGCCCGGGGACGCCGGCTTTGGCGGCGTCGACGACGCTGGCGGACAACGCTATCCGGGACGGGGCCGTCCTGGTACTGGGGCGGCCCCCGACCCCGTTCGCCGCTCCGCGTTACGACGACGCGGCGCAGGCCGTGTCCGCGACGCTCGCCGCGGCGACCCCATCGTGGAAGGGCCGTGGGACCCGGCTCGCCGGCGCGATTGCGGCGGCCTTCCTGACCGGCACCGGAGGGCTCGTGCTCATTCGCAACGCGTTCACCCGCAACGGTTCTGGCACCGCCGGAGTCGCGGCCTGCGCCGCCCTGGTCGCCCTGCTGTTCGCCGTGATGGCGCACCGGACGTTTCGAGATGCGATCGCCGGACTGGCGCTGGGCCTGATGGCGACCGTTTTCGCGGCGGTCGCCGGATTCCTGGCCGTGCCGGGCATCCCCGGGATCCCCAACGCGTTGCTGGCCGCGACCGCGGCAGCGGCCACCTCGGTATTCGCCATGCGGGCATCGGCCTGCGGCGCGGTCACGTTCACCGCGGTCTCCTGCGGCGCGGCCGTCGTCGCCGCGGCGGCGTTGGCCGGCATGATGACCTCGGCACCGCTGGAGACTGTCGGTTCGGTGACCGTCCTGGTATCCCTGGGCCTGTTGGGAGTGGCGGCGCGGATGTCGATCGCGCTGGCCGGGTTGTCGCCTCAGCTGGCCCGGGATCCCGACGACATAGGCGCGGACTGCTTCGCCACCAGAGCGATCCGCGCCGACAGCTGGCTGGCCAGCCTGCTCGCGGCATTCTCGTCGTCGGCCGCCATCGGTGCCGTCCTCACGGTGCTCGCGGGTGCACCGCGCTTGTCCTGCATCGCGTTCGGCGCCCTTACCGGCGCCCTGCTGCTGCTGCGCTCGCGCTGCAACGATGTCAGGCGTGCGCTGGTGTTCGTCATCGGCGGCTTGGCCATCACGGCAACGACCTTTGGTGCCGCCGCTATGCACGCTCCGCAACACGCACCATGGATTGCCGCCGGGTCGGCCGCCCTGGCCGCCGCGGCGATGTGCCTGGGCTTCGTCGTTCCCGCGCTGTCGTTCTCCCCCGTCGCGCACCGAAGCGTCGAGCTGTTGGAGTCGTCGGCCCTGGTCGCGATGGTCCCGCTCACTTGCTGGGTCTGCGGCCTCTACGGCGCCGTTCGCGGACTGATCCTCAGGTGAAGTCACGCGTGGCAAGGCTCGTGGCGGTCCCGGCGCTCACGGCGCTGACTCAGCTGGGGACACCGGCGGCGCAAGCGGTTTCACCGCCAAAGATCGACGACAGGTGGTTACCCGGGCCGGCATTGCCGGCGCCGCCGTGGCCAACAGTGCAGCGCGATACGTGCGAACCGATCGCCGCCGACACGGAAGAACCGGGCCGAAAGCAGCCCGCGCCGTTGGTGGACCTGCCGCGGCTCTGGCAGTTCACCCGCGGCGCCGGACAACGGGTCGCGGTGATCGACACCGGCGTGTCGCGACACCGCCGCCTACCCGACGTGGTGCCCGGCGGCGACTACGTGTCCACCGGCGACGGCACCCAGGATTGCGACGCGCACGGCACCCTGGTGGCCGGCATCATCGCCGCTTCCGCGGATCCGCATCGCGAGGGTTTCAGCGGTGTGGCGCCGGAGGCCACCATAATCAGCATCCGCCAGTCCAGCGCCAAGTTCGCCCCGGCCGGCGACCGGTCGCACGTCGGGGTCGGCGACGTCGACACCATGGCAAAGGCCGTCCGGACGGCCGCCGATCTCGGAGCGTCGGTGATCAACATCTCGTCGGTGGCCTGCGTTCCGGCCGCGTCGGCTCTCGATGACCGCGCGCTGGGCGCGGCGCTGGCCTATGCCGTCGACATCAAGAACGCCGTCGTCGTGGCGCCGGCCGGCAACACGGCGGGCAATACGGGCGGGGCGGCCCCGTGCCCGCCGCAGCGGCCGGACGCGACGTGGGACACCGCTACCGTCGCGGTCAGTCCCGCCTGGTACGACGACTACGTGCTGACCGTCGGTTCGGTGAACGCCGACGGGACGCCGTCGCCCTTCACTCTGGCCGGCCCCTGGGTGGACGTCGCGGCCCCCGGCGAGGGGGTGACGTCGCTCGGTTCGCAGCGGGTATCCGGCACCAGCTATGCCGCGCCGGTGGTCAGCGGGCTGGCCGCGCTGGTCCGGGCGCGCTTCCCGGCGCTGACTGCGCGGCAGGTGATGCAGCGCATCGAGTCCACCGCGCATCACCCACCGGCCGGACGGGATCCGCTGGTCGGCAACGGCACCATCGATGCCCCGGCCGCGGTCAGCACCGACTGGAGCCCGCCCGCCCGGGCCGCCGAACCAGCCCCGGCGCCCGGACCGGTCACCGCACCCCCGCCGGCAGCCGGACCGCCGAGTCCGCACGCCCGCG
>JARLGR010000103.1 GCA_031292665.1 Mycobacterium sp. | reverse complement strand
CGGTGACGTCCGCGCGGCCATTCTGGCCCTGCTGGCCGAGCGGCCGATGCACGGCTACGAGATGATCCGGCAGATCGCCGAGCGCAGCAACGAACTCTGGCGGCCCAGCCCGGGGTCGGTGTACCCGACGTTGCAACTGCTGGACGACGAGGGCCTGATCACCGCGAGCGAATCCGAGGGCAGCAAGAAGCTTTTCGAGTTGACCGACGAGGGTCGTGCGGAAGCCGAGAAAATCTCGACCCCACCATGGGAGGAGATCGCCGAAGGCGCTGACCCGGGGCACATCAATCTTCGGGCGGCCATGGGCCAGTTGTTCGGTGCGGTCGCGCAATCCGCGCACACCGCCACCGCCGAACAGCAGCAGCGCATCGTCGAGATCCTCAACACCGCGCGCCGCGAAATCTACGGAATCCTCGGCGAGGACTAAGCCATGCGGCGGACCCTGGATCAGGTCACGTCCACCCAATCCAGGGTCCGCTGCACCGCCTTGCGCCAGCCCGCATAACCCGCGGCGCGCTGGTGGTCGTTCCACATCGGCGCCCAGCGCTTGTCCTCTTGCCAGTTCGCACGGAGTTCGGACGGATCGGCCCAAAACCCCACGGCCAGACCGGCCGCGTAGGCCGCACCCAGCGCCGTCGTCTCGGCGACGACGGGCCGGACCACATCCACGCCAAGCACGTCGGCCTGGATCTGCATGCACAGGTCGTTGCCGGTAACACCTCCGTCGACCTTGAGCACCTCAAGGCGCACACCGGAATCCGCGGCCATCGCATCCACTACGTCGCGGCTCTGGTAACAGATCGCCTCCAGCGTCGCGCGGGCTAAGTGCGCATTGGTGTTGAACCGGGAGAGTCCCACGATCGCGCCGCGCGCGTCGGACCGCCAGTATGGGGCGAACAATCCCGAGAACGCCGGCACGAAATACACACCACCGTTGTCGGCAACCTGACGCGCCAGCGACTCGCTTTGCGCGGCACCGCTGATGATGCCCAGCTGGTCGCGCAGCCACTGCACCGCCGCGCCGGTGACGGCGATCGAACCCTCAAGAGCGTAAACGGGTTTGGCGTCCCCGAACTGATAGCAGACCGTGGTCAGCAGCCCGTTACCGGATCGCACGATCTTCTCGCCGGTGTTGAGCAGCAGGAAATTCCCGGTCCCGTAGGTGTTTTTCGCCTCTCCCTCGGCCAGACACACCTGACCCACCATCGCCGCGTGCTGGTCGCCGAGGACTCCCGTGATCGGCACTTCCCCACCGACGGGCCCGGTCTCGACGGTGACGCCGTAGGGCTGCCGCGGCGCCGACGACGCGATCGCCGGCAACATCGCACGCGGGATGGAGAAGAAGGACAGCAACTCGTCGTCCCAGTCCAGCGTCTCCAAATTCATCAGCATGGTCCGGCTTGCGTTGGTCACGTCGGTGACGTGCACACCGCCGCGCGGCCCCCCGGTCAGATTCCACAGCACCCAGGTGTCGGCGGTGCCGAACAGGGCGTCACCGCTGTCGGCGGCTTCCCGCACCCCGTCGACGTTTTCCAGGATCCATTGCAATTTCCCCCCGGAGAAGTAGGTTGCGGGCGGCAGGCCCGCCTTGCGGCGGATCACGTCGCCGCGGCCGTCCCGGTCCAGTGCCGACGCGATCTTGTCGGTGCGGGTGTCCTGCCAGACAATCGCGTTGTAATAGGGCCGCCCGGTGTGCCGGTTCCATACCAGCGTGGTTTCCCGCTGGTTGGTAATCCCCAACGCGGCAATATCTTTGGGAGCCAGGTTGGACCGGTTCAACACCGACACGAGCACCGAGGAGGTGCGCTCCCAGATTTCGACCGGGTCGTGCTCGACCCAGCCGGCGCGGGGCAGGAGCTGCTCGTGCTCGAGCTGGTGGCGGGCCACCTCAGAACCGTTGTGATCGAAGATCATGCAGCGGGTGCTGGTGGTGCCCTGGTCGATGGCGGCTACGAATTCTGCCAACTTCTCTCCTCCACCCGTGATGTGACGTGTCATGTCAAGGGTCCATGATCGCAGGTCAGCCTGTTTAGCTTGCGTTACCGCCGGTGAACCTGTTGCATCGGCGGTGTGGGCGAAGAGGTCAAGCGCACCACGTATAACCGCGAACATCGGCGGGAATACCGGCGCAAGGTGCAGCTGTGTCTCGACGTCTTCGAGACGATGCTCGCGCAGTCGCGCTTCGATTCCGCCCACCCGCTCACCGGCATGGAGATCGAGTGCAACCTGGTCGACGCCGACTATCAGCCGGCCATGTCGAACCGGTACGTGCTGGACGCCATCGGGGATCCGGCTTTCCAGAGCGAATTGGGCGCCTACAACATCGAATTCAACGTGCCGCCGCGGCCGCTGCCCGGACACACCGGGCTTGACCTGGAGGCCGACGTGCGCGCCAGCTTGAACGACGCCGAAGTCAAGGCCGGCGCCGGCGGGGCACACATCGTGATGATCGGCATCCTGCCCACGCTGATGCCCGAACATCTGGCCAACGGCTGGATGAGCGAATCCAGCCGATATGCGGCCCTCAACGACTCGATCTTCAGCGCGCGGGGCGAGGACATCCCGATCAACATCTCCGGCCCCGAGCCGCTGAGCTGGCAAGCCGTGTCGATCGCGCCGGAATCCGCCTGCACCAGCATGCAATTGCATCTGCAGTTGGCGCCGGAGGATTTCGCCGCCAACTGGAACGCGGCCCAGGTGATCGCGGGTCCGCAGCTGGCGCTCGGTGCCAACTCGCCCTACTTCTTCGGGCACCAGCTGTGGTCGGAAACCCGCATCGAGCTGTTCGCCCAGTCCACCGACACCCGGCCCGAGGAGCTCAAGACCCAGGGAGTGCGGCCGCGGGTGTGGTTCGGCGAACGCTGGATCGACTCGGTCCTCGACCTGTACAAGGAGAATGTCCGGTACTTCCCGTCCCTGCTGCCCGACGTGTCCGACGAGGACCCGGTCGCCGAGCTGGCCGCCGGGCGCACCCCGCACCTGTCGGAATTGCGCCTGCACAACGGCACCGTCTACCGCTGGAACCGGCCCGTGTACGACGCCATGCAAGTGGAGGGGGTCTGGCGTCCGCATCTGCGGCTGGAGAACCGGGTTCTGCCGGCCGGGCCAACCGTCGTCGACATGCTGGCGAATTCGGCGTTCTTCTATGGCATGCTGCGCGGCCTGTCCGAGGCGGAGAACCCGCTGTGGGACAGGATGGGTTTCGTTGTGGCACGAGCTAATTTCCTCGAGGCAGCCCGTAACGGGATCGACACCCGGCTGATCTGGCCCGGCCGGGGCGAAGTGTCGGCGCGTGAACTGGTGCTGGACACATTGCTGCCGATTGCGCACGAAGGGCTGCGCGGCTGGGGTGTGGACGTCGAAGTGCGCGACCGGTTCCTCGGCGTCATCGAGGGCCGCGCCGAAACCGGCCGCAACGGAGCCAGCTGGCAGATCGCCACCGTGCGTAGGCTGGAGGAAGGCGGGATGACCCGACCCGCCGCACTGGCGGAGATGCTGCGCCGCTACTGCGAGCACATGCATGCCAACGAACCGGTGCACACCTGGGGTCATTAACAGCAGCGTGAGGGGAACCCATGTCATCCGAGTCGCCGGAAGTACCTGAAGTAATGGACTGGGACAGCGTGTACCGCGAGCAGGGCGAATTCGCGGGCCCGCCGCCCTGGAACATCGGTGAGCCCCAACCGGAGTTGGCCGCCCTGGTCGCCGCCGGCAAGGTCCGCAGCGACGTGCTCGACGCCGGCTGCGGGTTCGCCGAACTCTCGTTGGCGCTGGCCGCTCAGGGCTACACCGTGGTCGGGATCGACCTGACGCCCACCGCAGTCGCGGCCGCCACCAAAGCGGCGGCCGACCGCGGCTTGACCACGGCCAGCTTCGTCCAGGCCGACATCACCTCGTTCGGCGGTTATGACGGCCGGTTCAACACCGTGGTCGACTCGACGCTGTTTCACTCGATCCCCGTCGAGGGCCGCGACGGCTACCTGAGCTCGGTCCACCGCGCGTCGGCCCCGGGGGGCCGCTATTTCGTGCTTGTGTTCGCCAAGGGCGCCTTTCCCGCCGAGATGGAAACGAAGCCGAACGAGGTCGACGAGGACGAGTTGCGCGCGGCGGTGAGCAAATACTGGGAAATCGATGAGATCCGGCCCGCCTACATCCACGCGAACATCCCCGACGTCGCCGACGCGCCGTTCGAGATGCCGCCGCACGACCGCGACGAGAACGGCCGGATGAAGCTGCCGGCCTACCTGCTGACGGCACACAAAGCGGGCTGACGGCCCGGCTGCCACCACACTCGGCGCCCGCCGCCACTCTGGCGTAACGCTCGGCGTCAAGGGGAGGTCGCCGCCGTCGCGGCGATCAGCGCCTCGGCGAAGACCTCGAGGTCGCCGGCCGTGGTGTCGACATGCGGCGAGATGCGCAGGGCCGGCGCGGTCAATTCCAGGGGCGCCCTCGCCAACCCGACGTAGGTGGTCAGGATCCGCCGTTCCGCGAGCAGCCAGTCCCGCACAGCTTGCGGGTCGGCACCGTCGAGCGCGACCAGGGTGGTGATCGCGCTGGGCTCCTCGACCTCCTCGACCACCGTCCACCCGGCCACGTCCGCCAGCGTGGTGCGACCGATGCTGCCCACTTCGGCCAGGCGCGCGCACACGGCCTGCGGCCCGCAGGCCAAATGCTCGCCCAGCGCCAGCGAAAACCCCAGCCGCGCAGCGATATTGGCTTCGCCGAATTCCAGCTGTCGGGCCACCGTCAGCTCAGCCGCCCACTCCGGCGCGGGCAGCCTCGGCCGCAAGCGCTCCATCAGATCACGGCGCACCGCGAGCATCCCGACACCGCGCGGCCCGGCGATCCACTTGCGGGACGTCGAGTAGGTCGCGTCGGCACCCACCGCGCAGTCCACCTGGCCCAGCGCTTGGGCGGCGTCAACCACCAGTGCCACGCCCAGCTCCGCGCAGAGCTGCGCGATCATCGGCAGCGGTTGCACCACGCCGCTGTGGCTGGCCACCGCGGTCAGGTGGACCAGGTCGGGCGGGTCGCCCTGCAGGGCCAGCGCCGCGTCGTCGAGCGCGACCCGCCCGTCCTCGAGGGTCGGCAGCAGCCGACGCTCGAAGCGGTGGGCATCCATCATCGCCAGGTTCGGACCGTATTCGCCGGGCAGGCAGGCTAGCGTTTTTCGGTCCGCCGGTCCCGGCGGCCAGCCGCCCAGCAGCAGATCCAGCGCGTTCAGCGAGCCGGTGGTGTAGACCACCTCGGCGTCGGGCATGCCGCTCAGCGCCGCGAACGCAACCCGCCCGGCGTCGAGCACCGGTACGGCCGCCTCGGCCGCCACGTACCCACCGACCTCGGACTCGTGGCGCGCGTGCTGCGCGACGGCCTCGATGACCGCCAGGCTCTGACGCGAACAGGCCGCGCTGTCCAGGTGCAGTCCGGCCGCCGGTGGGCGGGCCGCCCGCCACCGGTCGGCCAGCGCGTCACCGTTGGTCACTTCACTGCCAACGACAGCCCGAAGTCGCCGGCATTGTCGGTCCACCACCGGGTACGGCGCAGCCCCGCGCCGGCCAGTTCGGCGCTCACCCCGTCCGGGCGGAACTTGCACGACACCTCGGTGAGCATTTCCTCGTCGGCCACGAAATCGACGGTCAAGTCAAGCGCGCCGATGCGCACCGTTTGGCGCCGGTCGGCGCGCAGCCACATCTCGATGCGTTCCTCTTCCGCGTTCCAGCGGGCCACGTGCCGAAAGGCGTCGACGTCGAAGTCGGCGTCGAGCTGCCGGTTGATCACCGCAAGCACGTTGCGATTGAACGCCACCGTCACGCCGGCGTCGTCATCATAGGCGCGCACCAGCCGATCGATGTCCTTGACAAGGTCGGTGCCCAGCAGCAGGCTGTCCCCGGGACGCATCTGCGCGGCCAAGGCCGAGAGGAACTGCGCGCGCGGTCCGGGCGTGAGGTTGCCGATCGTCGACCCCAGAAACGCGAAGAGGCGTCGGCCGCCGCCGGGGATCTCGTTCAAGTGTTCCTCGAAATCGCCGCAGACCGCGGCGATTTCGACGCCCGGATATTCCTGCTGGATGGCCGTCGCCGCCGTAGCCAGGATGGTGGCGTCCACGTCGAACGGCACAAACCTGCTCAAGCATCCGCGATCGCGCAACGCGTCGAGCAGCATCCGGGTCTTCTCCGACGTCCCGCTGCCTAACTCGACCAGGGTGTCGGCCTGGCTGGCCGATGCGACGTCGGCCGCTCGGGCTCGCAGGATCTCCGCCTCGGCGCGAGTCGGGTAGTACTCGGGCAGCCGGGTGATCTGGTCGAACAACTCGCTGCCCACCGTGTCATAAAACCATTTGGGCGGCAGGGACTTCGGTGTCTTTTGCAGACCGTTGAACACATCGCCACGCAACGCGTGATATGCCGAGTCGGCGCCGAGGTGGTTGGACAGCGACAGCGTCATCGGGGTCCTTTCGGGGGATCCAGCGGGGTCATCCTGACTCCGGAAGCCGTGACTTCGACGAGGTGGTGGTCCGGCACGTCCTCCCAGTCGGAGTCGTTGTCGTAGGGCTCACTGGCCAGCACCACGCCGTCGTCGCGGCGCAGGATGGACAGCGTGTCGCCCCAGGCCGTCGCCATCAAGCGAGAGCCGTTGGCGGCCAACACGTTAAGCCGGGCGTTGGGGTCGGCCTTCGCCACCTCGACGATTGTGTCACCCAGCGCGTCGAGGCCGCGCGCGAAGATGGTCGCCGCGAGTATCGCACTGTCGCAGACGGATTCGGCGTGGGTGGCGGTCGGCAGCACGGCCCGGTCGACGACGCCGTTGTGCGACAACAACCATTGGCCGTCGGTGAACGGTGCCGTCGCACTGGTTTCGATCGGCATCCCGACGGTCGCCGAGCGCACCGCGGCCACCACGCAATGGCTGCGCAGCACCGGCGCGACGGACTCGAACGACACGTCACCCCATAGCGGCGCCTGGCTGCGCCACCGGCGGGGCACCTCGCCGTCGAAGAACCCGACGCCCCACCCGTCGGCGTTCAACAAACAGTGCTTCTGCCGGCGCGGGGCATACGACTGCACCCGAAGGCCGTACGGCGGTTCGGTCACCAGCGAGGAGACCGAGACGTCCGCCCCCAGCCAACCGAGGTGTCGGCACATCAGGCGCCATCCTCTGCGTCCCAGGCCAGCCGCACACCGGAGAAGATTTGACGACGGTACGGGTGGTCCCAGTTGCGGAAGCTAGGCCGCAGAGTGCCCGCCTCCACGGCCCACGATCCACCCCGCAGCACCCGGTAGTCGCCGTCGAAGAAGGGCCACGAGTAGCGCTCGTAGATCATCGGGAGGAACCCCGGCCAGGGTCGCAGCGGCGAGGTGGTCCACTCCCAGACGTCGCCCAGCATCTGCTCGGCCCCGTAGGCCGAGGCGCCGGCCGGATATGCGCCGACTGGTGCCGGCCGCAGTGCCGCGCCACCCAGGTTGGCCAGGGCGTCGGAGGGCCGCTGCTCCCCCCAGGGGTAGCGACGTCGCGTGTTGGTCGCCGGATCCCACGCGCAGGCCTTCTCCCATTCCTGTTCGGTGGGCAGCCGGGCGCCGGCCCAGGCCGCATAGGCCTCCGCCTCGAAGTAGGTGACGTGCTGCACCGGCTCGTCGGCGGAAATGTCTTCGACGTACCCGAACCGGATGCGCGTGGCACCGTCGGCATGCCAGAACTGTGGCGCGGTGAGGCCGGCGCCCTGACGATGCTGCCAGCCGCGCTCGGACCACCACCGGGAGTCGTCGTAGCCGCCGTCGTCAATGAAGTGCCGCCATTCACCGTTGGTGACCGGAACGCGGCCGATCCTGAACGCGGGCAGGTCGACGACGTGGGCGGGTCGCTCGTTGTCCAGTGAGTACGGTTCGGTGGCGGCATCCACACCCAGCACGAACGGCCCGGCGGGCACCAGCACCGACGTGCCCGCCAGCCGCGACCGGCCGGTCGGCAGGATCGACGTGCCGGGCAGCAGCGGCGCGCCGTTGCGGAGATTCAGCGCCTGGAGCATGGTCTCGTCGTGCTGGTTCTCGTGGCTCACCACCATCCCGAACGCGAAGCCGCTGTCGTCGTCGAGATGCCCGTCCAGCGCATCCAGCGCGGCGGACCGCACTGTTTGGCAATACGACCGCGCCTGCTCGGGAGTCAGGAGCGGCAAGTCGACCCGACTGGCGCGTGAGTGCACGAAGGCGTCGTAGAGGCCCTCGACGGACGGCGACAGGATCCCCGGTCGCGCCGGGTCGCCGCAGCGCAACAACCACAGCTCTTCTTGCTGTCCGATGTGCGCGAGGTCCCACACCAGCGGGCTCATCAACGGGTCGTATTGCCGGCAGAGTTCGGCGTCGTCGAAGTCGACCAGACCCAGCGTGCGTGTGCGCGCCCGCGTCAGGTCGTCGGCAAGCCTCTCCCGGAAGCTCACAGCCCCCCTCGGGCCATCCGCGCGACCGTAGGCGCGAGACCATGCTCGATCACGTCGTCGGAAAAGTCGTCGCCCGGGCAGCGGCCACGTTCCACGTTTCCCGCCAACCGTTGCATCGCGTCGGCGAGCTCCGCCGGCGCCCTCTCGGCGGCCAGCGCAACGCACGTGTTGGCCGCAGCGTAGAGGCGCCGGTCCCGCAGACCGACCCGGGCCGCGGTGTCCCAGGCGGTGGCCACCGGTTCGACGGCCTCGGCCGCGAGGTCCGCGGCGACCGGGTCGTCGAGGAGTGTCACCAGCGTGAACACGACCGCGGGCCACACGGCGTCCGGAACGCTGTCGAGGTAGCGGATCTCCAGCCACTGCCGGGGGCGCACCGGCGGGAACAGCGTGGTCAGGTGGTATTCGAGGTCGACGACGGTCGGGCGGCGGTCGCCGAGCGGGACCCGGCCGTCGGCCCAGTCGACGAAGGGCACCCAGTCCGTGACGGCCAGGGCGTCGGGGGCGCTGGGGTTATGCACCATCATCACGGGGGCCTTGAGCGCGTAGCGCGCCCATTCGGTGGCCGGGTCGTCGCCGCTGGCACCCAGGATGGGCCCGCACCGCGCCGAGTCCATCCGGCCCCAGACGCGCTGCCGGGTCGAGACCCAGCCGGTGAACTCGCCGCACAGCATCGGGGAGTTCGCCGTCACCGCGATCATCGTCGGCCCCAGGGCGTGCGCGAGCCGGATCCGCGCCGCCCACCTATCCCGGGGACCGGCATCCACGTTGACCTGGATCGATGCGGTGGACGTCATCATCTCCGCGCCCGCCTCGCGCGAGTGGCTGGCCGAGAAGAACTGTTCCATAGCGACATACCGCGGACCCGGGTTGATGCGCTTGGGTGGCCGCAACGCGTCCGCGCCGAGAAAAACCAGCCCCAGCCCGGCGTCGGTGAAGGCCGACCGCAGCACGGCTTGGTCGCGATTCATCGCGTCGATGGCGGGCACGACGCCGTCAGCCGGGGGACCGGAGAGTTCGACGGCGCCACCCGGTTCCACGGTGAGCCGGCTGCCGCCAGGCAGGGCGGGCAGCAACTCGAGAACCTCGGCGATTTCCTCCCAGCCCGGCCGGCGGTGCGGCTCGGCCGGGTCGTGGCAGTGGGCCTCCACCTCCAGACCGACCCGGCCCAGTGGACCGTCGACCAGGCACGCGTCGGCGATGTATTGCGCGGCGGCCGAGGAGTCGGCCAGATCGACATTCAGTTGCGGGCTGGTGATAGCGGCAAACGTCATATCACTATCCCTTCGGGCCCGGGCACGTCTGACCATGGCCTGCGAAGCGGCTGTTGCGCAGCCGCGGAATCATCGCCGCCACTAGTTCATCTTTTAGATGTCCCCGACGTATTCCCGTTCCCGCGCTTTTTCTCGCACGGCTCGGACGAATACCCAACCCACCGATCATTGACCCAGTGCGTTCTGCATCGCCCCGGCCAGCACGTTTACCGCGGGCCCGGCGTTGCCAGATTGGCAGACCTTCGCCTGCAGCAACACATTTTCGCGCAGCCTGGTTTGATCGAAGCATCGGCGATCGGTGCCCATTTCCTGCTTGGCCCAGTTCTCGTCGGTGGCGCCGGCCGGCCCGCCGTCGAACGACCAATCCTGCGTGGTGCCGTTGTCGAGGTGGACCGCGGTGGTCTGTCCCGAACATCCCACGGTCCGGTCCACGACGCGATGGAAGGCCCGCCCCGCGGCGTCGTCGGTCGCGAATACCCCGACCGCCTGCTTGACGAAGTGGGTTTGGTCGGTGGGCGACGTCTGGGTGATCGCGCCGTTGAACGACGCCAGGTCGGGGTCGTCGTACACCTCGGGCAGCCCGATGTCGGCCCAGTTGTTGCACACCGGGAGGTCGACCCAATCGCCCTGGACCGGCTGGGTGAACGTCGACTCGAACCCCATCGGCCCGCCGACGATGTTGCCGACCGACCCTTTGCCGAGCACCGCGTAATTGACGACTCCGGGATCCGAGGGGTGGGCGCCGGCAACGGGAGCGGCGAGCATGCCCCCGACAGCCAGGCCGATGGTGATCCCGGCCATGCGGAGCTGGGCAACCCGCATGCGCATGAAGCCGATCATGCCAGGCGCGCCGAACATCGAGTTGTTGGGCCAAATGGGCCAAGGCTTTGAATCGCCCGACAACTCGACGTTGGACGCCAGGTTATTGAGCCCAGACGCCCTCCTCGACCTTCTCCCCGAGGTCGGGGTCGACGTTGCGCCAGTAATCGCACACCCGCGACGGAACCGGCTCTTTAACACCTTTCCACACATGGCCAATGATGTTGTGCGCCAAGCGGTCCCGGGCCGCGTCGTCGAGAACTTCCCGGACCATGGTGCCGGCCTGCCCCGGCCACGCACGCCAGTATTCCCTCATTCTTGAACTATTCAAGAAAAGCCGGGCACCGCTAGGGCCGTGGCGCGGGGGGGCTGGGAGTGCTCGGAGGCGGGGACTGGTTCGGGCCACCGGACGGGCCACCCGGACCTCCGGGACCGAAGGCCGGCGGCGGCCCGAACGGGGGAACGACCAGTCCCGGCCCGCCGGGGCCGAACTGCCAGGGCCCGCCATCCGGACCCCCCGGCCCACCGGGCCCGTACATCATGCCGTGGTGGTGATGGTGATAGCAGTGATGGTTGAACCCGACGACCACGGCACCTACGAAGAAGACGGTCGACAGGATGAAGACGATCCCGGCGACGATCACCACCCACGCCGCCGCCACATAAAGGCCCGGTGGCTTCACTCGGTCGTGCTGCGGTGGCGGAGGGGGAGGAGGGGCTGCGGCCACGGGCGTCGGCTGGGGCGTCGGTTCAGGTGTTTCCGTCATGCCTTGCATATTGCCTTGGTTGCAAGGGTCATAACAGGTTCGACCGCACGAAGTTGCTGTGAATTGAGGCCGCCTGGTGCAAAAAGGCGGCCCGGGGGGGGCGGGTGGGGCGGGGGGGGGTGTTGGGGGTGCCAGGGGGTGGCGGGGGCTCGGTCGACCCGCGGCCGCGGAGGGGGGGGGGGTGTCGGGGGGGTGACGCCGGTGTGGGGGCGTGGGGGTGG
>JARLGR010000102.1 GCA_031292665.1 Mycobacterium sp. | reverse complement strand
GCGCGATCGCCCCGGCGGCCGACGAGGGCGCGCTGGACGCGCTGGCCGGCGGCGACCGTCCGCGCAGCGTGATCTGGGTGGCCGGGCGGGGGACCGCCGAGACCGCCGGGTCCATCCTGGCCGCCACGCTGGGCGGGGCGGCCTCGGAGCCGATCACCCTCGTCGGCGAGGCGCCGCCGTGGGTGGGGCCGCTCGACGTGCTGATCGTCGCTGGCGACGACCCCGGCGATCCGGCGCTCGTGAGCGCGGCCGCGACCGGCGTGCGCCGCGGTGCGCGGGTTGTCGTGGTGGCGCCGTACGAGGGTCCGCTGCGGGATTCCACCACGGGCCGCGCCGCCGTGCTGGCGCCGCGGCTCTGGGTTTCCGACCAGTTCGGCTTGTGCCGGTACCTGGGCGCCGGCCTGGCGGCATTGCGCACCGTGGACCCCGGGGCCGGCGTCGACCTCGGGGCGCTCGCCGACGAGCTGGACGCCGAGGCGCTCCGCAACAGCGCGGGTCGCGAGCTGTTCAGAAATCCCGCCAAGATGATCGCGGCGCGCATCGCCGGTCGCCGGGTGGCGCTGGCCGGCGACTGTGCCGCGACGCTGGCACTGGCCCGGCACGGCAGTTCGGTGCTGCTGCGGATCGCCTACGAGGCGGTCGCCGCCTCCGGGCTGGCGGATGCCGTGGTCGCGCTGCGCGCCGTGAGTGCCGGTTCTTCCGTCGACGCCCTGTTCCACGACGAAGAGATCGACGGACCGCCGCCCGAGCGGCTGCGGGTGCTCGTGCTGACGTTGGCCGACGAGCAGACGGTAGTGGCCGCCCGCGTCGCCGGGCTCGAGGACGTATACCTACTCGCTGCCGAGGATGTGCCGGATGGGCCCGGCGGCTCGGCCGGCTCCGAGGTTTTGCCTTCACTGGGGGGCCCCGTCAGCCCGGAGCAGCAGCTGGCAGTATTGGCCCTCCGGGTGGAGATGGCCGCGGTTTACATGCGACTGGTGCGGGGATAGATAAACAAGTGGAACTGCTTCGCGGGGCCTTACGGACATACGCGTGGGGATCGCGTATCGACATCGCAGAGTTCACCGGGCGTCCGGTTCCGGCCGCGCACCCGGAGGCCGAGCTGTGGTTCGGTGCCCACCCCGGCGATCCGGCCTGGCTGGAAACCGACCACGGCGAGATCTCGTTGCTGAAGGCGCTGGTCGACGATCCGGAGGGGCAGCTGGGAGCCGGGTCGCGCGCCCGGTTCGGTGACGTGCTCCCGTTTCTGGTCAAGGTGCTGGCCGCCGACGAGCCGCTGTCGCTGCAAGCCCACCCGAGTGCCGAACAGGCGCTGGAGGGTTACCGTCGCGAGGAGCGGCTGGGCATTCCGGTTTCCTCGCCGATCCGCAACTACCGCGATACCTCCCACAAGCCGGAGCTGCTGGTGGCGCTGCAGCCGTTCGAGGCGCTGGCCGGGTTCCGCCAGGCCTCCCGGACCGCCGAGCTGCTGGGGGCGTTGGCCGTCTCCGACCTCGACCCGTTCATCGACTTGCTGAGCGACCAGTCCGACGCCGACGGTCTGCGGGCGCTGTTCACCACGTGGATCACCGCGCCCCAGCCGGACCTCGACGTGCTGGTGCCGGCGGTGCTGGACGGTGCCATCCACTACGTCAGCTCCGGGGCGACGGAATTCGCCGCGGAAGCCAAGACGGTGCTCGAGCTCGGCGAGCGCTACCCGGGCGACGCCGGGGTGCTGGCGGCGCTGCTGCTCAACCGCATCACCCTGGCCCCCGGCGAGGCGATCTTCGTGCCGGCCGGCAACCTGCACACCTACCTACGCGGGTTTGCGGTGGAGGTGATGGCCAACTCCGACAACGTGTTACGCGGGGGGCTGACCCCCAAGCACGTCGACGTGCCCGAGCTGCTGCGGGTGCTGGACTTCAACCCGAGCGCCGAGTCGCAGCTGCGTCCCCACGTCCGCCGAGAGGGGTTCGCCCTGGTGTACGAGACCCCGGCCGACGAGTTCGCCGTCGCGCTGCTGGCGCTCGACGGGGAGTACGTCGGCCACGAGGTCGACGCGTCGTGCAGTCACGATGGCCCGCAGGTCTTGGTGTGCACCGAGGGTTGCACGACGGTGCACGGCAAAGCCGGGTCGCTTACGCTGCACCGCGGGATGGCCGCCTGGGTGGCGGCCGACGACGGGCCGATCCGCCTGGTCGCGCGCGAGCCCACGAAGTTGTTCAGGGCGACCGTAGGGTTGTGACCGCTCTCCGCTCGCGGGCGGCCTCCCGGCGCTCCCGCAGCCACAGCCGCAGATTGTGCCGCATGGCGCGGCCGACGATCCGCGGCGGCGGGACGACATAGAGGCTGTCGAGGAGCGAGAACCGGCGCAAAAACCATTCGGCCAGAACGGAATCGGTCTCGGCGGCGCCGAGGAACTGGTCGAACAGCGCGGCCGACGGCCGCCACCACCAGGGGGTGGGCTCGGTGACCGCATGGTGGAAGTTGACGTCGGCGATGCCGTTCATCATCCACACCGGATAAGTGGTCTTGGCGGTGGCCCGGTTCAGCACCGCGGCCACTTGGTCGTCCGGGAATTGCAGGGCCCGCCGCAGGTGCCCGGCCTGCAGCGCCGTCATCGTCATGCCCTGCCCGAAGGTCGGATTGAAGCTGGCGACGGCGTCGCCGAGGGGCAGGATCCCGGCCGGGAAGAGGGTCAGCTTGTGGTAGCGGCGCCACCTGCTGGCCGGGAACGCGTGATAGGCCGGCTCACCGAAGGGTTCGGCCTGCGCCAGCGCGGCGTTGAAGTGGGCGGGCAGCAGCTCTCCGGCCAGCTCCAGCATCTCCGGAAACGTCCGGGGCGGCTTGGCGTTGGCCACCCCGAACGTCGTCAGCACCCAGGCGCCGTCCTCGTAATAGAGCATGCCCAGCCCGAGCGATTGGTCGTGCGAGGCGCCGGCCACCACCACCTTCTCCGCGATCAGGCCCTCGGGAATCCGGAACCGGTGCGTGGCGTAGTGGATGCCGATGTCGATGGCTTGTTCGACCGGACGCTGATATCCCCACTGCTCCAACCACACCGGCAACCGGGTGCCCCGGCCGGCGGCGTCCACCACGAGGTCGGCGGCCACCAATTCGTCTTCCGGGTCCAGCAGTACACCGGTCACCCGCTGCCGCGCCCGGTCGAACACGGGCTCGGTGACCGAGCGCCGCACTATGTCGACGTTGTCGATGTCGCGCACCCGTTGGCGCAGTTGCCATTCCAGGTGCGGGCGGCTGGGCACGTAGGCGGTGAACTCGTCGCGCAACGTCTGGCCGACGCCCAGGACGTGGCCCACGGCGCCCAGGTGGATGCAGTCCGGACGGTTCTCCAGCATGGGCACGCCCGCGGCCACCATGTCCTCCAGCAGGCCGGGAAACAGGCCCTCGAACTCCTCGGCCCCGCGGGCCATCAGCATGTGCAGGTGCTGGTCCTGGGGCACGGTCGCGCGGTTGGTCGGGGTGCCCGGCAACTGGTCGCGCTCGTAAACGGTCACCCGGGAGAAGGCGTCCGACAGCACCCGCGCGGCGCACAGGCCGGCGATGCTTCCCCCGATGACCACGGCGTGGTCCCGCGTGCTTCCTTCGCGATCCGGCATCCCCGGAGAGTACCCAGTACTGTTGCGGTCCAACGAATGGCGAAAGGGCACGTGGATGGCGAATCGTTGGCGCACGAAGTCGGTCGAGCAGTCGATCGCCGACACCGACGAGCCCGACACGCGGCTGCGCAAGGAACTGACGTGGTGGGACCTGGTCGTGTTCGGGGTGGCGGTGGTGATCGGCGCCGGTATCTTCACGGTCACCGCGTCGACGGCCGGCGACATCACCGGCCCGGCGATCTGGATCTCGTTCGTGATCGCGGCGGTGACGTGCGCGCTGGCGGCACTGTGCTACGCGGAGTTCGCCTCCACGCTGCCGGTGGCGGGCAGCGCGTACACCTTCTCCTACGCCACCTTCGGCGAGTTCCTGGCCTGGATCATCGGCTGGAACCTGCTGCTGGAACTGGCCGTCGGCGCCGCCGTCGTCGCCAAGGGGTGGTCGAGCTACCTCGGCACGGTGTTCGGGTTCGCCGGTGGCACCGTCCAACTCGGATCCGCCCAGTTCGACTGGGGCGCGCTGCTGATCGTCGCGGCGGTGGCGACGCTGATCGCCATGGGCACCAAGCTGTCATCGAGGTTTTCGGCGGTGGTCACCGGCATCAAGGTGTCGGTGGTGGTGTTGGTCGTGGTCGTCGGCGCCTTCTACATCAAGGGCTCGAACTACTCGCCGTTCATCCCCAAGCCCGAAACGGGGCATGACGTGCGCGGCATCGACCAGTCGGTGCTGTCGCTGTTGACCGGGGCGCACAGCAGCCACTACGGGTGGTACGGCGTGTTGGCGGGCGCGTCGATCGTGTTCTTCGCGTTCATCGGATTCGACATCGTGGCGACCATGGCCGAGGAGACCAAGAATCCCCAGCGCGACGTCCCGAAGGGGATCCTCGCGTCGCTGGGGATCGTGAGCCTGCTCTACGTTGCGGTCGCGATCGTGTTGTCCGGCATGGTCTCCTACACCCAACTCAAGACCGTCCCCGGCCGCGGTCACGCGAACCTGGCCACGGCGTTCAAGGACAACGGGATCAACTGGGCCAGCCAGATCATCTCCATCGGGGCCCTGGCGGGGCTGACCACCGTGGTCATGGTGCTGATGCTCGGTCAGTGCCGCATCCTGTTCGCGATGGCGCGCGACGGCCTGTTGCCGCGGCGGTTGGCCAAGACCGGTCCGCGCGGCACCCCGGTCCGCATCACCGTGCTGGTGGCGGTGCTGGTGGCCGTGACGGCGTCGGTGTTCCCGATCGACAAGCTCGAGGAGATGGTCAACGTCGGAACGCTGTTCGCCTTCGTCCTGGTGTCGGCCGGCGTCATGGTCCTGCGCGGCACCCGCCCGGACCTCGAGCGAGGCTTCCGGGCTCCCTGGGTGCCGGTGCTTCCCATCGCCTCGATCTGCGCATGTGTGTGGCTGATGGTGAACCTGACCGCCCTGACCTGGGTGCGGTTCGGCGTCTGGCTGGTGGTGGGAACCGTTATCTACGCCGCCTACGGGTACCGGCACTCGGCGCAGGGCCGCCGGGACGCCGGCGACGCGCCACCTCTTGCCCGCGCCCAGCCCGACCCCACCTCCCGGTGACCTCCCGATCACGGAGTCGGTTCGCGGTTTACAAAATCATGTCTGATGTCTAGACAGGAGACGTAGGCTCCAGTAATGTCCAATCTCAACGTGGCGTGACTCACAAGGAGGTTTGGCATATGACCACACAAACGAGCCCGGGCAGATACGACAGCGCCGGCGTTTCCCCAGCGGAGTGGCGGGACCGGAAGCGTCATCTGTGGCTCATCGGGCTCATCCCGCCGACGGCGCTGTTCGTGATGCTGCCGATCGTGTGGGGGATGAACCAGCTCGGCTGGCACGCCGCCGCGCAGGCGCCGCTGTGGATCGGGCCGATCCTGGTCTATGTGCTGTTGCCAATCCTTGACATGCGTTTCGGGCCCGACGGCCAGAACCCCCCCGACGAGGTGATGGAGCGGCTGGAAAACGACAAGTACTACCGCTACTGCACCTACATCTTCATCCCGTTCCAGTACCTCAGCGTGGTGCTGGGTGCCTACCTGTTCACCGCCACCCACCTGAGTTGGCTCGGTTTTGACGGCGCGCTGGGCTGGGCGGGCAAGCTCGGCGTGGCGCTGTCGGTCGGCATCGTCGGCGGCGTCGGCATCAACACCGCGCACGAGATGGGCCACAAGAAGGAGGCGCTCGAGCGCTGGCTGTCCAAGATCACCCTGGCGCAGACCTGCTACGGGCACTTCTACCTCGAGCACAACCGCGGTCACCACGTGCGGGTGTCCACCCCGGAGGACCCGGCGTCGGCGCGGTTCGGGGAGACCTTCTGGGAGTTCTTGCCGCGCAGCGTGTTCGGCAGCCTGCGCTCGGCGTTCCGGCTGGAGGCCCAGCGGCTGCGCCGGCTGGGCAAGAGCCCCTGGCACCCCGCGACGTACCTGCGCAACGACGTGCTCAACGCCTGGGCGATGTCGGTGGTGCTGTGGGGTGTGCTGATCGCGGCCTTCGGCCCGGCGCTGATCCCGTTCGTGATCATCCAGGCGGTGTTCGGGTTCTCCCTGCTGGAGGCCGTCAACTACCTCGAGCACTACGGACTGCTGCGGCAGAAGGCCGCCAACGGCCGCTACGAGCGCTGCGCGCCGGTGCACAGCTGGAACTCCGACCACCTCGTCACCAACCTGTTCCTGTACCACCTGCAGCGGCACAGCGACCACCACGCCAACCCCACCCGTCGCTACCAGACGCTGCGCAGCATGGACGGCGCTCCCAACCTGCCCAGCGGGTACGCGTCGATGATCTCGCTCACCTACTTCCCGCCGCTGTGGCGCAAGGTGATGGATCACCGGGTGCTGGAGCACTACGACGGCGACATCACCAAGGTCAACCTGCACCCGCGGCTGCGGACCAAGCTGCTCGCCAAGTACGGAGTTCCGGCATGACGGCCGCAAACACAAACGCCTATCGGTGCCCCGGCTGCGGCTACGTCTACGACGAGGCCAAAGGCAATGCGCGGGAAGGTTTTCCGGCCGGAACGCCGTGGGAGCAGGTTCCCGAGGACTGGTGCTGTCCCGATTGCTCGGTGCGTGAGAAGGCCGATTTCGAACCGACACGGATAGGAGCGAACTCGTGAGTGACTACAGGCTGTTCCGCTGCATCCAGTGCGGCTTCGAGTACGACGAGGCGCTGGGCTGGCCGGAGGACGGCATCGCGCCCGGTACCCGGTGGGACGACATCCCCGAGGACTGGAGCTGCCCGGACTGCGGCGCGGCGAAGTCGGACTTCGAGATGGTGGAGGTTGCTCGGGCGTGAGCGCTACAGTCGCGCCTGTGAAGCGGATGCCCTACGCCGAGGCGTCGCGAGTCCTGCTGCGTGACTCGGTCCTCGACGCGATGCGGGACCTGCTGCTGGCGCGGGACTGGTCGGCCATCACGCTGTCGGACGTCGCCCGCGCCGCGGGCGTCAGCCGGCAGACCATCTACAACGAGTTCGGCTCGCGGCAAGGCCTGGCGCAGGGGTATGCCCTGCGCCTCGCCGACCGCCTGGTCGATACCGTCCACGCCGCCGTGAACGCCAACGTCGGCGACATCTACGGAGCATTCCTGCAGGGATTTGGGTCCTTCTTCGCAGAATCCGCCGCCGACCCTCTGGTGATCTCGCTGCTGACCGGGGTGGCCAAGCCGGATCTGCTGCAGCTCATCACCACCGACAGCGGGCCGCTGATCACCCGCGCCTCGACCCGGCTCGCGTCGGCATTCATGCAGACGTGGGTGGCGACCAGCGACGATGACGCCGGCGTGCTGGCGCGGGCCATTGTGCGGCTGTGCCTCAGCTACGTGTCCATGCCGCCCGAGGCCGACCTGGGGGCACCACCTGCTGGCGGGGGAGACGTCGCGGCGGATCTGGCGCGATTGATGGCGCCGTTCGCCGAACGGCACGGGGTCGCCAACGTTCCGTGACCCTTCCCGGCGCTCTCCCTGGTTCTAGGGGCCGACGATCGGCGACTACAGTGGCGGAAGAACATACCTAACCTAAGTACCGCTGAATCCGGTGAGCCCTGAAAAGGATGAAACACGCATGACGACGACCGAAAAGTCGCTTACCCCCGACGTCCGCAACGGCATCGATTTCAAGGTCGCCGACCTGTCGCTGGCGGATTACGGTCGCCGGGACATCGAACTGTCCGAGCAGGAGATGCCGGGCCTGATGTCGCTGCGGCGCGAATACGCCGACGTGCAGCCGCTCAAGGGCGCCCGGGTCTCGGGCTCGCTGCACATGACGGTGCAGACCGCGGTGCTGATCGAGACCCTCGTCGCACTGGGGGCCGAGGTCCGCTGGGCGTCGTGCAACATCTTCTCGACCCAGGACCACGCCGCCGCCGCAGTGGTCGTCGGGCCCTACGGCACCCCCGAGGAGCCCCGGGGCGTCCCGGTGTTCGCCTGGAAGGGCGAGACGCTGGAGGAGTACTGGTGGGCCGCCGAGCAGATGCTGACGTGGCCCGACCCCGACGAGCCGGCCAACATGATCGTCGACGACGGCGGCGACGCCACCATGCTGGTGCTGCGCGGCGCGCAGTACGAGAGGGCCGGCGTGGTCCCGCCCGCCCAAGAGGACGATTCCGCCGAGTGGAAGATCTTCCTGGACCTGCTGCGTCGCCGCTTCGAGACCGACAAGAACAAGTGGTCGAAGATCTCCGAGTCGGTCAAGGGCGTCACCGAGGAGACCACGACAGGCGTGCTGCGTCTGTACCAGTTCGCCGCCGCCGGTGATCTCGCCTTCCCGGCGATCAACGTCAACGACTCGGTGACCAAGTCCAAGTTCGACAACAAGTACGGCTGCCGGCACTCGCTGATCGACGGGATCAACCGCGGCACCGACGTGCTGATCGGTGGCAAGAAGGTGCTGGTCTGTGGTTACGGGGACGTCGGCAAGGGTTGCGCGGACTCCGTCAAGGGTCAGGGGGCGCGGGTTGTCATCACCGAGATCGACCCGATCAACGCGCTGCAAGCCCTGATGGAGGGTTACGACGTCAAGACGGTCGAGGACGTGATCGCCGAGGCGGACATCGTCATCACGGCCACCGGCAACAAGGACATCATCACCCTCGAGCACATGAAGGCCATGAAGGACAAGGCCATCCTGGGCAACATCGGGCACTTCGACAACGAGATCCAGATGGCCGCGCTGGAAAAGTCGGGGGCGACGAAGGTCAACATCCGGCCGCAGGTCGACGTGTGGACCTTCGGCGACACCGGCAAGTCGATCATCGTGCTGTCCGAGGGCCGGCTGTTGAACCTGGGCAATGCCACCGGCCACCCGTCGTTCGTGATGAGCAACAGCTTCTCCAATCAGGTGATCGCCCAGATCGAGCTGTGGACCAAGAACGACGAGTACGACAACGAGGTGTACCGGCTGCCCAAGTACCTCGACGAGAAGGTGGCCCGCATCCACGTCGAGGCGCTCGGCGGCAACCTGACCAAGCTGACCAAGGAGCAGGCCGAATACCTCGGCATCGACGTCGAGGGCCCCTACAAGCCTGACCACTACCGCTACTGACGGGCCATTTGCGCTGTGTGTGCGGCTCGCTGCACACTCGGCGCCGAGCGGGCGGCCAGCTTCACACTCGCGGGGATACCGCGGCGCTAGGCTCTCGCCGTGCTGATCGCGATCGAGGGGGTTGACGGCGCCGGCAAGCGGACGCTGTCCGAGGGACTGCGGAAGGCGTTCGAAACCGCCGGCAGGTCGGTGGCCACGCTGGACTTTCCGCGCTACGGGCGCTCGGTGACCGCCGACCTCGCGGCCGAGGCCCTGCACGGCGAGCACGGTGACCTCGCGTCGTCGGTCTACGCGATGGCGACGCTGTTCGCCCTCGACCGCGCGGGGGCCGTCGGCGACATCGAGGCGCTGTGCCATCACCACGACGTGGTGATCCTGGATCGCTACGTCGCGTCGAACGCGGCCTACAGCGCGGCTCGCCTGCGCGAGGGCGCGGCGGGCCCGGCGGTCGCCTGGGTGCACGAGCTGGAATACCGGCGGCTACGACTGCCGCCGCCCGACTGGCAGGTGCTGCTCGCGGTGTCGGCCGAGCTGGCGGGGCGGCGGGCCCGCCACCGCGCCGAATCGGAGCCGGGCCGGGTGCGCGACAGCTACGAACGCGACGACGAACTGCAGCGGCGCACCGGCGCGGTGTACGCCGAACTGGCCGCCGCGGGGTGGGGTGGACGGTGGCTGGTCGTCGATGCGGACATCGACGCGGGCCGGTTGGCGGCGACTCTGGAGGCCCCCGATGGGTGAATTTGAGCCCATTTTCCCTTAAGAGCCAAGAAACGCCCGTGTGGTACCCGAGTTTTATCCCGATCTGGTGACACCATGGACGACATGAGGCAAAGGATTTTGGTCGTCGACGACGACGCTTCGCTGGCCGAGATGCTCACCATCGTGCTGCGTGGGGAGGGTTTCGACACCGCGGTCATCGGTGACGGCACCCAGGCCCTGACGGCGGTGCGCGAATTGCGCCCCGATTTGGTACTCCTGGATCTGATGCTGCCCGGCATGAACGGCATCGACGTGTGTCGGGTGTTGCGCGCCGACTCCGGCGTTCCGATCGTCATGCTGACCGCCAAGACCGACACCGTGGACGTGGTGCTGGGGCTGGAGTCGGGCGCCGACGACTACATCATGAAGCCGTTCAAGCCCAAGGAGCTGGTGGCCCGGGTCCGGGCACGGCTGCGGCGCAACGACGACGGGCCCGCCGAGATGCTGTCCATCGCCGACGTCGAGATCGACGTGCCGGCGCACAAGGTCACCCGCAACGGCGAGCAGATCTCCCTGACACCGCTGGAGTTCGACCTGCTCGTCGCGTTGGCGCGCAAACCGCGGCAGGTGTTTACTCGAGATGTGCTGCTCGAACAGGTGTGGGGGTACCGTCACCCTGCGGACACCCGCTTGGTGAACGTGCACGTCCAGCGTCTGCGGGCCAAGGTTGAGAAAGACCCGGAGAACCCGACCGTGGTGTTGACCGTTCGAGGAGTGGGATACAAGGCCGGACCTCCGTGATCCAGCGGCGCTCCTTCAACGCCGATGACGACGCAGAGGGGGTACCGCCCGCCTGCGGGGGACGCAGCGATGCTGAGGTGGGGCGTCATTGATGATGTGGGGCTCGCGGCGACACACTCGTAGTCGCTGGGGTCGCTCTGGCCCCATGACCCGCGGCATGGGTGCGCTGAGTCGAGTCGTGGGCACCGCCTGGCGCCGATCGCTGCAGCTGCGCGTCGTGGCGTTGACCCTCGGCCTGTCGCTGGCGGTGATACTGGCACTCGGCTTCGTGCTGACCAGCCAGGTCACCAACCGCGTGCTCGACGTCAAGGTCAAGGCCGCCACCGAACAGATAGAGCGGGCCCGCACCACCGTCGGCGGGATCGTCAGCGGCGAGGAGACGCGGTCACTGGACAGCAGCCTTCAACTGGCCCGCAACACGTTGACCTCGAAAACCGACCCGGCCTCGGGCGCCGGGCTGGCCGGCGCGTTCGACGCGGTGCTGATGGTGCCCGGCGACGGCCCGCGCGCCGCGACCACAGCCGGGCCCGTCGACCAGGTGCCCAACTCGCTGCGCGGCTTCATCAAGGCCGGGCAGGCGGCCTACCAATACGCCACGGTGCACACCGACGGCTTCTCGGGCCCTGCGCTCATCATCGGCACGCCGGCGTCGGCGCAGGTGGCCAATCTGGAGCTGTATCTGATCTTCCCGCTGAAGAACGAGCAGGCCACCATCCAGCTCGTCCGCGGCACGATGATCACCGGCGGCGTCGTGCTGCTGGTGCTGCTCGCGGGGATCGCGCTGTTGGTGTCCCGTCAGGTGGTGGTGCCGGTGCGCTCGGCGTCGCGCATCGCCGAGCGATTCGCCGAGGGGCATTTGTCGGAACGGATGCCGGTGCGCGGCGAAGACGACATGGCGCGGCTGGCGGTCTCGTTCAACGACATGGCCGAGAGTCTGTCCCGGCAGATCACCCAGCTGGAGGAGTTCGGCAACCTGCAGCGCCGGTTCACGTCGGATGTCAGCCACGAGCTGCGCACCCCGCTGACCACCGTCCGGATGGCCGCCGATTTGATCTACGACCACAGCGAAGACCTCGACCCGACTTTGCGTCGGTCCACCGAGCTGATGGTCAACGAGCTGGACCGGTTCGAAACGCTGCTCAACGACCTGCTGGAGATCTCCCGGCACGACGCCGGCGTCGCCGAGCTGTCCGTCGAGGCGCTGGACCTGCGCGCCACCGTGCGCAGCGCGCTGGGCAACGTCGGTCACCTGGCCGAGGAGGCCGGCATCGAGTTGCAGGTCGAGATGCCCGACGAGGAGGTGATCGCCGAGGTCGACGCGCGCCGGGTCGAGCGGATTTTGCGCAACCTGATCGCCAACGCCATCGACCACGCCGAGCACAAGGCCGTGCAGATCCGGATGGGCGCCGACGAAGACACGGTCGCGGTCACCGTGCGCGACTTCGGCGTGGGCCTGCGGCCCGGCGAGGAGAAGCTGGTGTTCAGCCGGTTCTGGCGCTCGGACCCGTCGCGGGTGCGGCGCTCCGGCGGCACGGGGCTGGGCCTGGCGATCAGCATCGAGGACGCGCGACTGCACCAGGGCAGGCTCGAGGCGTGGGGCGAACCCGGTCAGGGAGCGTGCTTCCGGCTGACCCTTCCGCTGGTGCGCGGCCACAAGGTCACCACCAGCCCGCTGCCCCTGAAGCCGATTCCGCAACCGGGTCCGCAGCCCGGCCAGACCGGCCCGCAACACGCCAAGGAAACCGAGGAAACTCAGCGGCCGCGCGAGCACGCCGAGAGGAGCGGATAGCGTGCGGCCCCTGACGCTACTGCGGCTGCTGCTGATGGCCGTCTTGCTCGCCGGCTGCGCCGGCGTGCCCAATTCGTCGGCGCCGCAGGCTATCGGCACCGTCGAGCGGCCCGCGCCGTCGAATCTGCCCAAGCCGACCCCGGGCATGGATCCCGACGTGCTGCTGCGCGAGTTCCTCAAGGCCACCGGCGATCCGGCGAACAGGCACCTGGCGGCGCGGCAGTTCCTCACGCAGTCGGCGTCCAACTCTTGGGACGACGCCGGCAGCGCGCTGCTGATCGACCACGTGGTGTTCGTCGAAACCCGTGCCGCCGAGCGGGTTTCGACGACCATGCGGGCGGACATCCTGGGCTCGCTGTCCGACGTGGGCGTGTTCGAAACCGCCGAAGGCGTGCTGCCGGACCCGGGTCCGATCGAGCTGGTCAAGACCTCCGGCGGCTGGCGGATCGACCGGTTGCCCAACGGCGTCTTCCTGGACTGGCAGCAGTTCCAGTCGACCTATAAGCGCAACACGCTGTACTTCGCCGACCCGACCGGCAAGACGGTGGTCCCCGACCCGCGCTACGTCGCGGTGCCCGACCACGATCAGTTGGCTACCGAGCTGATCTCCAAACTGGTGGCCGGGCCGCGGCCCGAGATGGCCCACACCGTCCGAAACCTGCTCGCCCCGCCGCTGCGCCTGCGCGGGCCGGTGACCCGGGCCGACGGCGGCAAGAACGGGATCGGGCGCGGTTACGGCGGCGCGCGCATCGACCTGGAGAAGCTGTCCACCACCGACCCGCACAGCAGGCAATTGGTTGCCGCACAGATCATCTGGACGCTCGCGAGGGCGGACATCCGGGGCCCGTACGTGATCAACGCCGACGGCGCGCCGCTCGACGACCGGTTCGCCGAAGGCTGGACCACCTCCGACGTCGCCGCCACCGACCCCGGCGTGGCCGACGGCGCGGGCGCCGGGCTGCACGCCCTGGTGAACGGGGCACTGGTCTCGCTCGACGGGCAGCACATCACCACGGTGCCGGGTGCCTTCGGGCGGATGCCGGACCAGACCGGCGCCGCGCTGTCCCGCAACGGGCGGCAGGTGGCGTCCGTTGTGACGTTGCACCGCGGCGCCCCGGACATGGCGGCGTCGCTGTGGATCGGCGACCTCGGTGGCGAGGCGGCGCAATCCGCCGACGGACGCAGCCTTTCGCGGCCGAGTTGGTCCCTGGACGACGCGGTCTGGGTGGTGGTGGACGGCAACAACGTGTTGCGGGCGATTCAGGAACCGGCGTCGGGACAACCCGCGCGGATCCCGGTGGATTCCGTCGCCGTGTCCAGTCGCTTCCCGGGACCCATCACCGACCTGCAGCTGTCCCGGGACTCGACCCGTGCCGCCATGGTGATAGGTGGTCAGGTGATCCTCGCCGGTGTCGAGCAGACCCAGGCGGGGCAGTACGCCCTCACGTACCCGCGGCGGCTCGGCTTCGGGCTGGGCACCTCGGTGGTGTCGCTGTCCTGGCGGACCGGAGACGACATCGTGGTGACCCGCACCGACGCGAGCCATCCGGTGTCGTACGTGAACCTCGACGGGGTGAACTCCGACGCGCCGAACCGCGGTGTGGCGCTTCCGGTGTCCACGGTCGCGGCCAACCAGTCGACGGTGTACGTCGAAGCTCCCGACGGGGTGGTGCAGTATTCGGCGTCGGCGGCCGAAGGGCAGCAGGGCTGGTCGGAGGTCTCGGGGCTGGCGATACCCGGGGCGGCGCCGGTGCTACCGGGCTGAGCCTGTCGGCCCCGTCGGCCACACTTGGCCGGTGCTCGACCTCATCCTGCCGCTACAATGCGGCGGCTGCGGTGCGCCGTCGACCCGCTGGTGTGCCTCCTGTGACCGGGAGCTTTCGGTGGCCTCCGACCAGCCGCACGTGGTGACACCCCGCGTGGACCCGCTGGTGCCGGTGTTCGCACTGGGCCGCTACGCCGGCGCCCGCCGCCGGGCGATCATCGCGATGAAGGAGCACGGCCGCGGGGACCTCGCCGGGCCGCTGGCCCGCGCGCTGGCCGTCGGTGTGCACCGGCTGCTGAGCTGGGGGATCGTCGAGGCCCCGCTGACCATCGTGCCCGCACCCACGCGGGGTTCGGCGGCGCGCCGGCGCGGTGGCGACCCCGTTAGCCGGCTGGCACGCGTCGCGGTGGCCGGAAATCCGGACATCAGCGTCGCGCAATCCCTGCGGATGAAACCGCTGGCCCGCGATTCGGTGGGCCTGGGCACCGCCGCCCGCGAGCGCAACATCGCCGGCCGGGTGCTGCTGCGCGGCCGGTTGCCGGACACCGAAGTTTTGGTCGTCGACGACATCGTCACCACCGGGGCAACGGCCCGTGAGTCGGTGCGGGTCCTGCATGCCGCCGGGGTACGGGTCGCCGCCCTGCTGACCATTGCCGCCGCGTGAGCCGGGCTGCGCCCGCTGAGAAGCTCTGACGGCGCCAAGAGGTTGTGAAGAACTCGCAACAGCTCGCCGAAATCAGTGGCATCCCCAGCCGAACAAGAGCTAACGTCGGGGACAACATGCAATGACTCACTGGTCTGCACTCACTGGTCGCGCTGTTCCAGGTTGAGACCCCACTGACGGGAAGGGGTGAGCATTCGACACCTCGCACCGGCGGGCAGCCTGCGGCGGTGACCGCTTCAAAACCGCTCCCACCCCTGTCGGCGCGCTATCTCCAAAAGCCCCGCACGCACGAGGCGTGCGACATGAAAAGAGAGCGAGTTGTCCCGTATGTCAAGGTCATCCGTGGATTCCGGTCAGATGCTGGACCAACCGCCGGCAGAAACCGAAGGCCAGGCCGAACCGACACTGAGCGCCGAAGTCGTGTTCAAGGGCCGCAATGTAGAAATCCCCGATCACTACCGCGTCTACGTCTCGCAGAAACTCGCCCGCCTCGAGCGGTTCGATCGCTCCATCCACCTTTTCGACGTCGAGCTCAAGCACGAGCCCAACCGGCGTCAGCGCAAGTCGTGTCAGCGCGTGGAGATCACCGCGCGGGGCCGCGGGCCGGTGAGCCGGGCGGAGGCCTGCGCCGACAGCTTCTACGCCGCGTTCGAGGCGGCGGTGCACAAGCTCGAGAACCGGCTGCGCCGGGTCAAGGACCGCCGCAAGGTGCACTACGGCGACAAGACCCCGGTGTCGCTGGCCGCCGCCACCGCGGTCGTGCCGCCGCCGGACTCCGAACCTGCCCCGCCGGAGGCGGCACCGCAGGAGCGGGACGGCGCCGCGACCGACTCGTCGCTGACCAGGGAACCCGGGCGGATCGTGCGCACCAAGGAGCACCCGGCCACCCCGATGACGGTCGACGACGCGCTCTACGAGATGGAGCTGGTCGGACACGACTTCTTCTTGTTTCACGACAAGCAGACCGAACGGCCGTCCGTCGTCTACCGGCGCCATGCCTACGACTACGGCTTGATCAGGCTGGCCTGATCAAGACCGGCCTGACCCGGGTCCCGAGCCGCCGGGTGCCGACATTCGCCGGCTTTGGGGGCGTGTCACCTACGATGGGTGACGCCTCATGCTCAAAAACTGACATCCAACAGGGGACATAGCGTGCTGTCGAAGTTGCTGCGCCTTGGCGAAGGTCGCGTGCTCAAGCGTCTCAGGCGGGTGGCTGACTACGTCAACACCCTGACCGAGGAGGTCGAGAAGCTGACCGACGCCGAGCTGCGGGCCAAGACCGAGGAGTTCAAGAAGCGGCACGCCGACGGCGAGAGCCTCGACGACCTGCTGCCCGAAGCGTTCGCCGTGGCGCGGGAAGCGGCGTGGCGGGTGCTCGACCAGCGCCCGTTCGACGTGCAGGTGATGGGCGCGGCCGCGCTGCACTTCGGCAACGTCGCCGAGATGAAGACCGGTGAGGGCAAGACCCTGACGTCGGTGCTGCCGGCCTACCTCAACGGCATCGGCGGCAAGGGCGTGCACGTCGTCACCGTCAACGACTACCTGGCCAAACGCGACAGCGAGTGGATGGGCCGCGTGCACCGCTTCCTCGGGCTGGACGTCGGCGTGATCCTCGCGCAGATGACGCCCGACGAGCGCCGCGTCGCCTACAACGCCGACATCACCTACGGCACCAACAACGAGTTCGGCTTCGACTACCTGCGCGACAACATGACGCACTCGCTCGAGGAGCTGGTGCAGCGCGGGCACAACTTCGCAATCGTCGACGAGGTCGACTCCATCCTGATCGACGAGGCCCGCACCCCGTTGATCATCTCCGGTCCCGCCGACGGCGCCTCCAACTGGTACACGGAGTTCGCCCGGCTGGCGCCGCTGATGGAAAAGGACGTCCACTACGAGGTCGACCTGCGCAAGCGGACCGTCGGCGTGCACGAACTCGGCGTGGAGTTCGTCGAAGACCAGCTCGGCATCGACAACCTCTACGCGGCCGCCAACTCGCCGCTGGTCAGCTACCTCAACAACGCGCTGAAGGCCAAGGAGCTGTTCAACCGCGACAAGGACTACATCGTCCGCGATGGCGACGTGCTCATCGTCGACGAGTTCACCGGCCGCGTTCTCTACGGCCGCCGCTACAACGAGGGCATGCACCAGGCCATCGAGGCCAAGGAGCACGTCGAGATCAAGGCCGAGAACCAGACGCTGGCCACCATCACGCTGCAGAACTACTTCCGGCTTTACGACAAGCTCGCCGGGATGACCGGAACCGCCCAAACCGAAGCGGCCGAGCTGCACGAGATCTACAAGCTCGGGGTGGTCAGCATCCCGACCAACAAGCCAATGGTCCGCAGCGACCAGTCCGACCTCATCTACAAGACGGAGGAAGCCAAATACATCGCGGTGGTTGATGACGTCGCCGAGCGTTACGAGAAGGGCCAGCCGGTGCTGATCGGCACCACCAGCGTGGAGCGCTCGGAGTACCTGTCGCGGCAGTTCCAGAAGCGCCGCATCCCACACAACGTGCTCAACGCCAAGTACCACGAGCAGGAGGCGGGCATCATCGCCGAGGCGGGCCGGCGGGGCGGTATCACCGTCGCCACCAACATGGCCGGCCGCGGCACCGACATCGTGCTGGGCGGCAACGTGGACTTCCTCACCGACACGCGGCTGCGGGCCCGCGGCCTCGATCCGGTGGAGACACCCGACGAGTACGAGGCGGCCTGGCACGAGGAATTGCCCAAGGTCAAGGAGGAGGCCAGCGAGGAGGCCGCCGAGGTGATCGAGGCCGGCGGCCTGTATGTGCTGGGCACCGAGCGGCACGAGTCGCGCCGCATCGACAACCAGTTGCGCGGCCGATCCGGCCGCCAGGGTGACCCGGGGGAGTCGCGCTTCTACCTGTCGCTGGGCGACGAGCTCATGCGCCGGTTCAACGGTGCCGCCCTGGAGGCGATGCTCAATCGGCTCAACCTGCCCGACGATGTGCCGATCGAAGCCAAGATGGTCACCCGGGCGATCAAGAGCGCCCAGACCCAGGTCGAGCAGCAGAACTTTGAGGTCCGCAAGAACGTCCTGAAATACGACGAGGTGATGAACCAGCAGCGCAAGGTGATCTACGCCGAGCGCCGCCGCATACTCGAGGGCGAGAACGTCAAAGAGCAAGCGCTGGACATGGTTCGTGACGTCATCATCGCCTACGTCAACGGCGCCACGGCCGAAGGCTACGCCGAGGACTGGGACCTGGAAGCGCTGTGGACGGCGCTCACGACGCTGTACCCGGTCGGGATCAGCCACGAGACGCTGACGCGCCTGGACGGCGACTCCGAGCGCGACGACCTGACCCGCGACGAGTTGCTCGACGCGCTGGTCGCCGACGCCGAACGCGCCTATGGCGTAAGGGAAGCCGAGCTCGAAGAACTCGCGGGCGAGGGCGCGATGCGGCAACTGGAACGCAACGTGCTGCTCAACGTCATCGACCGAAAGTGGCGCGAGCACCTCTACGAGATGGACTACCTCAAGGAGGGCATCGGCCTGCGGGCGATGGCGCAGCGTGACCCACTGGTCGAGTACCAGCGAGAGGGCTACGACATGTTCATGGCCATGCTCGACGGAATGAAGGAGGAGTCCGTCGGATTCCTGTTCAACGTCACCGTCGAGGCGGTGCCCGCCCCGCAGGTCGCCCCGGTGGAGACGCCCGCGGGGCTCGCCGAACTGGGCAAGCCGTCAGAGGCCGGTGACCAGCAGGCCGACTCGGGTGGCGCCCCCGCGGAGACCCGGGAAGAGCCGCGAAGTGTCGTGCACGCCAAGGGGATTGACAATATTGACAGCGACGCACCCGCCCTGACGTACTCCGGCCCGTCGGAGGACGGATCGGCGCAGTTACAGCGCAACGGCGGCGGCGCGGAGAAGACACCGGCCGGGGTCCCCGGCGGCGCCAGCCGTCGCGAGCGGCGCGAGGCCGCGCGCCGCCAGGGCCGCGGCGCCAAGCCGCCGAAATCGGTGAAGAAGCGCTAGCCGCCCCGTCGCCGAACGTGCGGCTCGCCGCACATTCGGCAGCGAGCGTGCGGCTGGCCGCACATTCGTCGCTGCCTTGATTGAGGCACCCGCCCCATGCGTCGGGATGGCGGATGCGCGGACCATCGACGCATGACTGCAGCGCATACCCCCCTCGATGCCGCCACCGCCGTCCTGCAGAAACCCGGCCTACCCGCCGGAGACGACGAACGATTCGTTGGCTTTGGTGTGATGGGGCTTCCCTTCGCCAATGGGAATTACCTTGCCCTGCGGCAGTTTCCGGCGACGTCCTTCTCACCCGGCTACCGGTCGGTCTGGCACCGCGATCCCGACGGGATATGGACCTTCTATGCCACGACGCCGGGCCCGCAGAGCTGTGCGCGATTCTTCAGCTCGGCGACCCCCAGCGATGCGGTCCAGTGCGGCATCGACCTGGCGTGGGTTACCCCGTGGTCGCTGTATGTAGGGATCCCCGGTTTGCTCGAGTGGTATATCGATCTGCGCTCCACCTTCCCGACGCGGCTGATGAGCGCGGTCGGCGAACGGTTGCCGGCCCGCGCCTGGACCAACCCGGCGGCGCTCGGCGTTCTGGGCCGAGTGGCCGGCCCGGCGCTGCGTGCCGGGCGGGTCCGGCTATCCGGGATCGCACCCAACGGGCAACGGTTCATGATCGCCCCCGCGCGGCTATGGGCGGTGGCGCATTCGCGCGCGGTTTTGCGCGAAGCAGACCTCGGACCGGTCGGACCGCTGCGCCGGCAGGCTCACCTCGCGGGCTTCCGGCCGCCGCAACGCGGCTTGTTCGTGGTGGGCTCGGGGCACTTCGAGAGGTTCGATGCGGCCCGTCACCGTGCGGTCCGGCGCACCGTTTCGATAGGTGACCCCGGGCCGATCACCCGGGCACAATGAGGCTCATGTCATCTCGGCCGTATGGACCGGCGCGCCCGGATTCTTCGGCACCCGAACCGCCGACTCGTGCGGAGCTGCTGGCGGCACTGTCGGTCGCGATCGATCTCGGTCTCGGCCAGCCCGCCGAACACATGCTCAGAGCGGCGCTGATTGCGACCCGGCTTGCCGACCGACTGGGGCTGAGCAGAGAGCAGCGGGACTGCGCCTACTACACGACGTTGATCATGTGGATCGGCTGCCACGCCGACTCGCACGAGTATGCGCGGTGGTTCGGCGACGACATCGCCGTGCGCCACGACTCGTACTTGGTCGATTGGTCCGGGCTGCCGTACATGCGCTTCCTGGCGGCCAACGTCGGTCGCGGTCAGCCGCTCGTGCACCGGCTGAGCGTGATGGCAACGCTCCTGGTCAACGCGCGCGGCCACATCTCCCGGCTGATCCACTCGCACTGCACGTCCGCGGCCCTGCTGGCCGATCGGATCGGCCTGGGCCCCAGCGTGCAGGCGGCAGTCGCGTTCACGTTCGAGCGCTACGACGGCGGCGGACTTCCCGCCGGTGCCCATGGCGACGAGATCCCGATTCACATGCGAATCGCGAAGGTCGCCGACATGGTGGAGGTGCATCACCGCACGTACGGTCTGGAGGGCGCCGTGGCCATGGCCCGCGACCGGCGGGGCGGGCAGTTCGACCCCCAGGTCGTCGACACGTTGCTGAGCGATGCCGAGGCGATCTTGGCCGATCTGAAATGGCCATTCACCCTTGGACATTCACGAGCGGTGGCCCGGCTCGCCGGTGACGCCGCCCTGGCCGCCGGGCTGGATGCCGATACCGCGGCGCTGACCCGCCGAGCGGGCCACGCGCACGACCTCGGCCGCATCGGAGTGTCGAACCAGATCTGGTCGAGACCGGCGTCCTTGACGGCGGCCGAGTTTGAGCGTGTTCGGCTGCATCCGTACTTGACGGTGCGTATCCTCGACCAGGTTCCCGGGCTGCGACAGTTGGCGCAGCTCGCCGGCAATCACCATGAATGCCTTGACGGCTCGGGGTACCCGCGCGGTCTCGACGGAGCTCGACCCAGTCGCGGTCGAGGCCGTGCTGCACACCGCGGGGCAACCCGCGCGACGGGCTAACCTGCGGCCGGACGGGCTGACGCCCAGAGAGATCGAAGTGCTGTGCCTCGTCGCCCGTGGCGCGTCCAACAAGGAGATCGCGGCGTCGTTGGTGATCAGCGAGAAGACCGCCCGCAACCACGTGGAGCGAACCTACGCCAAGATCGGGGTATCGAACCGCATCGGCGCCAGCATGTATGCGCTTCGGCACGGCTTAGTCAATTGTGACTAGACCGTCGCCGGGCGAAGTTGAGGCAAACGACCTATATCCCGCCGTGCTTCTGCGGCGGACACTTACTCCATGAAGCGGTATTTGACGATCGGTTACGGCGCGGCGGCTTACCTGCTATTCGTCGTGGCCTTCTTGTATGCAGTTGGTTTCGTGGGCAACTTCGTGGTGCCGCGAAGCGTCGATCACGGGCTTCCCGCGCCCATTGGTCAGGCGGTGGTGGTCAATATTTTGCTGCTGGGAGCGTTCGCGGTTCAGCACAGCGTCATGGCGCGGCCGGCGTTCAAAAGGTGGTGGACGCGATTCGTGCCGCCGGCGATTGAGCGCAGCACCTACGTGGTGCTGGCAAGCGCCGTGCTGCTCCTGCTCTACTGGCAATGGCGAACGATGCCGGCCGTCATCTGGGACGTGCGACCGCAGGCGGGCCGGCTGGCGTTGTGGGCCGTGTTCTGGCTCGGGTGGGCGATTGTGTTCGCGTCGACGTTCATGATCAACCACTTCGACCTGTTCGGCCTTCGGCAGGTGTATCTGGCTTGGCGTGGAAAGCCTTACACCGAACTCGGGTTTCAAGCTCGAGCGTTGTACCGGGTGGTCCGCCACCCGATCATGCTCGGCTTCATCATCGCCTTCTGGGCGGCGCCCTCCATGACGGCCGGGCACCTGCTCTTCGCGGTCGGCACCACGGCGTACATTCTGATCGCGGTGCAAATGGAAGAGCACGACCTCGTCACGGCGCTGGGTGATCAATACCACGACTACCGCCGCAGTGTGTCCATGCTGCTGCCGAAGCCGCCGCGGCAGGCGCCCCGAACGGCCGGCCAGCACTAGCCCTCAAGCGACATGGCGATCCGCTTCGGCCTGGCGCACATGCCCCCTGCTCGGTCTGCGTGGGCATCGAACGGCGGGTAATCACCGCTTCTGCTTGTCGTGCGACACGTCCCAGGTTTCACGCACCCGCGTGCCGCCTGCGGTTTGGCTCAGTTCGTAACCCTAGATCCGGCCAGCGACCGAGCCGCCCAGGCCGAAGGTCGGCGCCGGACCCTCCAGCTAACCGATGTGCAGGGCCACCACCTGCCACCGGATTGCACCGCCAACCGGAACCTTTTCCACGCGGCAGGCGATGGCGTGGATCCGGTCCCCGCGGCTGTAGCAGCCGAAAACCTCCGCCGCGGTGTCCGGGTCACGGTGTCCGGCCGGCTGCAGCCGCATTCGGCGCACCACCGCGGCACCCTGCCGGCCCGCCGCCGTGCGGCCCAGCGCCACCACGGAATCCACCAGGGTCGGCGCGAGCATGGGCCGCAGCTGGGCGGCGGGACGGCGACGGTCGATGACCTCCAGCACCCGGCGCAGCGCGGCGTCGGCGAAGATGGCGGCCTGCCGCATCTGCGCTGACATGACGTTGCCGGCCTCGACCGGTGGCACCGCCGGCTGCGAGTCGGGCTGCCGGAGGTGGGGCCGGCGCGGCGCGTGCGGGCTGCGGCGTCGCGCCGGCGCGTGGGACGACGGGCGGCACGGCGGGACGGTGCGGTTTGGCGGCACGTCCTGCGGCGGAGGTTCGTAGTCGACGACGGGCGTCACGGCGAAACCGTCAAGGCCGGCTGGGCTCGCGACCGGATCGGTGGTCAAGCGCACTCTCCAACTCATGGATCCAACGGGAGCCTGCTGGAGAGGGGCAGACGGTGGTAGTCAGGGTCATCATGGCACAACTCGCGCGCACGCGTACCCGCCGAGCCGCGCGGCGGCCGGACGATTAGCGTGGGCGGCACCATGGGTAGACGACACGAAACGAGCAGGAGGACAGCGCCGTAATGGTGACCCGGTTGTCCCCCTCGGACGCCTCCTTCTATCGGCTGGAGAACACGGCCACCCCGATGTACGTCGGGTCGCTGTCCATCCTCCAGCGTCCGCGCGCCGGCTTGAGCTATGAGACGCTGCTGGCCACCGTCGAGCAGCGGCTGCCCCAGACACCGCGCTACCGGCAGAAGGTCCGCGAGGTGCGCATCGGCCCGGCCCGGCCCGTGTGGATCGACGACAGCGACTTCGACATCACCTACCACGTACGGCGCTCGGCGCTGCCCTCGCCGGGCAGCGACGAGCAGCTGCACGAGCTCATCGCCCGGCTGGCCGCCCGGCCGTTGGACAAGTCGCGTCCGTTGTGGGAAATGTACCTGGTCGAAGGGCTGGCCAAGAACCGCGTCGCCCTCTACACCAAGTCCCACCAGGCCCTGATCAACGGCATGAGCGCGTTGGAGATCAACCACGTCATCGCCGACCGCACCAAGCGGCCGCCGCCGTTCCCCGAAGACATCTGGGTACCGGAACGCGACCCCGGCACCGTGCGGTTGGCGTTGGGGGCGATCGGCGACTGGCTGGGGGCGCCGGGCGCGCAGCTGCAGGCGGTCGGGTCCGCGATCGCCGGGTCGGCGACCAACTACGGCGAGTTCGTCGACGCCGGCCGACGGGTCATCGATTACGCGCGCAACGTCGCGCGGGGCACCGCGCCGAGTAGCCCGCTTAACGCCCCCGTGTCGCGTCATCGCCGGTTCACGGTCGCGCGCGGCAGTCTCGAGGACTACCGCACCGTGCGGGCGCGCTACGATTGCGACGTCAACGACGTGGTGCTCGCGGTGATCGCCGGTGCGCTGGGCAACTGGCTGATGTCACGCGGGGTAGCGGTGTCACCGACCGCGACGATCCGGGCGATGGCGCCGCTGTCGGTCTACGCCGACGGCCAACTCGACGCGACCGGTCCGGGTCAAACCATCAGCCAGGTGATGCCGTTCCTGGTCGACCTGCCGGTGGGGGAGCCCAATGCCGTGGTGCGGCTGTCGCAGATCGCTCACGCCACGGAATCCAACCCCACGGCCGGCAGCCTGGTCGATGCCATAACCATCGTCACCCTGTCGGGTTTCGCGCCACCGACGTTGCACGCCATGGGAATCCGCGTCGCCACCGACTTCCCCAGTTTCTCCAAGCGCACGTTCAACTTGTTGATCACGAACGCCCCAGGGGCGCAGTCCCAGATGTACGTCGCCGGCACCAAGCTGCTGGAGACCTACGCCGTGCCACCGCTGCTGCACAACCAGGCGCTGGCCATCAGTGTCACGTCGTACAACGGCATGCTGTATTTCGGGATCAACGCCGACCGCGAGGCGATGAGCGACGTCGACCTGCTGCCGGGCCTGTTGAGCCAATCGCTCGAGGAACTCCTGGAAGCATCCCGCCCGTAGTCGGTGTGGGGATCACTGCGTGGATCTATCATTCGTTGGTGAGCATCGGGACAAATAACGGCGCGTCGGCGCATGCGAAGAAGAAGAAATCGGCTGCGACGGCCGCACGCAAGATTCCCGACGTCGTCTACCAAGCCGAATTAACTCGCCTTCAAACGGAATTCGTGAAGCTGCAGGAATGGGTGCGACATACCGGGGCACGCCTCGTGGTCCTCTTCGAAGGTCGTGACGCCGCGGGCAAGGGCGGCGCGATCAAGCGGATCACCGATTACCTGAGCCCGCGGGTCGTCCAGGTGGCAGCGTTGCCGGTGCCGACGGAACGCGAACGCGGGCAATGGTACTACCAGCGCTATATCGCCCACTTACCCGCCAAGGGCGAGATCGTGCTGTTCGACCGGTCGTGGTACAACCGCGCCGGCATCGAAAAAGTCATGGGATTTTGCACGGCGCAAGAGTATGTGCTGTTTTTGCGACAGACGCCCATATTCGAGCAGATGCTGATCGACGACGGAATCCTGTTGCGCAAGTACTGGTTTTCGGTCTCCGAGACCGAACAGCTGCGCCGGTTCAGGGCGCGGATGAACGACCCTGTGCGGCAATGGAAGCTCAGCACGATGGACCTGGAATCGGTGTATCGGTGGGAAGACTATTCGCGTGCCAAGGACGAGATGATGGTGCACACCGACACCCCGGTGAGCCCCTGGTACGTCGTGGAATCCGAAATCAAGAAAAACGCGCGGCTGAACATGATGGCGCACCTGCTGTCCACGATCTCCTACCACGACGTCGAACCGCCCAAGGTCAAACTGCCCAGGCATCCGATCGTGAGCGACAACTACCACCGCCCGCCGCGTGAGCTGTCGACGTACGTCGACGATTACGCGGCCACCCTGATCGGGAAATGAGTGGCGATCGCAAGAGCGGCGGTGGGGGCACTCCCCAGCTCCGCGGGGACCCCACCCGCTTGCGGGGGACCGGTCGCGGCGGGTCGCGATCATCAGACCCCGCGGTTCCGGTGATTCGCCCATGATGCGACTTTGATGCGCGTCTACATCCCGGCCACTTTGGTGATGTTGCAACAACTGGTCTCCGACGGCTCCGTGTGGCCGGTCAACGGCACCGCGTTTGCGGTGACGCCGACGTTGCGCGAGGCCTATGCCGAGGGCGATGACGACGAGCTCGCCGAGGTGGCACTGCGCGAAGCGGCGCTGGCGTCGCTGCGCCTGCTGGCTGCCGCTGATGACGAAGCCGGGGAGGCCAACCCACCGCGCCGGCGAGCAGTGCTCGCCGCAGAGGTCGAGGAGGCCAAGTACCGGCCCGATCTCGACGACGCCGTCGTCAGGGTCGGTGCGCCCGTCGCGCTTGAGCACGTGATCGCCGCGTACGTCGACAACGCCGCCGCCGAGCCGGCCGTCACCAAGGCGATCGAAGTCATCGATGCCGCCGACCTGGGCGACGAGGACGCGGAACTGACGGTCGGGGACGCTTTGGACCACGACCTGGCCTGGTACGCGAACCAGGAGCTGCCGTTCCTGCTGGAACTCCTGTAGCCCTCAGCCCCAGAGTGTGACGCATCCGGGCGTTGCAGGCCTGGATACGCCCCCGTAGGTTACGGTACCGTAGCTTGGAGAAGGGCGTTAGCGCCTCGATGGCAGCGGAAGCTAGTCGCCGCGTGTGAGCAGGAGCCTCCTATGGGCAAGAAATCCACAGTGCTGGACGCGAAGCTCAACGAGACCAGGCGTCCCTTGGTCGCCGGGGCTGACAGGCATCCCGGTTGGCATGCTCTGCGCAAGATCGCCGCGCGCATCACGACGCCGCTGCTGCCCGACGACTACCTGCATCTGGCTAACCCGCTGTGGTCTGCGCGGGAATTGCGGGGCCGCATTGTGTCGGTTCGCCGGGAAACGGAGGACTCCGCGACCCTGGTGATCAAGCCGGGCTGGGGATTCAATTTCGACTACCAGCCGGGCCAGTACATCGGGATCGGGCTGCTGATCGACGGCCGGTGGCGCTGGCGGTCGTATTCGCTGACGTCGAGCCCGACCGCCGGAGGAACTGGGTCCGGGTCGCGCCGCACCGTGACGATCACGGTGAAGGCGATGCCCGAGGGCTTCCTTTCCACGCACCTGGTGGCCGGCGTCGAGCCGGGGACCATCGTGCGGCTGGCCGCGCCGCGGGGTAACTTCGTCCTGCCCGACCCGGCGCCCGCGTCAATTCTTTTCCTCACCGCCGGGTCCGGGATCACGCCGGTGATGTCGATGCTGCGGACCTTGTTACGGCGTAACCAAATCGGTGACATCACGCACGTCCATTCGGCGCCCACGGAAGCCGACGTCATGTTTGGTGCCGAGCTGGCCGCGCTGGCCGCGGACCAGATAGGGTATCGATTGCTGCTGCGGGAGACGCGAACGCAGGGCCGCCTCGACCTCGCGTCGCTCGACCATGTCGTGCCGGACTGGCGCGAACGTCAGACCTGGGCCTGCGGGCCCGAGGGCATGCTCGCACAGGCTGAGCGGGTGTGGTCGTCGGCGGGTATCGGTGACCGGTTGCATCTGGAGCGGTTCGCGGTGTCGAAGGCCGCACCCGCTGGGGCGGGCGGGACGGTGACGTTCGTGCGCAGTGGGCGCGCCGTTGCCGCGGATGCTGCGACGTCGTTGATGGACGCCGGCGAAGGTGCCGGTGTGCAGATGCCCTTCGGCTGCCGAATGGGCATCTGCCAGTCGTGCGTGGTCAGCCTTGTGGAAGGCCACGTTCGCGACTTGCGCACCGGCGCCGAACACGAACCCGGAACCCGGGTGCAGACGTGTGTGTCCGCAGCATCCGGCGATTGCGCGCTGGACATCTAAAGGCTACTCACAGGTAACCTACGAATCCGTAGGTTACGATAACGTAGGTAAGTCACCACACCGCACAACGACCCAGGGAGAAGAAGACGATGGCGATCACCGATGTCGACGCATTCGCCCATCTGACGGACTCCGACATCGAAAACCTGGCCGTTGAGCTCGACGCCATCCGCCAGGACATCGAGGACTCTCGTGGGGCGCGCGACGCCCGCTATATCCGCCGCACCATCGCGGCCCAGCGCGCGCTGGAGGTGGCCGGCCGGCTGCTCCTGGCCGCCAGTTCGCGGCGTTCCGCCTGGTGGGCGGGGACCGCAACGCTGGGCGTGGCCAAGATCGTCGAGAACATGGAGGTCGGCCACAACGTCATGCACGGCCAGTGGGACTGGATGAACGACCCGGAGATTCACTCCTCGACCTGGGAGTGGGACATGAGCGGGTCGTCCAAGCATTGGCGTTACACCCACAACTTCGTGCACCACAAGTACACCAACATCCTGGGGATGGACGACGACGTCGGCTACGGATTGCTGCGCGTCACCCGCGACCAGCGCTGGAAGCGTTTCAACGTCTTCAACCTGGTCTACAACACCATTCTTGCGCTCCTCTTCGAATGGGGCGTCGGCCTGCAGCACGTTGAAATCGGCAAGATTGTCAAGAACCGTATGGAGCAGGACGAAGCCCGGCAGCGGGTCGTCGAGTTCTTCGCCAAGGCCGGCCGGCAGGTGTTCAAGGACTACGTGGCGTTCCCGGCGCTGACCGCTCTGTCGCCCCGCGCGACGTACACCTCCACGCTGAAGGCCAACGCGGTCGCCAACGTGATCCGCAACGTGTGGGCCAATGCCGTCATCTTCTGCGGACACTTCCCCGATGGCGCAGAGAAGTTCACCAGGACCGACATGATCGGCGAAACGAAGGGTCAGTGGTACCTGCGCCAGATGCTGGGCAGTGCCAACTTCGAGGGCGGGCCCGCGCTGCGGTTCATGAGCGGCAACCTGTGCCACCAGATCGAACACCACCTGTACCCCGACCTGCCGAGCAACCGGCTGCACGAGATCTCGTTCCGAGTGCGCGAGGTCTGCGACAAGTACGACTTGCCCTACACCACAGGCTCTTTCCTGGTGCAGTACGGCAAGACGTGGCGCACCATCGCCAAACTGTCGCTGCCGAACAAGTACCTGCGCGATGACGCCGACGACGCGCCGGAGACCCGCAGCGAGCGGATGTTCGCCGAATTGGAGCCGGGTTTCGCCGGCACCGATCCGGCGACTGGCCGGCGGCGCGGGCTGAAGACCGCCATCGCCACCGTGCGGGGCTGGCGACGCGGCAGGCGCGCCAACAAGCAGGCGGAGCGGACGGCCACCGGAATCGACGGCCTCGCCGCCTAGGCGCTGGTCACCCGGCGGCCGGCGCCGCCCGCGTGCCATCGGGTTTGCTGCGGCCGCGGGCAAACCGCCTGGGCAGCTTCTCGGGCTTTTGTCGCGGCCGCGAAGTCATCCAATTTACGAAAACCGCTTCGTTTTCCGGCCTGGAATATTGATACCGGAAACTTTGGCTTCGACAATTTAAGTCGGAGGCGGCCACTTACCTCATGGCTGGATGGGGGTGTCAGTTGCGAAGCATCGACGTGAAGGCTGACGTGTACCAGCGAGTTGCCGACGTGAATCTGCGGAGTCCTTGTCGTCAGGGGTGTGCGACCAGGTAGGTTTCGTTGCCCAGCTCGGCGGTGAGTTCTTCGACCTTGAACGGTCGGTCAAGTCGTGCGTGCAATGTCTTGGTGTCGACGAGGAGATTGATTTCTGCGGTTTGGCGCGCGAAGAGGCGTCCGATGAGCGGATAGATCCGGCGCATGATCGCCCGCTCTGCGGATGTGCACCGTGATGCGCAGTAGCCGACGTGGCCGATTTCGTCGGTAAGGATGTCGCTGTACAGCAGTTCGATTCGTTCGGCGACTGCGGGTTCGTCCGCAAACATTCTTCTGCCGACGCGGCGTAGTTCGTCGAACATGATGCAGCCGGCCATCTCTGCGGCTCCGACGAACATGAAGTTAAGCCGGTCTGGGAGAAATACCGCCGCCTTGACGAACTGTCGCATCACGAAAGGCGGGGGGACGACTTGGAAAGTCAGATCGAATACGTCTAGTGCGTATGCCAGCAGCCTGGTGTGGTAGTGCTCTTCCAGTTCGAGGTAGACGTTCTCGGGCGGAAGACTTTCGTCGCTGTTGCGCCCATAGGTTTCGCCGAGTCCGACGCCGAATCGCTCAGCCTGATTGAGTTTGGCGGTTGCCAGCAGGAACAGCATTTTGCTGTCCAGGCCGGGTTCGGGTCGCCGGCGGCGCAGATTTCGAAGGAAAGTTTGTCGGTCGGCGGGGTGAGCGGACCGGACAGGGCTCGCTTCAAGGTCGTTGAAGAACCGCTCACGATTCGCTAGCCGCCTGTTGAGCAGGTCGGCTTCGCCGTCACGCCTGGCCAAGAAATCCCGGTAGCCCTCGATGCCTGTGCGATTCATCTTTTCTCCATTCCGTTGACAATCGTTGTCACGTAACGACTTAACAGCGCAGCATCGTGCGCTCCGGTGGCCAGTAGCGCGAATAGTCCAGTAAGGAACAACGTTCCGAGTTCTGCCGCATCTACGTAGGAGGAGACTTGCCCTGCGTCTTGGGCACGACCGATCACGCCCACCAGAAACTGTGCGAGCGGGTGCTGCGCTAACTCGTCTTCGCCCGGACGTGTAGAGGAGAAATGCAGTCCGAGCATGTCCCGGAAAATGACGACGCCTAACCGACGTTCAGCATTGAGTACGTGATGAACAAGCTGGGCGAGCACCGACGCCAGATCGCCCTTGGCTTCGCCGAGTTCGCTGATGATTCGGGTCTCCTCGTTGCGTTCCAACTCGAGAAGGACGTGCTCCTTAGTCGGGAAGTGGAAGTAGAACGTCCCCCTCACCACGCCCGCGGCAGCGGCGATGGCACTGACATCAGCGGCGGCAAACCCTCGTTGTGATATCTCAGCCAACGCCGCGTCGAACAAGCGTGCTCGGGTTTCGAGTCGGCGAGCCTCACGGACGCCTCCGGTTGGCGATCCAGCGGCGCGTCGTGACTGCATGGAGACACGGTACGCCCAATCGCTGACTCGCGTCAATGACGGTCGTCAGCGGCGTGTGCAAGCCGGGGCATGCCCGTGGGCACGGCTGCAGGAGTGCCGGGGCGGGTTGTTTTAGCTATGCCTCGGCCCGCCGAATTTGTTTAGGGACAAGGCGTTCCGCGACGTGACAGCGAGCAAGGGGCGCGGTAATCAACCACCATCCATAAGGAGGGCGGCATCCTATGGCCCACGAGTTCAGCTGATTTGGAACAAAACAGACTCGGGCTCTGAATCGGAGTTACTCAGTAACGGGGTCCCGCCAACCGATCGCCCGTCAAGCTGGCCAGACACCGACCAGTCGCGAGTTCTGACGTTTTCATGCCGACGCCGCATAGATGGCATCGGCGGCCACTGCCGCGACGCCGAGCTCGGCCGCAACCGCATCGATCGCCTGCTGCGCGACGGCGCGGTCCACCCGGCGGTCGGGGGTGAAGTACGGGCCGACATACCGTTCGTAGTACTGCTGGGCTTCCTCACGCGTGAGTCGATCCAGGAACCAGGCGACGTAGTCGACAGCTCGGCTTGGTTGTTCGACAAGGGTCCGCAGCGCCCGCTGGTTGGCCCGCACCAGGGCCTGGAGGGCGGGGCTGTCCAGCGGGATATGGACGGGGTCCACGACGACGCCGACGGTGGGGATCGGGAAGTGATCGCCGACCCAGGCCAGCACGTGGAACCCTTCTTCTTCGGCGACCTGTTCGGGGGAGAGCGTGCTGCCCACGTAGGCGGCGTCGATCGAGCCGTCCCGAAGGCGTCGCAGGTCCATCTGGTAGTCACCCGGATGGCGCACCACACATTCCAGGTCGCGGTCGGGGTCCAGGCCGTGCTTGCGCAGGACGATCCGGGCGAACGTGCCGGGAGGGTTATCGGGCGCGTGGACGGCCAGGCGCCGCCCGCGAAGATCCGCCATTGACGTCACCTCGGCGTTGCCGAGAAACCAGAACAGCGGACGATCGGTGTTGACGCTCAGCGCAGTCCAACCGATCCCGTCGGTCATTCGCGACAACAGGGCTCGGCCTAAACCGATCACCGCACCTCGGCGCAGGCGCTCTACTTTCCAGCCGATCCCGTCGCGGATGGCGACGTGGACACCCTCATCCTCGAAGTAGCCCTCCTGGTCGGCAACATGGGCGACCAGCTCCTCGTGGATACCACGCCCGACATAGGCCAGATCGATCGTCTGCACGGCCAGAACCCCTTCCCCGATCAGCTGACTTTCCCGGCGGCGGAACATGCTTTCAATCCATGGAAAGGCCGCCGTTGACCGGAAGGTAATGGCCCGTGGTGAAACCGGAATCCTCACTGGCCAAAAAAGCCACCGTCTTGGCCACCTCGTCGGGGCGGACCAGGCGCCCCATGGGGTTGTTTGCGCCGAGTTGACCCACCTCGCCGGCCGCCAACTGCCCGGTCATCTTTGTCTCGGCCACCGTGGCGGGCGCGACGAGGTTTGCGGTGATCCCCTGTGGCGCCAACTCGAGTGCGACGTAGCGGACGAACTGGTCCAGCGCCGCCTTGGCGGTGCCCAGCGTGATCATGCCTTGGCGGGGCCGGCGGGACAACCCCGCACTGAGATAGACCAACCGGCCATAACTACGCGAAACCATCGATGGCACAACGGCTTTGGTGATCAGGAAGGCGGCATGCAGCTCTCGGTCCAGCTTGCCGCCGAGCTGCTCCCAGGTCAGGTCGGCGAACGAGGTGACGTCAAAAGGGATCAATGCGTTGTGCACCAGCACATCGACCCGGCCCCACCGCTGTTCGGTTTCGCCCACCATGCGGGTGATGTCATCGGGTGCAGTGACATCGGCCCTAATCGCCACGGCCTCACCGCCGGCCGCGGTCGCGGCCCGGGCCACCTCGTCCGCTTCCTCGGCAGTGGACCGGTAGTTGACGACCACCCGAAACCCCCGCTCTGCGAGGACCAATGCGGTGGCCGCACCGATTCCCCGACTGGCTCCGGTGATCAGTGCAACACGAGCCATCGTCGTTACCCCCGTCGGTATTTACTCTCCGGACAGCTTGCGGAAACGTGACGGTTTCCTAACGGCCAGGCGGGATAACGATTTCGAAGTCATCGAACGCCGAAAATCCCTGACAGGCTGTCAAGACGACATGTGCTGGCAGGGCCAAACGATACTCCTGCGATACACCCCGGTAAAGGTGCCAGCGCAAGTGACGCTCTCCCCGATGCTCTCCCACCACGCTAGCCATTCGGCCGACTATTAGGGGATCATGGTGCGAGATCGTCGTGTGCGTCGGGTTCCCGCCCGATAGCGGAACGTCGATGCATCCACTGGGAGGAAGGATAGCCATGGGTGATGACGACGTGCGGATCGCCCTGCGGCGCCAGTGGGCGGCCTCCGACGCCAACGACTTTGCGACGGAGCACCAAATCTACCGGGCTGACGCAGTTCTCGAGTATCCGCAATCGGGCGAACGCATCCGCGGTCGGGCCAACATTCAGGCGTCACGCGTCGCCCAGCCGAGCACGAAACGCTTCACAGTGCGACGCATGCTCGGCGGCGGCGATCTCTGGATCAGCGAACTCGTCCTGACCTATGACGAGCAACCGTTTTACACGGTCAGCATCATGGAATTCGAGGGTGGGGAGGTGGTCCGCGAGACGCAGTACTTCAGCGAGGCATTCGAACCTGGGCCATCCCGGGCTCAATGGGTCGAACGAATGGAATGAGAGGCAGAGCGGTCACGAGCCACTTGTCACCTGGGCGGCCAGTGCCGCCAGCTTGGCACCGAGTTCCTCAGCGGCGCTGAGCAATTCCCGGTTGGGCTCGACCACCATCAGCGACGACGGCTTGACGTACGTCAGGCTGCTGCGTCCTTCGCCCTCGTCGACGAGCAGCAGCTCGACCGGCGCGAACAACCCGGCGGTCACATCGTGGCGCAGCATCGTGATGGCGATCAAGGGGTTGCCGAGGATGACGCGCATCACCTTGCGGTCGATGCCCGCCTTGGTGATCCAGGCGCCGTGGTCGAGCAGGGCGAACAACATGAAGCCGCTTGGGCCGACGTGGGAATCAGCCTTATCCCGGTAGGACTGCCAGCTGTCGGTGGCGGTCGCGATGTCGCTGATTGGCACCGGCTTCTGGCCGATATCGGCCAGCAGCGCGGCGAGCAGCTCGTCGTAGCTCTTGGCGCTGTCGTAGCGCACACGCACACCGTCAAAACGGGTTTCGTAAGCGGGCATAGCCGGCCTCCCTGGCCCAACCGTTCGATGACGGTGGCATTGGTCATGCCGCCGCCCTCACACATCGCCTGCAGTCCATAGCGCCCGCCGCGCTGGTGCAGCGCGTTGACCAGCGTGGTCATGATGCGCGCGCCGCTGGCGCCCAGCGGGTGGCCGATCGCGATCGCGCCGCCGTTGACGTTGGTCTTGTCCAGATCAGCTCCGGTTTCGTGGGCCCAGGCAAGTGTCGGGTTGAGGGTGCCAAGTTTTTGCGTGGACGCCGTCATTTACATGTTATAGGCGAAGCGGGGGTTAGGCCGAAGCGGAGAAGCTGTCCGCAGGCTAATACACACCTCTGGCTGAGTTGGGACTGCGTCGCAACTAAAGTCGGGCAACAGAGTCAGAGGTTGGCGTTCCGCGAGCACGCCATGATCGCCGAAGTCAGGTATCGGTAGGGGGACCCCAGGCAAACTATGCCAAGTGACTGAAGAAGAGATTGCCGGGCCTACTCAGCTTAGTCGTCGGTTCAATTCACGCAGCTGGCCCGCCTATGAATCGGCGTCGGCTCGCTCAAGCGCCACTGCTGAGACTACCGCCTGCAGTAAGCGGGCGAGTTGTTCTGCGTCGTTGATTGTGCGGTCGCCCGCGACGAGCCGGGTGAAGACGCCGGCGATGAAGGTGGTGACGGTCGTCGTTTGCGCTTCGAGCAGGCCGGAATCGTCGGTGCCCGGTTGCAGGTGGGCGATCGCGTCCTGAGCCATGGCGTTGATCCGGGCGACGAACTCCTGCGACGTCTCGGCGAGGTCGGGGTCGCGAGCGGCGCCCAACAGCAGTTCGTGCCGGGCCCTGTTGAGCGCCAGTCCTTCTCCGTGTGACTGCATGATCACTAGTCGCGCCAGATGGGCAAACGGTGCCTGTGGATCGGGCGGCTCGTCGCTCACTGATCGCAGGTTGGCGACGTCAATGTCGGCGATGCGCTTGCCTACGCCTCGCAGCAAGGCCGCGCGGGTGCGGTAGTAGTACGAGGTGGTGCCGTCGGGGACTGCTGCATAGCGGTCGACCTGTCCGTGAGTCAGCCCGCGCGAACCATGCTCTGCCAGGACCCGAATCGCCGCATCGCACAGTTCGCGTCGCCGTTCGTCACCGTCGCGTTTTCGTGGCGTAGAGATCGACATGGCTTTATCGGCGTCGGTCATCGCAGAACGGTGCCGCCGTCGATGTTGATCACCTGACCGTTGATCCATTCGCCCTCCTCTGAGAGGAGAAACGTGACCAGCGCCGCGACGTCGTCGGGTGCGCCGACGCGGGGTCCGCGGATGCGTTTCAGCGCGGCGGTTTGCAGTTCTGGCCACTGTGGAGCGGACTGGATCGCCGCGGTGGCGGTGAAGCCGGGCGCCACGGCGTTGCACCGGATGCCCTCCTTACCCCACCTTGACGCGACATGCCTTGTTAAGGCCCCTATTCCGGCCTTCGCGGTGGCATAGGCCGGTCGCGCGGGCTCACCCTGAAATGCCGCCGCCGAGGACATGTTGACGATCGCTCCGCCGCCGCGGGCGAGCATCCGGGGGATGGCGTACTTCATCGTCGCGACGTAGCCGCGCAGGTTCACCGACATCACGCGGTCCCACACGTCGAAGTCGATGTCGACGACGTCGGTGTCGGCGCGGATAGCTCCCATGTCGGCGCCAACGGCGAAGACCGCATCAATGCCGCCGTAGGTCAGCTCGGCGGTGTCGAGCAGAGCAGCCACGGAGTCAGGATCTGCGAGGTCGAACCCGACAGCGGTCGCGGTCCCACCCGTGGCGAGGATGTCGTCGGCCGTCCGGCGGGCGGCGTCGACGGCGACGTCACCGACCACAACCAGGCAGCCCTCGTCGGCCAGTCGTGCTGCGGTTGCCGCACCGATGCCGGTGGCGCCACCGGCCACGACTACGACCTTGTCGGTCAATCCGGTCAATCCCATCGTGGACTCCTCCGCGTCGAGGGCGCGACCCGACCAATCACGACGGTCCTCTTCCCTGCCCGGAACTTTACCTCTACAGTCCTAGAGTATTGGCCTCTATAGTTGTAGAGGATGAGTGAGGAGGGCTAGGTGCCAGGGATCCATCGTGAACGGCCCGGCGCGGCCGATCTGGCGGTCGCCACCGGCGACCCCGCGGTTGCGCTGGGTGAGGGCATCTGGATGTCGCCGGGAGTGTCGAACTCCTACGCAATCGCCACCGACGACGGCCGCGTCATCGTCAACGGAGGGCTGTTCTTCGAAGGCCCGCAGCGTCGGAAGGCCTTCGCCGACGTTGCCGGCCCGACGCGAGCCATCGTCGTCACGCAGGGCCACGCCGATCACTGGGGCGGGGTCAACGCGCTCCGCGAAGCCCACACCGATGTGGTCATGCACGCCAATTACCGCTATTGGCGTGATGACAACGAACGGCTCGGGGGTTATCGAGCGCCCAAGACGTCGTTCGCGTTCCAGAAGTTCACCGACGCCGTCATCGAGCACCTCAAAGACGTTGACCCCGCGACGATCGACTTCTCGTTTCCCGAACCCACGACCACCTTCGACCGGCGACTGAACTTCACGGTCGGTGGCCGCGACTTCGAGCTGGTCTGGGCCCCCGGTGGTGAGACCACCGACTCACTGGTGGTCTGGCTGCCCCAGCACCGAACACTGTTCACCGGCAACCTGTTTGGACCGCTGTTCGGTCACGTGCCCAACCTGATGACGATCCGCGGTGACCGCTACCGCGACCCCATCCTCTACATCGAAGCGTTGAACGCCGTGCTGAACTTCGGGCCGCAGCGGCTGATCACCGGGCACTTCGACCCCATCGAGGGCGCTGAGCGCATCACCGAGGAAGTCACCGCGATGCGCGATGCCATGCAGACCGTGCACGACCGCACCGTCGAGCACATGGTGACCGGCGCCGACCTCTACACCGCGATGCGCGAGGTCTCGGTACCCGAGCACCTCGATGTCGGAGAGGGTTACGGCAAGACATCTTGGAACGTGCGGGCGATCTGGGAGATGTACGCCGGCTGGTTTCAGCATCGCTCCACCACCGAGCTCTACGGTGTCGCACCGCATTCAGTCGCCGCTGACGTCGTACACGCCGCGGGCGCCGAGGCCCTCGTCGAGGCGGCCCGCACCCACACCGCCGCCGGGCGGCCCGTGCAGGCGCTGCATCTGACCGACTTGGTGCTCACCGCTGATCCCGCCCACGGCCGGGCCCGCGCGGCTGCGGTCGACGCGCACCAAACACTGCTCGCCGGCACCGAGAACTTCTGGGAGAAGGCCTGGCTCACCAAATCGATCAACGAATTGAGGACCACCGAATGAACAGCGTGACTTTCGACTATACCGGCGCCAACGTCCTGGTGACCGGGGGAACCGCCGGTATCGGCAACGGGATCGCCAACGCCTTCGCCAAAGCTGGTGCCGCCGTGACGATCACCGGCACGCGCACGGCGCGGTCGGACTACGAAGACGACCTCAGTGCGTTCACCTACCACCAATGCCAGGTACGAGATCCCGACTCCATCGATGCGCTGGCCGACTCACTCGGTGAGCTCGACATCCTCGTCAACAACGCCGGCGGACCTTATCCGGCAGGTGATGAGTACGACCCCGACGGCTATGTCGCCTCGGTGACTCAGAACATGTTCGGGCCGATGCGGCTGACCATGAAGTGCTACGACCGCCTGAAGTCCAGTAACGCCCCAGGCGGCGCGAGCGTAATCAACATCGTCTCCATGTCGGCCTTTCGCTCAGCGGTATTCGTCCCGGGCTACGCCTCGTCGAAGATGGGCCTGATCGCGCTAACCATGAACCTCTCTCGCCGCTGGGCCAATGACGGCATCCGCGTCAACGCAGTTGCACCCGGGCTGATCGACACCCGCATGACACACCCAGCGTTGAGTATCCCCGAAGTTATGGACGTCGAGATCGGTTTCCACACCCCGCTGGGGCGGCCAGGCACTCCCGAGGACTGTGCCGGTGCAGTGCTGTTCCTGTGTACCGACGCGGCCTCCTACATCACCGGCACCACCGTCGCCGTCGACGGCGGATACCTCACGGTCTGAGCCACGAACTCACAAGGAAGGCAACAGAAGTGAGCGAATACGACAACATCACCACGCCCGACGACGTCCTCAAACTGGCCAGTCAACGCACCGGGCTGACCGAGGTCGAGTCCGAAGCCTGGCGCGAGGGGCTGGCGATCATCCTCGACGAGGTCAACACCTCGTCGGCGTTCACCCCGTACGGCCGCGAACGTATCCTCGACGACGCCACCAATGCTCTTGGCCGTCGACTACAAGTCCACGACTACATCCAGTCCCATCCCGAAGTGCTAGACGCCCAGGTCGAACGCCCACTGATCATCCTGGGCATGCCACGCACCGGCACCACCGTCATCAGCTATCTCCTCGACAAGGATCCGAACCGGCGCTCACTGTTGAACTGGGAGTGCGTGCATCCCGTCCCGCCGGCCACCACCAACACTTTGCGAACCGACCCGCGCTGCCTTGCCCTGCTCGAAGAGCAGCAGAACATCATCAACTTCATCAAGCAGGCCGAGTTACCGCTTCCGCACTGGGAAGACGCCGACGGCCCCACCGAGGACATGTTCATCCATAACCAAGACTTCAAGGCCCTGTCCTGGGATTCATTCCTACCGACGTCGCGCTACGCCGAATGGCTATTCAACGAAGCTGACATGAGCAGCACCTACGAGTACCAGAAGCGATACCTGCAGGTCCTGCAGTCCACCGCGCCGGGCGCCTGGAATTTGAAGATGCCGTCACACTCGGTGCACATCGACGCATTACTCGAAGTGTTCCCCGACGCCCGGCTGATCTGGGCGCATAGAGACCCCTACAAGGCGACGGGCTCACTGGCCAATCTATGGAAGCTGCCCAAGGGTCTGGTCATGCAGCCCGAAGCCGTCGACCTGAAAGCCATGGGCCGCAACGCCATGGAGCAGATGAGCTACCACGTCCAACGGCCTCTGCGGGCCCGCGACCGCATCGGCGACGACCGCTTCTTCCACATGTACTACCACGAGATGATGCGCGATCCCTTGGACGTGATGCGCCGCATCTACGAATGGGCCGACGACCCGCTGAGCGCCGACGTCGAAGCAGCAATGCGAAGCTGGCTCGCCGAACACCCCCAGGACTTGTTCGGGATCAACTCCTACAGCCTCGACCAGTACGGCCTCACCGTGGACATGCTGAAACCAGTCTTCGCCGAATACCTTTCCACGTTCGACATCGAACTCGAGGCCGGCGCGTGAGCGCGTTACCGCCGACCGATCTCTACCACGTCGGATTGATCGTCAACGACATCGACGCCGCCGCGGAACGACTGACCGCCGTGTCCGGATATGAGTGGACCAAACCGGTCGAGTACGCCCTGGCGGTCACCACCGCCGAAGGGGACTACGAGGTGCCGTTCAAGTTCATCTACTCACTGCAAGCACCACATTTAGAACTGGTGCAACAGGTTCCGGGCACCATCTGGGCCGCTAGGCCCGGCATGGCGGCACACCACCTGGGCTACTGGGTCGACGACATCACCGCCACTGCGAGCACCCTCGAAGGCGCCGGCTACCGCCAGGAAGCCCGCCCCATTGGCGAGGAGCTGTCCACCTTCGCCTACTACACCGACCCCGCCGGAGTGCGCATCGAGGTCGTCGACCGCGCACTGTTCCCCGACTGGCCCGGCTTCCTGGAAATGATGAAGGCATGAATCGCAACTCGTTGAGGAGTCATCGATGAAGATGTCCATGGTGACCGGCCCAGGCTCGGCCGAGGTCGTCGACGCCGACACACCCACCATCGGCGCCAAAGACGTGCTGGTCCGCATGCGGGCCTGCGGCATCTGCGGATCCGACGCCTTCTACATCACCATCGGCGGCATCCCGCCCCGCCAGAATCACACCCCACTGGGTCACGAACCCGCCGGTGAAATCGTCGAAGTCGGCGCCGACGTGACCGACATCGCCGTCGGTGACCACGTTGTCGTCAACCCCATGGCCGCACCCAGCGGCATCATCGGCAACGGCGGCGCGACAGGCGCCCTCGCCGAGTTCCTGTTGATCGAAGACGCCGTCCGGGGAACCAGTCTGGAGGTCATCCCCGACCACATCCCGTTCGAAGTCGCCGCCCTCAACGAACCGATGGCCGTCGCCCGCCACGGCGTCAACCGCTGCAAACCACAACCCGGGGACAAGGTCGTCGTGTTCGGCGCGGGTCCGATTGGACTCGGCGCGGTACTGGCGTTCAAATCACTCGGGGTGAGCCACGTGGTGGTAACCGATCTCATTCCGGAACGCTTGGATAAGGCCCTCAAGATCGGCGCCGACGCCGTGATCAACTCCGCCGACGAAGACGTCGTCGCCCGCCTCATCGAATTGCACGGCGAAGGCGAGGCGATGTTCCCCGGCAAAGCAGGCACCGACATCTACCTTGACACCGCCGGCGCAAAACCGGTCGTCGACACTGCGCTCGCCGCAGCCAAGAAGAACGCCACCCTCTGCATCGTCGGCGTGCACAAAGAACCTGTCCCAGTCGAATTCGTCAACGTCATGAGCAACGAAATCACCATCGTCGGCTCCATGGGCTACCCCGACGAAATCTTCGAAGTCACCAAAGACCTCATCGCCAACTGGGAGAAGTACGCGCTCATCGTCAGCCACACCATCCCCTTCGCCGACGTCGACGACGCCCTCCGGCTGGCATCGACACCGGGGGCCGCCGGCAAGGTCGTCGTGACCTTTACCTAAAGGAAGAGCAACTAGTGGGTCAGGTATCCGTCGTCACTTGTGGGGCTGGAGGCATGGGGCTTGCCGCTGCGAAGCTGATCGGACGGCATCGCACCGTCGTCATCTGCGACGCCAGCAAAGACCGCCTGGATGCCGCCGCGGCTCAACTCGCCGCCATGCGCATCGACTGCACGAAGATGCGCTGTGACATCACCGACCGAATGGCAGTGGCCCAACTAGTGGTGTGTCCTGCAAATAATTGGCGATTATCTTGTATGATTCACAGCATGAGGCGACCCGCTCCGGCTCTGCCGGTGTCCCCAGGGCAGCGTGAGGTTCTTGAGTCGCGATGGCGCCGCCGTTGACGTTGGTCTTGGCCAGATCCGCTCCGGTGTCATGGGCCCAGGCGAGCACGACCGGAAAGACTCCGCCGCGATTAAGCGGTCGCGGGGACCAACGCGCTAATGTCTTCGCCCTGTAAAAGCTTGACTATCAAAGAGACATCGAAGTAGTCGGTCCAGCGAGTAATCTTCCCGCTGGCGTCGAGTACGAAAGTGCCCATGACGGGAATCGCTGGCTTCGTGCCGTCAGGCGCTTGGATGTAGTCAAGCCGTTCGGTCAATACAACGGGACCGTCGCTGGCGATGTTCACAACCTCGAATGCATAGGCGTCCGGGAACATCGAGAATTGAGCGCCCATGTTCTCCACAACCGCATCGACGCCGGTAAACGCTGGCATGCCAACGTTTTGATAGGCCACGCCGGGAGCAAGGAATGGGCGTAACGCCTCGGGATCCCGCTTTTCCATCGCTGCGCAGAACTGGCGAACCACCTCGATGGGATCGGACATTGACAGCCTCCACGAGTCGAATGGGGAAGAGGATGCGACTTCGCATACAGACTGTAGGTGACATGCAACCTGTATGCAATACGCTGATGAAATGGCCGACGACGGCGAGCGCCTCGATACCAAAGCGCGGCGGGCCTCGCAGGCAGCAGCAACGCGTGCCGCGTTGCTGAGTGCAGCCCGTGCGCTTTTCGTCGAGAAGGGCTACCACCAAACCGGTACCGAGGAAATCGTCGCCGCTGCGGGAGTCGGCACCAGGGGTGCGCTCTACCATCATTTCGCTGACAAGAAGGCGCTGTTCGAAGCCGTCTTCATCAGCGTTGAAGAAGAGCTGATCGTCACCGCCGCCGAGAACCTCTGGGACCCCAATGAGGGGGCGCTCAGATTGCTGACGCGAGGACTACTCGGCTTTCTGGACGCATCCCTTACCGCCCATGTTCAGAGGATCCTCCTGATCGACGGACCTGCCGTCCTTGGCTGGCGACGTTGGCGAGAGCTAGAAAGCCAATACGGATTAGGAGCTATCAAAGCGATGCTGCAACGTGCCGTCGAAGAGGGCGACCTCCCGCCGGGCCAGCCGGTCGAAGTCCTAGCCCACGTTCTTTTGGCTTCCGCCGACGAAGCCGCACTACTGATCGCCAACTCGACAGAGCCATACGCCGCCCGTGATGAAGCGGTGCAGACCTTGACCGCGCTGCTCGCCGGTCTGGGACGCCAATCCGGGGGGTGAGCGGAACCCCGACCCGGTCAACAGGACGGGTCGTACGGCTCGTCTAGCCCAACCGCTCGATGATGGTGGCGTTGGCCATCCCGCCGCCCTCGCACATGGTCTGCAAGCCGTAGCGACCTCCGCGCTGCTCCAGAGCGTTGACCAGCGTGGTCATGATGCGGGCACCGCTGGCGCCCAGCGGGTGGCCGATAGCGATGGCGCCGCCGTTGACGTTGGTCTTGGCCAGATCCGCGCCGGTGTCGTGAGCCCAGGCCAGAACCACTGGCGCGAACGCCTCATTCACCTCGAACACGTCGATGTCGGCCAGCGTCAGCCCGGCGCGACGCAGCACCTTCTCGGTGGCGGGAATAACTCCCGTCAACATGTATAGCGGGTCGGAGCCCACCACAGCGGCGGTGTGGATGCGGGCCAGCGGTCGCAGGCCCAGCTTTTTGGCGACGTCGCTGCTGGTGATCAAGACCGCGGCGCTGCCGTCGGATAGCGGCGACGAGTTGCCCGCCGTGATCGACCAATTGATCTGCGGGAAGCGCTCGTTCATCGCATCGCTGTAGAACGACGGCCGCAACCCGGCCAGCGTATCGACCGTCGTCCCTGGCCGGATGAATTCGTCGGTGGAAAGCCCGGCGATCGGGATCAGCTCGTCCTCGAAGAGGCCCTCCTTGGTGGCGCGGGCGGCCTTCTCGTGGCTGCCGGCGGAGAATTCGTCCAGTTGGGTGCGGGAGAAGCCCCACCGCGTGGCGATCAGTTCGGCGCTGATGCCCTGGGGCACCAGGCCGTCCGGGTAGCGCCGCGCCATGTCCTCGCCGAAGGGGTTGCTGCCCGGCAGCACCGAGCTGCCCATCGGGACGCGGCCCATCGACTCCACACCTGCGGCGATCACCAGGTCGTATGCGCCCGCGAGCACGCCCTGGGCGGCGAAGCTGATGGCCTGCTGACTGCTGCCACACTGCCGGTCGATCGTGACGCCCGGAACCGACTCGGGGAGTCCCGCGCCCAGCAGGGCATTGCGCGCGATGTTGACCGCTTGGTCGCCGACTTGGGTGACGGCACCGGCGATGACATCGTCGACCTGCGCCGGCTGCACGCCGGTGCGCGCTACCAATTCCCGCAGGCTGTGCGCCAGCAGGTCGGCGGGCAGCACGTCGTGCAACGCGCCATTGGGTTTGCCCTTGCCGACGGGGGTGCGGACGGCCCCGACGATGACGGCATCACGGCCTGCGGCCATGGCTCCTCCTTGAATCTGAGTATATGGAGGTGTACCTAGGCAAACATCTAGGTATGCTTAAAGCAACCCAGACCGGGAGGTGATGTGCATGACACTGCTGCAGGGGCCGCTGGCCGACCGCGACGCCTGGTCGGCGGTCGGCGAGTGCGCGATCGAGAAGACCATGACGGTCGTTGGCACCAAGTCCGCGATGCTGATCATGCGCGAGGCCTACTACGGCACCACCCGGTTCGACGACTTCGCTCGCCGCGTGGGCATCACCAAGGCCGCCACGTCGGCGCGGCTGGCCGAACTGGTCGAGCTGGGGCTGCTGAAGCGCCAGCTCTACCGGGAGCCCGGGCAGCGCAGTCGCGATGAGTATGTGCTCACCGAGGCCGGCATCGAATTCATGCCGGTGGTGTGGGCGTTGTTCGAATGGGGCCGGCGCCACCTGCCGGGACGCAGCCGGCTGCGGCTGACGCATCTGGGCTGCGGCGCCGACGCCGAAGTCCAGATGCGCTGCACCGAAGGGCATCTGGTGTCGCCTCATGAACTCGGCATGCGGCTGGCCAGGTCTGGCTGATTGAGGGCCGCTGACGGGTGCGTGCTCAGCCATGACGACTCGCCTCTTGTGCGAGCTGCCCCTGGAAGGCCATCACCGGAATTAGCTGCCCAACAACGCTTTCCATCGAAATCAACGCCGGACACTAATCGCTGGAAGCCTCGGGCGGCAGCGTGCGAGCTGCCCTTGGATCAGTGATCGAGGACCTCAATCCGGCAACTCGGGCCGTGCGCTCGCGCAAGTCGCGCGTCCAACGTCAGCAGTGTGGCATCGAACGCCTCCGCCAACGCGACGTAGAACGCGTCCCATCCCCGCACCGAATTGCGCAGTTGCCGCACCCGCTCCAGAAGCCAGCGGTGCCCGAACCGCTGCCCGGGCCAGTCCCGCAGATCAGCTATCGCCTGCCCGGCTGCCGTGCCGTCCAACCGCCCGCGCAGGTGTTGAGCGCGGATCACGCCCATCACCTCAACGTCGATCACGTGCGGCGCCACCTGGTCGACGTCGGCGGCTAGGCGAGCCGCGACCTCACCTGACCTTGGCGTGTCTGCGACTACTTCGAACAGGCACGATGCATCAACGACCAGCATCTGGCCACTCGCCTCGCCACTCGTCCAACGTCGCCAGCACCTCGGCCGTGGATATCTCCGAAGGCCGGCGGCCGGTGCGGGCCAGCCACTGCGCGACCGACGGCCTCGCCGCCAACCGGGCCGCCTCCCGGCGCAGCAGCTCGGGAACCGTTATCCCCTCATCCGCGGCACGACGCACCAGGGCTGCATACACGCCATCATCAATGTCGCGAATCTGAACCGTCTTAGGCATGACGGCATCGTAATATGCAGATACGCATGACAAGATGCGAATGTGCATCGAAAGGACGGCGCGCACGTCGCCAAGCGGCCCCCAGTAGCGGGATAGGCCGAAGCGCCCAGCGCCGTCTAACTCTCGTGCAGCGCCGCCAGCAGTCGCCGTGCCGCGGCGACGCGGCGACCGGCGGGCCCGGACAGCGCGTCCAGCGCGCACTCGGGGTCGGCCGGCGGTCCCATGTGTCCGCAGCCGCGGGAGCAGTCACCGATCGCTTCGGCCAGGTCCGAGAACGCCATCAGGACGTCGTCGGGCTGGATGTGGGCCAACCCGAACGAGCGGATCCCCGGGGTGTCGATCACCCAGCCGGAACCCTCCAACGGGAGTGCCACGGACTGGGTGGAGGTGTGCCGGCCCCGGCCAATGTCGGTCACCTCGCCGACGGCCCGATCCGCCGCGGGCACAAGCCGGTTCACCAACGTCGACTTGCCGACCCCGGAATGCCCCAGCAGCACAGTGATCTTGCCGACAAGCAGGTCCGCGACCGCGAGCAGGGGATCGTCGCGGCCCGCGGCGACGACCGTCAGGTCCAGGTCGACGAACTGCTCGGCGAACGGCTCCGGCGGGGCGAGGTCCGTCTTGGTCAGACACAGGATCGGCGTCAGCCCGCCCGCGTAGGCGGCGATCAGCGTCCGGTCGACCAGGCCGGTGCGCGGGGGCGGGTCGGCCATCGCCACCACGATCAGCAGTTGGTCGGCGTTGGCGACCACCACGCGCTCGGTGGGGTCGGTGTCATCGGCGGTGCGGCGCAACACCGTTCGCCGCTCGGCGCGCCGTACGATTCGCACCAGGGTGTCCGGTCGCCCGGACAGGTCGCCGACCAGGTCGACATCGTCGCCGACGACGATCGGGGTGCGGCCCAGTTCGCGGGCGCGCATGGCCGTCACCGGGCGATCGGGATCCCCGCCCAGCACGCAGCCCCAACGACCTCGATCGACGCTGATCACCATGGCGGGCCGGGCGTCGGCGTGCTCGGGACGGGTCTTGGTGCGCGGGCGCGAGCCGCGTCCGGAGCGGATCCTGACGTCGGACTCGTCGTAATCGCCCGGTCTCAAACGCCGGGCTCCAGCATGCGCGCCCACAGTTGCGGAAACTCCGGCAGCGTCTTGCTGGTGGCGCCGATGTCGTCCACCTGGACTCCGGGCACACGCAGCCCGACGATCGCGCCCGCCATCGCCATCCGGTGGTCGGCGTACGCGCGCCAGGTGCCGGGCCGCAGCGGGGTCGCGGTGATCACCAGGCCGTCCGGCGTTTCGGCGCAGTCGCCGCCCAGGCGGTTGATCTCGGTGCTGAGTGCGGCGAGCCGGTCGGTCTCATGGCCGCGCAAATGGGCGATGCCGGAGAGACGCGACACCGACCCGGGACTGGCCAGCGCGGCCAGCGCCGCCACCGACGGTGTCAGCTCGCCGACGGCGCGCAGGTCGACATCGAACCCGGCGTAATCACCGGACCCCTGCACCTCGAGCGACGAATCAGCCTCAGTGACAAGGGTGTTCAGCTTGCCCAAGACGGCCAGGATGTGCTCGGCGGGTTGCACGCTGATCGCCGGCCAGCCGGTGATGCACACCGCTCCGCCGGTGACGACAGCCGCCGCGAGAAAGGGGACGGCGTTGGTGAGATCGGGTTCGACCTGCCAGTGTCGGGCCGCGACCGGGCCGGCGCCCACCCGCCAGCGGTCGGGCACGGAGTCGTCGACGCCCACCCCGGCCTGCCGCAGCATCGCCACCGTCATCGCGATGTGCGGCGCCGACGGCAGCGCCGAACCCGTGTGTTGCACGGTCAGGCCCTCGGTGAACGACGCCGCGCACAACAGCAGCCCCGACACGAACTGCGACGACGCGGAGGCGTCGATCGCCACGGTGCCCCCGGCAACCGATCCGCTGCCCCGCACCCGAAACGGCAGACCGCTGCCGTCGATACGGACGCCGAGACCGCGAAGCGCGTCCAGCAGCGGCGCGATGGGCCGCGCCCGGGCCTGCTCGTCGCCGTCGAACTCCACCACCGCGTCGGCCAGCGCGGCCAGCGGGGGAACGAAACGCAGAACCGTGCCGGCCAGGCCGCAGTCCACTCGCGCGTCGGGCCCGGGGGCGATGTGACCGCTGACCGTCAGGTCGGGCCCGGCCTCGTCGACGCGCAGGCCCAGGTTCCGCAGCGCTCCGATCATCAGGTCGGTGTCACGGCTGCGCAGCGCCCCGCTGATCCTCGAAATGCCTTGGCCCTGCGCGGCCGCCAGTGCGGCCAGCACGAGCGCACGATTGGTCTGCGACTTAGAGCCCGGGACGGTCACGGTCGCGCGCACCGGCGCAGTCGCCGGTGGGGCCGCCCAGGTAGTCACCGGTCCATCATTGCCTGTCACCGGGCTCTGCCACCAATAGGAGTTTTGTGGCTCTGCCACTATGGGAGTTATGTGCGGAAGGTTCGCGGTCACTACCGACCCGGCCCTGTTGGCTCAGAAGATCAAGGCGATCGACGAGGCTATGTGGGCTTCCAAGGGCACCGCGCCCAGCGCCCCGGCGCCCAACTACAACGTGGCACCGACCGCGACCATCGCAACCGTGGTGAGCCGGCATGCCGAGCCCGACGACCAGCCGAGCCGGCGGGTGCGGCTCATGCGCTGGGGTTTGGTCCCACCGTGGGCTAAGGCCGGCGCCGACGGCGCGCCCGAGACCAGGGGGCCGATGCTGATCAACGCCCGCGCCGACAAGGTCACCACCTCGCCCGCGTTCCGGTCGAGCGCGAAGTCGAAGCGTTGCCTGATCCCCATGGACGGCTACTACGAATGGCGCGTCAACGATGCGGGCGAGGGGAAGAAGTCCCGCAAGACGCCGTTCTTCATGTACCGCGACGACGGCGAGCCGCTCTTCATGGCGGGGCTGTGGTCGGTCTGGAGACCGGCCAAGGACGGCCCGCCCCTGCTGAGTTGCACGATCATCACCACCGACGCCCCCGGCGCGCTCGGTGAAATCCACGACCGGATGCCACTGGTAGTGCCGGACAGTGAATGGGACCGCTGGCTCGACCCGGACGCCCCCGTCGACGAGCGGCTCCTGTCCCGGCCGCCCGACGTGCACGGCATCCGCATGCGCGAAGTGTCGACCCTGGTGAATAACGTGCGGAACAACGGGCCGCAGCTGATCGAGCCGGCCGAACCGCGGCCCGAGCAGGCCCGGCTGCTCTAGGGTCCCTACAACGTCGAGACGTTGATGATCGGGTTCGACGAATCTGCCGGGCTGCCGCCAAGAGCGTCGACGACGTCCTGGGTGACCGCGACGGGGAAGTGAGCGGTCGCCGTGCCGACCTGGTCGACACCGGTTGCGATCGAGTTCACGATCGTCGTCGGGTCGCCGGTGAGCAGGGCCTCCCACCCGTTGTAGGCCGCCAATTGCGGCGCCATGACCAGGTCCCGCACGTCGACGAACAGCTCGGTCGGCAATGACGCCGGCGGGACGGGCACCCCGTCCCAACTGACCAGGTTCCAGCCGTCCCGGGGGTCGCCCTGCACCACGACAATGCCCGTGTTGGTGAGCGGGTGGGTGAGCATCAGTAAGAGATCGGGGTTCTTGACGCTCATCAGCGTCCCCACCTCGATGGCGAATTCGCTTGAATACGCGACGTCGGTGATCTGGCCGTTTGCCGCCAGGACCGGGTGAGCCAGGGCACCTGCGTACATCGTTTGCAGCGCGTTGGTGAAGCCCTGGTCGAACGCCAACCCGCTGAAGAGTCCGGAGCCCGGGGCCAGCATTGGCACGAGGGGCAGCCCGAGCGTCCACGCGAGCGGGCCCGGTAGATACAGGACACCCAGGGGGACCTCCGGGAAGCCATTGAGAATGCCGGCATTGATCTCGTTCAGTCCGGGCAACGGCTGCACGCTCATGCCCAGCAGGCCGGCCAGCGGCGCGGCGGTCTCCTGCGTCCTGAGCAACTGCGACGAGAAGATCCCGGCGAAGGGGCCCTGCCCGTTGAGCAGGTTGGCGACGGTCAGCGCTTGTTGCTCGCCCAGCGCGGTGAGCCCGGTGCCGGGCACCGCCGTGTCGATCAGATTCGACGCGTTGCCTATCGACTCCCCGTGCCGCACGAAGTCGATGACGATGTTGGTGGAGGGCGCGGCCGTCCCGACAACACCGTTGCCGATCAGATCCCGTCCGAACAGCACGTCGGTGGGCGCGTTGATGATGGGGTCGAGCTCCTGGCCCAGGGGGCTGTTGACCCAGGCTTCGCCGACGGTGCGGAGTGGGTCGGAGACGAACGCCTGCAGCCCCTGGGGCACCTGCGCGGGCGCGTTCGTTGCGCCCAACGCTCCCGCCAGCGAGGTGGCGATGGTCGCCTCTGTGCTTGTATACGCCGCCGCCGCTGCGCTCAAGGTGCCCACGAACTGCTCGTAATACGTCGCTGCCTGCGCCGCCGCCGCCTGATACTCCTGGGCGTGCGCGCCAAACACCGCCGCAATGGCCGCCGACACCTCGTCGGCCCCCGCCGTTGCGAGCTCAGTCGTCGGGATGACGGCGGCCAGGTTGCCGGCCCGCACTGCCGAACCGATCCGCGCCGCATCCGCCGCCGCCGTTTCCAACGCGTCCGTCGCCACGAGCACAAACGACACCGCCTACCCCCCGGCGCTTGTCATCAACTGGCCACTCAACACGCTCGACTCCGTTAAATCGTCCGTAACCCTCGAGTTGCGCTCACACACTAGGCCAATTCGCACTTCGGCAAAGCCGTTTTCAACGCGAATGGGCGGCGATGTTGGGCGAACGAAGTTGCCGTGCGCGCCTTAGTATGCGTGTGTGACTGGCTCTTACACCTACACCTTCGAGGACATCCGCAACCGACCGGTCGCCGTGATCGGGGCGGGGACGCTGGGACGCCGGATCGCGCTGATGTTCGCCAGCCGTGGTGGAACGGTTCGGATCTACGCGCGGCGCGCCGAACAACTGGCCGCCGCGACGCAGTACGTGTCGGAGAACCTTCCAAAAGCTGTGCAGAGCAGAGGATTTGGCGAAGTCGGCACCGCGATGGGCGCAAGTTCGCTCGACGAGGCGTTGGACAACGCGTGGCTTGCCGTTGAATCCGTCCCGGAGAGGCTTGAGATCAAGATCCCGCTGTGGGGCCAGATCGACCGCGCCGCGCCGCCCGACACCATCTTCGCGACCAACTCGTCGTCGTACCCGTCGCGCTTGATGGCCGAGGATGTGCGCGACAAACGGCGACTGTGCAACATGCATTTTTACATGCCACCTGAGGTCAACGCGGTCGACCTGATGTCCGACGGTGAGACGGACCGCGCCTTGCTTGACACCCTGCTGGGCGTCCTGCCCGAGTTCGGCGTGTACCCCTTCGAGGCGCGCCGGGAGAGTACCGGCTTCATCTTCAATCGCATCTGGGCAGCCATCAAACGCGAGTCGCTGGCCGTGGTTGCCGAGGGCGTGGCCCGCCCGGAGGATGTGGACGGAATGTTCAAGGTCAACTGGGGCGTCCCGGCCGGGCCGTTCCAGATGATGGACCTGGTGGGGCTCGACGTTGTGCTCGACATCGAGAACCACTACGCCGAAGAGTTCCCGCACCTACCGAAGAACGTGCGGGACTTGTTGCAGGCCTATGTCGACGCGGGCAAGCTCGGCGTCAAGACCGGCGAGGGCTTCTACAAGTACCCTTCTGGCCTTTCTGGCGCGCGAGAGTAACGCCACTGCGAAAACCGGCGCCCGCTTGGTTGTTCGCAGCCGCGTTACGCTCGCCGGGCCAGGTGGGCGAGCGCGAGGTGGGCGGCGTTGGCGCCGCACATGCCGTGCGCGCCGGGCCCCGGCGGGGTGGCCGCCGAGCAGATGTACATTCCCGGCACTCCAACGCTATACGGCGACAACGTGATTCGCGGGCCGAACGTCAGCTGGCGAATGTCCTTGGCGCCGGTCACGATATCGCCTCCGACGTAGTTGGCGTTGTAGGTTTCCATCTGCGTCGTCGAGCGGACTTGGTACCCGATGATGCGTTCCCGGAAACCGGGGGCGAACCGCTCGATCTGGGTGACGATCGCCTCGGTCGCGTCTCCGGCGTAACCGTTGGGGACGTGCGCGTAGCTCCAGACCGGATGCGTATTGCCCACCGAGCGTTGCGGATCGGCCAGATACTGCTGACCAACCAGCACGAACGGCCGCTCCGGCATGCGGCCGGCGTGGATGTCACGCTCGGTCGCGGCGAGTTCGGAATAGGTCCCGGCCACGTGCACCGTGCCGGCCCGGCGGGCGTCGGGGTTGGTCCAGGGCACGCCGCCCTCGACGGCGAAATCGACTTTGAACGCACCGGGGCCGCGCCGAAACCTCTTGAAGGCACGCGAGATCCGGCGCGGAAGACGGTCCCCGAGTATTCCGGCGACCGCGGTTGGCGCCAGGTCGAACATCGTGACGTCCGCCGGCGGCAGCTGCGATGCCGTCTCGACTCGGACACCGGTCTCGATCTTGCCGCCCAGGTCGCCCAGCAACGCGACCATCGCGTTGGTGATCGACTGCGACCCACCCTCGGCCACCGCCCAGCCTTGCCGGTGGCCGGCGGCGATGATGCCCATCCCGATAGCGGAGGTCATCGGGTAGTGCAGCGGCCGAAAGGCATGGGCCGCAACACCTCCGAACAACGCCCGCCCCTCCTCGGTGCGTAACAGCCGGGCGAACGCGGATCCGGGAAGCACGGTGGGCGCACCGAACCGGGCCAGCATCAGCGGATGGTGCGGGAACCGCAGCAGGGGCCGCATGATGTCCTCGCTGAGTGCGTCGAACCGGGCGGCCGGGTAGCCGAAGGCGAGCCGCCACCGCGATCCGTCGCGAGCGAGACCGGCCGCGGTCTGCTCCACCGAGCGGTACAGCACGCCAGCGCTGCCGTCGTCGAGGGGATGGACACAATCGATCTCCGGCCGCCGCCACGAGAGGCCGTACCGCTCCAGGTTGAAGTGGCTGAGGAACTGCGAGCCGACGGCCATCGGGTGGATTGCCGAGCAGTGGTCGTGCAGCAGGCCGGGGATGATCGCCTCGCTGCTGCGGGCGCCACCGCCGACTTCGTCGGCGGCCTCGAGCACAGTGACCTGCACGCCTTCGGCAGCCAGGGAGATGGCGGCGGCGAGCCCATTGGGCCCGCCGCCCACCACCAGTGCGGTACTCATGCCAGCGCTCCGTGACCGTGGTCCTGATCTTCGGCGACCGCGGCCGGCTTGGTGCCGCGCAGCGACCAGCTCACCTGAGTCGGGATGGGGCCGTTGGGCAGCCAGGGCTGTTCGGCGACCGCGTCGGCCACCTTCCAGGTCCCGCGCTCGATGACCCCGAGGGCGGCATCGATCAGCTTGTAGTGTTGAACACCGCTACCGAAGGCCTCCGACTCTACCCACGCGATGACGCACTCGCCCGGCTCGAATGCGGCTTCGCGCTGCACGGCCCGGATCAAGTCTTCGTTGTGCAGGTGACCGTCGCCGAAGTTGAATCCGATAAGAGAGTTGCACACGAACTCCCCCTCGCGCACGGTGCGGGTGTCGACGTCGGGCAAGTGTGTCAACAGCAGCGAGAACAGGCCGCGGGCCTGGCTGTGCATGGTTCGCCACGCGATGGTCTTCTGCAGGGTGATCTCCGCCCACTTGGGCTCGTAGCCGGCCGCGACGAACTGGTCGATCTGGTTGGACGCCGTGCGCGTGACCCGGTTCAGCTTCTGCTCGGCACCGGGCGCGAAGGTCCACACTGCCGAGGCCCAGTTGCCCGCGTACTGCCGCATCGAGGGCAGGAAGGACACCTTGTCCGGCCGCAGATTGCCCAGGATCGGGTAGAACAGCAGCGCGGCGACGATGATCAGGGCCAGCCACGGCGGCGACATGTTCCACGGGGCGTATCCGTTCCAGTTCGGGAAGCCGAGGAACAAGAAGATCGTGGTGTAAGCGAAGACCACGTTCCATTCCAGCGGCACCGCAAGCGGGAAGGTCGAGATGATGAACAGGTGGAAGCCCACCATCAACAGCGCCGCAACCAGCGTCACCCACTTGTTGGTGGAGAAGAACAGGATCAGCGGAGCAATGATCTCGACCGTGGTGCCATTGACGTGTGCCATCAAGTCCGCCAGCCGCGATGGCCGCATATCGCGCGGGAATTCGCAGTAGTGGGCCCGTCGCACCCATTTGGGCGCGAATATTGTATTGCTCACCATCGGCGGAATGACGTTGGAGAAGTGCTTACCGAACTTCGAGAAGCCGGCACCAACCCAAACCACCACGATCACTATCTTCAAAGCGACAATCATGTTGGTGAAGTTCGAGTACGGCAACACCTCGAAGATGACCAGGACCGGCAAGTACTGCTCGCCGCGGGCGGCCAGGAAGATCGTCTTGTCCCGCAGACCGACCAGCACGAGCAGCGCGATCGGCGTGATCAGCAGGGCCGGGTTCACCAGACCCGATGTGTTGTCCGGCAACGCCTTCGAGAGCGAGTCGTTGTGCACGCCCGGTGACAGCAGCGGGACCGCGAGGCTCACCAGCAGTGCCAAATAGAGCGCGATGTCGAACCAGGTGCGCCGATCGCCGTTGGTGAACGGCACCCAATTCCACGGGCGCAGCCGGATGGTGCCCGGTCGGGCCCAGAACAGGATGCCGCCGGTCATGGGCTTGACCTTGCCGGCCAGCGGCCCCCAGGAGCCGGCCACGCCGATAGCCTCGAGCAGCACGGTCCACAGGATGACCTTCTGGTAGACGATTGGTTGGTTCCACCATTCGGTCACATGCCAGAAGGCGGGCAGCCCCGACGTCGCCGTCGCGACGGTGATGCCGCCGATAGCGAAGAACACGACCAGCTTCACGATGTAGATGGTGTGGATCATCCTCGGCGAGCCGAAGCCCTTTTCGCCCCAGTCGATGGCGAGGATCCGCATCCGCTCCATCAGCGGCTTCTGCAAGAACGTATCCGGGTCGACTGTGGCGAGATCCGGTTGTGTGAATCCCATTGTCTTCGCTCCTTCTGACATTTGTTTGCCGAGAGTGGCTACAACATTAGGAATTGCGCGCGGCGTGACACAGTCGCGGATCGACAAAACTGCCCGAAGGTGTTATCGCTGGGCGACAACCGGGTCTAACGTCATTGAGGTGAAGAAACCACCTCTTGACAGCGATGTCGGGGTGAACGGTTACGTCGCCGAGGTCGCCGGCCGATTGCACGGACGGGTGGCCGACGTGTCCTCGAAGCTTCGTCGCTCCCTCGAGGGGCAGATCCCCGAGTTGCGCGGCGATCCCGCGCTCGTGGAGTTGCTCGGCACCAGTGTCGAGGGCAACGTGGACACGCTCCTGTACGCGTTGCGCTACGACATCGCGGTCGAGCGCGTCGAGGCCCCCACCGCAGCGTTGGAGTACGCCCGCCGATTGGCACAGCACGGGGTGCCCGTCAACGCGCTGGTGCGCGCCTATCGGCTCGGTCAGCGCTGGATGAATGAGGCGGTTTTCGCAGAATTGCGCGCGATCGAAATCCCGGAACCGATGAGAGTGGAGGTGATCGAGGCGATCACCGCCACCATGTTCGGGTACATCGACTGGATGTCGCAGCAAGTCGTCGCTGTCTACGAAGACGAACGCGAACGCTGGCTGGAGAACCAGAACAGCCTTCGTGCCCTGCGGGTGCGTGAGGTTCTGGCCGCGAACAAGGCCATCGATGTCGATGCGGCAACCACGTCGATCCGTTATCCGCTGCTGTGGCATCACCTGGGGCTCATCATGTGGTACCCGGACCTGGGCACCGAAGGCGACGACCTTGCCAGGCTGCAACGGTTTGTTCGCGAACTGGGCGAAGCCGCCGGTGCCGGTGCCGGCCCGCTGTTCGTTCCCGCCGATCGAAGCTGTGGGTGGGGGTGGCTGCCGTATCGCGCCGTGGTGACCGATGCCGATGCCGTCGTTGCGAAAGTCCGCCGGTTCGCGCTGACCCGCCCGGACTCGCCAAGTGTGGCAATCGGGACGGTGGCGAGCGGCATCGAAGGCTTTCGCCGCTCACACCGGGAGGCAGCGGATGCCCGCGCCGTCGCGATCGTCCGAGAGCGGCCCAATTCGTCGACGCCGACGGTCATCGCCGCCAGTGATCCGGGGTTGTCCGTGGTGGCGCGTCTCGGCGGCGACGTGGTCGACACCCGCGAGTGGGTGGCCGCCGTGCTTGGAGACCTTGCCGGCGACAACGAGAACGACGCGCGGCTGCGTGAGACGTTGCGGATGTATCTGGCTTGCGGCTCCAGCTACAAGGTGGCCGCCGAGGAACTCAACATGCACTTCAACTCGGTGAAGTATCGCGTGGGCCGCGCCGTCGCCCGGCGCGGCCGCGAGATCGGCAGCGACCGGCTCGAAGTAGAACTCGCGCTGCTCGCGTGCCACTGGTACGGCCCCGCGGTTCTGCGGCCGAAATGAGCAGGCCCGCACCTGTTGGTGCGGGCCCGGTGGGGGTGGGTGCAGAGCAACAAGTCACGCGGCGGCGGGAACGGCGAGACGCCGGGATGCCGTGCGCCGCGGGAAGTTGGCCGCAACGCGCTCTTGGGTGCTGGTCCGCGCCTGGCCGGTGAGAAGGTGGACAGCGGTGATGATCGCCGGCAGGAGCACGGGGAACAGGACCATCAGCATGATGAGGGCGGGCAGTAACATGGTTTCACCTAGGTTTCTCCGCGAAGCGGTACAGTAGGAATGGATTGTGGGACTTGATAATTAGACCCAGTGGAATCGAATCATCGGGTTCGTTGCAAAACGTACCGACGCCAGCACAGTGTGGTCATGTCCTGAACCAACCAACTCGCGACGCGTTCTTGTCTCTCAGCGACAAATTGGTCGCGGAGGGGCTCCGTTACGGGGCGCGACCGCGCGCCATACATCAGCAGTTTCAGCCGAACATTGTTCGCGATGCCAATGCGCGATGCTGAATTGTGTCGCCGGGGATACTTTCTTTACGTCGATTCTGACTAACGATATTGGAATGACTGTTAGCGACAAGACTGTTTTCGAAGGTCCGCTGCATCAGCTTGCGCGTAGCGCATGGCAGCTGCTTCTCCTGATCGGCATCGTGGCTGTCACGCTCGGTGTCATCGTGCTGGCCTGGCCAGGCCCGTCATTGTTGGTGGCGGGTGTCCTGTTCGGCATCTACCTGGTGGTATCTGGAATTGGATATGTGTTTGCCGCGTTCGGCACGCACACCGGCGCCGCAATGAGAGTGCTGGCGTTCTTGACCGGCGTCGTGTCGTTGGTGCTGGGGTTCTTCTGCTTCCGCGACAAATTCGAGGCGGTCACGCTGTTGGCCTTGTGGATCGGTATCGGCTGGGTGTTCCGCGGGATGACTCTGCTCGCGTCGGCGCTATCCTTCGACCACATGCCCGGACGCGGCTGGCAGGCGTTCTCCGGTGTGATCATCGTTATCGGCGGCGGCGTGCTGATCATCTCGCCGATCGACTCGATCGCGGTCCTGACCCTGGTCGCCGGCTGCTGGCTGATCGCCATCGGCATTATCGACGTCATCACGGCGTTCCAGGTTCGAAGCCGGACGAAGGCGAAGGCTTGACAGGATCTCCCAGGGTCGCCTAGGGCAGTCGAAGCTCGACCTCGAACGCCAGACACAGCTCGGCGAGATCTGTTGGCCGCGAGAGTGATCGACCGGTCAACTCCTCGATGCGGCGCAGCCGGTGCCGCACGGTGTTGGGATGGCAATAGATTTTCGCCGCGGTGTCATTGGCGGAGCCGCCCGCCTGCAACCAAGCCTGAAAGGTATCGAGCAGCAGCGTGCGCTCCTCGGCGGGAAGTCCGTTCAGCCGCCCGAGCACCACGGACCTGATCTTCGCCATGACCTCCGGGGCGCTCACCGCCGCGACGGCAAGCGGGGTGTCGTCGAAGACGGCAACGAGTGAGTCGGCCAATGGCTTCCCGGTGACCGCCAGTCGGGCGAATCGCAGTGCGTCGCTGGTTTCGGCCAGCTCGCGAAACGGCGGACTGATGCCGACTCGCGCGGTCGCGGCCTGCTGCAGCACCTCGACGAGCTTGCCGAGCGCCGATGGCGTCGCGTGGCCCCGCAGATGGACGATGCCGACCTGTAAGTCCGGCAGCAGGCGCCATGCTGACCGGATGTCGCGTACGGACAGTTTGTTTTCGATTGTCGGTAATCCCAGCTTCCCGATCGCACGCAACTCCGCCGCTACGACGACGTAGGGTCCCGAGGTGGGGAGCCGCAGCAGATCTGCTGCCTCCCAGAGGCTTTGGCTGTCAGTGATCCTGTGGGAGAGCAGCGCTTCGACCAATGCCGATCGTTCTTCCTCCCGCTGTAGAATCTGCGTGGTCAGCTGTTGGCGGTAGGCGCTGGCCATCGCCTGAGTGAACGTGTCTTGCGCAACGAAGACACGTGCGGTGGCATTGAGGATCGAGTCGGTGGGTATCGCCGCAGCCCGGGCGGTGGCAAGGGTTTCCTCCCACATGAATCGGAAACCGATCCGGTAGGCGGTCATCACCGCCGGCAGCGGCACACCGGCGAGCGCGCGTTCGGTACCGGTCCGCTCCGCGGGAGAAACGCCGACATCGGCGTGCCCGACCAGCGAGTCGAAGATGAACGTCACATTCGCCACGCAACTTTCGGCCACTTGCTCCTTCGTGACGACGGTGCCCTCGCGGTAGACGTCGATCTCGCGGCAGAGCAGATCCGCCATCGCTTTTCCCAGTCTCGGGGCGCGGGCCAGCATGAGTTCGCCGAGCTCGACGATGTGCGGATCAGGAGCGGCGCCACGCTGGTCGCCGACAGGGTGTGTTGTCGTGCTCATATCCCCAAACCATAGGCTCGCTCACTGGCGAATGTGAGCGGTCAAGCGAAGCGGCTCGCTCTTAGCCACCGGTCACATAGACGGCAGCGCGATTGCCGGCGATGGTGGTGGGAGCACTTTGGGTCGACCGTGATCGGTAGGCAAGGGCGCTGCCTCCCCTGCACCGTGCCGCTCCCGACAACAACAATGTCGGCCATCTTCGTCTCGTGAGAACAACTGCCCGGGCCCGGTCGGTACCTAATGTGCCCTCCATGAAAAGCGACATTGTGCTGCAACAGGTCGCTGACGTCGCAGACGCGGTGTACCGGCGAACCGATGAAGTGTCGATCCTGCTTGCGCGTGCAATCACCCGCGAGGTGCGGCTCTACGGGGCGACCGCGGCGGTGCCGTTCGACGTGGTGGCTGCGGGCTGTGCCGCCAACGTGCGAGCGATCTTTGGGGCGATCGCCGCCGGTGGCGATTTCAACGTGACCGCGGCCACCCGGCTAGGGGTTGAGCGGGCGCGTGACGGGGTGCCGCTGTCGTCGGTGATGGAGGCTTATCGGGTCGGTTTCCGGCGGGTGTGGGAGGCCGTAGCCGCCGAGGCCGCGACCCGGCCCGACATGAATGGCGATGCGTTGCATACGCTGACCGCCGAATTACTGACCGCTCAGGACGTGTTCACCGGCGCAATGGCCGCCGGGTACCGACAGGAGCAGACCCGCCGGGTCGTGCGCGACGAAATGAAGCGGTCAGAGCTCATCGATGCCCTGATGCGGGGCCGGCTGTTCGAGCGGTGCAGCCTGTGGGAGGCCGCCGACTATCTTCGGTTGCCGAGTACCGGTCCATTCGTGGTGGTTGCCGCCGATGTCTCCCAGTCCAGGGTGGACGCCCTGCCGGGTATCGAGGCGAAGCTCCGCAGCCTGGATGTGTCCTCCGCGTGGCGGGGGTTGCCCGACGTGGAAGTCGGAATCGTGCACGTCAAGACCGACCGCCACCTGGCTGCGGTGCTGGCGCTGGTGGCGCGGGTAGCCATCGGCCGGGTGGGTGTCAGCGCCCGCTTCGACGATCTGCGCGACACCGCGCGGGGGCTACGTCAGGCCCGGGTGACGCTGCGGGGCCGGGCAGACCCCGGCTCGCCGGTGTCGGTGTTTGACGGCTCGATCCTGGCCACCGCCGCGGTCAGCGCACCCGAAGTGATGGTCGAACTCGCGAGCCCCGTGATGGAGTGTTTCGCCGATCTTGCCGACGAAGAGCGGGAAATCCTGTTCGAGACGTTTCGGGTGTGGCTGGACCACGACGGGCCGATGCGCACCGCTGGGGAGATGCTGTTCTGTCACCCCAATACCGTCCGCTAACGGATGCACCGCATCGAGCAGCGCACCGGCCGTTCCCTTACCCGGCCGCGTGATGTAGCCGAACTGTGTCTGGCCTTCGAAGTGCAACGCCGATTGATGTAGAGATTCGTTGTCGGACAACGACCTCAAGGCCGCAATGGCGGCACTGCCGCGGCAATTTCGCGAATTTGTGTATTACGCCGATGTCGCGGGGTTCCGTTGCATGGAGATCGCGGAGATCATGCACATCCCGTTGGGAACCGTGATGTCGCAGCTTCATGACGGGCGACGACAATTCCGCAAACTGCTTGCCGACGGCGTCGGACGTGTTGGCCCCGAAACACTGCCCCGCGACGGCGTGATGCCATGTCTGAAATTCAGTCTCCAGCGAAGTGCGTGAAATCTGTTGGCACGTAGGCAATGACGCGTCGACCCGAGGTCCTTGCCGTGACTCGTCAAGAGCAGTCGACGGGCTGCCGAAACCGGGCAGACGCAAACGTCGTCGGCTTAGCGGGACTCGAGCAGTTGAACCATTCACGTCCTTCGCGTGAGATGGACATGCCAACTGTGGATTACGTCATACATGCGTTGATTGATCAACCCACAGCGTTGCTGACAGCATGGCCAATCGCACCCCCTCACAGCTTGGCGTGCGTCGCGCGCCAGGCGTGGGCGTGCGCCTCTAGTGGCGACACCACCCGTCGTCTCGACACAGGAAGCCCAAGTTAGTGAAAAAGTCGATGACCGGGATCGCGCGACCGACTCCGGGCCTGACTCCGACGAGTGGACGCCGGCGGAAACCGTAACTGGGACGATCCCGGTCGACACCTCCGAGCTGTCATTACCGCGTCTCATGTAGCGACGCGGAATCGCAGCGGGCGGATGCTGATTCACCGATAGGACGCTTACGCATCCGCGACCTTGCTCACGGGCGCAACGTAATCGAGACGTTTCTGCCAGCGTCGATGTGTTTCGGAATAGTCTCAGTGGTTTGCTTCATGTCATCGCGGACGTTGCAACTGGCGCCGTTGTTCACAGGCACCCGCGAAAGGCCAGCGACGTTGTGCGCATCGATATCGACAAGGGGCGGCGGCTTCCGGCAGACTCGAGTTGGCCATGCAGAGCGGAAGCGGAGCGGGTGGAGCCTATGAGCGGGTATTGGGTTGCATACATGATCGACGACCTTTCGACCAAGTCAATCGTTCGCACGCTGGGCGACCTGTGCAGGGGAACGACATGAACGGCCCCGCGTGGACCTACGACTGGCCATGCCTGATGGTGGACGAATGGCCGGCCACACGCGACACCTTGCATATGTGGACCCAGATCGTCGGCAAGATCCGCATGGTTCACATGCCGCTGTTGAACCACTGGTGGCAAGTGACGTTGTATGTGAGTCCACGGGGATTGACCACCGCTGCAGTTCCATACCGAGATGCGGTGTTCGACATGGAATTCGACTTCGTCAGCCATATGCTTGTGATCCGGCATAGTGACGGGGGTCAGAAGGCGGTGCCGTTAGTTGCCAAACCGGTCGCCGAGTTTTACGGAGAGACGCTCTCGGCGCTCGACAGTCTCGGCATCGAATCGCATATCATAGGCAAGCCCAACGAGGTAGAACCCGCTATCCCGTTCGCTGAGGACTACCAGCATGCTGAATACGATCCCGATGCGGCGCGCGCGTTCTGGCAGCAGCTGGTGGCGGCGCACCGAGTCATGACCAACTTCCGCGCGGCGTTCGTCGGAAAGGCCAGCCCTGTCCAATTCTTCTGGGGTGCTTTGGATTTAGCCTGTACACGATTTTCCGGACGGCCCGCCCCCCTGCATCCGGGAGGAGCCCCCAACTGCCCGGACTGGGTGATGGCTGAGGGGTACTCACGCGAACTCAGCAGCTGCGGCTTTTGGCCCGGAGGCGGTAAAGAGGGCGCGTTCTACTCCTACGCATACCCGGAGCCGGAAGGTTTCTCGGGCCACCGCGTTGAACCAGACACCGCCTACTTCAGCGACGAACACAAAGAATTCCTGCTGCCCTACGAAGCCGTGCGCACTGCCGATGACCCCGACCGCGCGGTCGCCCGCTTCTTGCAGACCACATACGAGGCGGCCGCCGAGCTCGGCGGCTGGGACCGCAGCGCACTTGAAGACGACCCGAACCGACTGCCGCCGCTGTCCATGCGCCGCAGCTAGCGCGCGTATATATGGCGTCGGACGTGCGCCGACTTCCCCACGTGTGCGAACGCCGATGTTCGCGTGGAGCGGACCAAATGGGCGCCCCGCGGCCCGAGCGGGTGCGCGGTGGAACGCATTTGTGCCGCAGCGTGTTCGGCACTCAGGGATCGGTCCTTCACCATCGCCGGGCGGTTGACCGACCAGATGGCGATGACCCCGACCCGCAAGATCTTGTTCCGGCTTACCGCCGGCGGTGTCAGCTAATTTGCCCAACCCCCGTTCATCAGGGGGAACTGACCGTGCGCGAGCACCGCGCCGTTTGGCCTCATTCGTTGGCGTGCAACATAAGTCGCAGACGTTCAGTCTTGTCTGGAGTCCAAGCCGGCGGCTGCAGGATCGCGGCCCAGCCGTTAGCGACGTCTTTGACGTAGCGGTGACCGTGCCCGTCGGGAACATCGACGGCGACGGCCATGTCGGCCGATACCTGAAGGAAGGTCACCACCGGGATCCATTCCATCTCGCCCGGCACGTCGTAGCCGCGTTTTTCGCGCAGCCAGTCCGGTTTGCGCAGCAACAGGTCGGGGTTCCACCACGCGATTGGGTCGGACGCGTGTTGCAGGTACACGATGCGGGGGTTGGCCCACGGGTCTGGCGGGCGACCAAGGTTGTCGGCTCTGGCGGCGAATCGAACGTCCTGGCCCTGCTCATAGATCGGCAGCCATTGCGGTGAGCCCTTATCGCGATTGCGGGTCACCTCCAGCCACATCGTGTTGTTGAATGTGGGCCCACTAAACAAGGCACCGTCGGTGCGCGCGACGATGTTGTTGGCGGACAGGAACGGCGCCTCCCCGCCGAACGATCCCAGACTCTCGCCAAACAGCACCAGCTTGGGCCGCTGTCCTTCCGGCAGCGCGCGCACACGTGCCGAGACCGCTTCGAAGAGCGCCTGACCGGCCTGGCGGGCATTTTCCTTGTCCACCAGGAACGATAGCCAGCTGGGCAAAAACGAGTACTGCATGCTCACGATCGCGGTGTCGCCGTTGAACATGTACTCGATCGCGTCAGCTTCGGCCTCGTTGATCCAGCCGGTCCCGGTGGTGGTGGCGACGGCCACGACCTTGCGCTGCAGGCCACCGGTGCGTTCGAGCTCGCGGGCGGCCAGCTCGGCGGTGGCGCGGATGCCGTGGGCTGACCCCAACCCGGCGTACGCGCGGATCGGCTCTATTGCGGGGGCGCCATTGAACGCCGACAGCTGCCCGATCGCGGGGCCGCCGGCGACGAAGATGCGGCCCTGTTTTCCAATCGACGCCCATGACACCAAGGAGCCGGGGCCGCCCGAGCGCAGCGACGTCGTCGGCGCCGGCGTGTTCGGACTTTGCTCGTTGTTGACCGCCTCGAATGTGTTGTTCAGTGTTCGCATCGCGAAGCGGACCACCACGCCGTTGAGGATCGCGAAAATCAGCACGGCCACGAGCAGCGCCGCGACCACCGCCGAAACCCGTGGGGGGGCAACGCGATTGAGCTTGCTCACCAGGAAGAGAATTAGCCGCCTGATCAGTTGGCCGATCTCGACGAGCGCAAACAACACCACGATCGACAGCGCCGCAGCCAATGGGTAGTCATGCCATGTCAGCCGCGGGACACCCATCAGGTCGCGCACGTGGTCCTGCCAGACGTGGAACCAGAAGATCATGCCGATGGTGCCAACCACGGCGGCGGCGACCAGCATGACCCATGCCATTCGCGGCGCGGGCGGGCTGGTGTCTTTCGATCGCATGTAGCGCGCCAGCCACACCGCCAACACGCCCAGTGCATAACCAATCGCGCCGGATACTCCGCTGACCAGCGCCTGGAACAGCGGCCCGCGGGGCAGCAGCGACGGGGTCATCGACAACCACAAAAGCACCAGCCCGACGGCGGTGCCGGTGAACGTGTAGCGGCGCACCCACCACGGCCTCTTATTCACTGGCGGCGCTTTCGCCGGGGGTGTGTGCCCGGGTGGTGCCGTCGCGACGGGCTCTTCGGTGGCAACGCCGCCAGGTGCTGTAGCGGCGGCGTTCTCGGCATTGGAGGGAGCCAATTCGTCAGGGCCGGAACCGGCTTCGCTCACCATCGCTCCTTAACGGTGTGAGGGCTGAGGACGCTTTCGGGTGCACGCAGTGATGCCCTCTCCCGGATCCTCGGTGCCAAAGGCCGTCGTCGACCCGAGGCGCCCGCGATTTCATCGGACTCACGCTGTGCCGCCAGCAACGCGGCTGGGCGAGGCCAGCGAGCTGAGTAAGACCGTAGAGCGCGATCCCACGTCCACGTGCGCCGCGGCCGTGCCAGTGTGGGCCGGGTCGAAGGTGTCGCACACGATGTCCCAGCGCCGCGCTGAGACATCCGCTGGTAGCTGGAAGGTCAGCGGCTCCCACCAGGCGTTGACGAAGATGAGGAAGTCGTCATCGACCAGCGGTGTGCCGTCTGGCGCCACGTCTGGATCGGTTGAGCCGTCGATCAAAACCGCGACGGCGCGCGCCTCGGGGTCGGTCCAGTTCTGCTGGCTCATCTCGGTGCCGGCCGGGGTGAACCAGCGTAGATCCGCGGCGGCGGGGCCGGTCAGGAAGCGGCGCCTGCGGAACACCGGGTGCCGACGGCGCAGCGCGAGGAGGTCCTTTGTGAACTTGAGCAGTTCGTGGTCGACCGTTGACCAGTCGAACCAGGTGATCTCGTTGTCTTGGCAGTAGGCGTTGTTGTTGCCCCGCTGGGTGCGGCCGAGCTCATCGCCGCCCAGCAGCAACGGGACGCCCGCCGACTGCAGCAGTGTCAACAGCAGAGCACGTTTCTGCCGGGCCCGCAGCGCCAGCACGTCGGGGCTGGTGGTTGGGCCCTCCACCCCACAGTTCCAGGATCGGTTGTCGTCGGTGCCGTCACGGTTGTCCTCCGTGTTCGCCTCGTTGTGCTTGCCGTCATAGGACACGAGATCGGTGAGGGTGAATCCGTCGTGCACCGTGACGAAGTTGACCGACGCGCTCGGCCTGCGCCCCGCGGCGGGGCCGCCGTAGATGTCGGCGGAACCACACATACGCGACGCGAAGTCTCCAAGCAGCCCGTCGTGGCTACGCCACCAGTCGCGTACGGTGTCGCGGAAGCGCCCGTTCCATTCGCTCCACTGCGCCGGGAACCGGCCCACGTCGTAGCTGTCGAACCGGCCGACATCCCACGGCTCGGCGATCAACTTCACCTGCGAGATGACCGGATCCTGGCCGACGAGATCGAAAAACGCCGAGAAGGGGTCGAAGCCGCTCTCTTGGCGGCCGAGGGTGGGCGCTAGGTCGAAGCGGAAGCCGTCGACACCCATTTCGGTGACCCAGTAGCGCAGCGAGTCCATGACCATGCGTAGCGCAACCGGGTGGCCCGTGTTGACCGAATTGCCGCAACCTGTGGTGTCGAGGTAGCGGGCCGGGTCGGCCGGGTCGAGGCGGTAGTAGGCCGCGTTGTCTAGCCCCCGGTGGCACAGCGTGGGGCCGTCGGCTCCTGCTTCGGCGGTGTGGTTGAACACCACGTCGAGCAGCACCTCCAGCCGCGCGGCGTGGAGGGTGGCAACCATAATGCGGAACTCCTCGACCTGGCCGCCGGGTTGACCGGCGCGCACCGCCGCGGAGTATCCGGCATGGGAAGCGAAGAACCCGATGGTGTTGTAGCCCCAATAGTTAGTCAGGCCGCGCTGCAGCAAGAACGACTCGGGCACGTTGTGGTGCACCGGCAGCAGCTCCACCGCGGTCACCCCTAGGTCGATCAGATGTTGCAGCGCGGCTGGGTGCGCCAGCCCGGCATAGGTGCCGCGCAGATCCGCCGGCACGCCGGGATGGGTGGCGGTGAACCCCCGCACGTGCAGCTCGTAGATGATCGTGTCGGCCAGCGCGTGCCCCGGCCCGGGCACGGCCGGTGGCGGGGCGGCTATCACCAGGCTGCGCGGCACGTGAGCGGCCGAGTCCAGCGGGCTGGGGGCGCCGGGGTCATCGGATGCGTGACCGAGGAGTTCGGGCCCGAACCGCACCCGGCCGTGGATCGCGCGGGCGTAGGGGTCGAGCAGCAGCTTGGTCGGGTTGTAGCGCAGGCCGCGCGCGGGATCGTAGGGTCCGCTGACCCGGAAACCGTAGGCCTGCCCGGATGTCACGCCGGGCGCAAAGCCGTGCCGGGTGTCGCCGTCACGTTCGGGCAGCACCAGCCGTGTCTCGACCCCATCGGGGTCGAACAGGCACAGGGTGACCTCGTCGCCGGCCGATGCCACGGCGAAGTTCGTGCCGTCGGCGCTGGGCGTGGCGCCCAGCGGGTCGGCGCGGCCGGGCAGGATTTTCGGGCTCATCGCGTCTCCTCACCCGGCACGAGCCGCTGGATGACCTGCGATACCGCGGGGTAGGCCCGGTGGCGGCGGCGGATCACGTCGCCCACCAGCCCGGTCCACCCGGTTTGATGGGATGCGCCCAGGCCCGCGGCGTTATCGCCGTGGAAGTACTCGAAAAATAGCAGGTTGTTCCGCCAGCGGGGGTCGGTCTGAAACCGGCCCACCCCACCGAAGCAGGGCCGGGATCCGTCGCTGCCGACAAGGAATATCGACACCATGCGTTCCCAAAGATCGGAGGCGACCGCGTCGAGGGTGACGCTGGTGCCCGAACCGGTCGGGTATTCGATCGTCAGCTCGGCGCCGAAGAATTCGTGGTAGCGCTCCAGTGCCGTCGCGGCGAGGTAGTTGAGCGGAAACCACACCGGGCCCCGCCAGTTGGAGTTGCCGCCGAACATCGCGGTGGTCGACTCGGCGGGCTCGTAGTCGATGTCGGCGCGCACGCCGTCGATGTCCAAAACGTACGGATGGTCCCTGTGGTAGGCCGATAAGGAACGCAGCCCGTGCGGCGAGAGGAACTCGGCGGGGTCGAATAGGGTTTGGCAGAGCCGACGGACCCGCTCGAGGCTGGTTACCCCGACCAGTAGCCGCCGCTCGCCGGGCGTGCCGCGCAGGATCCCCGCGGCGACCATGTCCTCGGTGCCGCCCAGCCCACGGCGTCGCAGGTAGTGGGCGAACCCCTTGTCCGTCACCAACGACTGGTCGATGGCCTGCTCGTTGACCACCGCCGCAGCGAGCAGCGGGATCATGGCGACCATCGAGCGCACGCGGACCGGGACCGCTTCGCCATCGGGCAGCACGATGCGGTCATAGAACATGCCGTCGCGTTCGTCCCAGACGCCCACCGTCTCCAGTGCGTCGGCGATGCCGGCGAAGTGCTCAAGGAACTTCTGCACCAAATCGAGCGCGGGTCGCTGTCCCGACCCGTGCAGGATCGCCGCAATCGTGGCCATCGACAGCGCGTACCCCGCCATCCACCCGGTGGCGTCGGACTGCTCCAGGACACCCCGGACGGGAAGGTGGGATCGGTCCAGAGGGCCGATGTTGTCCAGCCCCATGAACCCGCCCTCGAACAGGTTGGAGCCGTTGGCGTCCTCCCGGTTCACCCACCAGGTGAAGTTCACCAACAGCTTGTCGAAAATCCGGCTGAGAAAGTCGAAGTCGCGGCCCCCGTCGATTCCAAACACCTCCAGCGCCGCCCAGGCCTGCACCGGCGGATTGACATCGGAGAAATCCCACTCGTAGGCGGGCAGCGCCCCGTTGGGGTGTTGAAACCACTCGCGGCACAGCAGCGACAGCTGGTACTTCGCGAACGCCGGATCGACGTGCACCAGCGCGACGCAGTGAAACGCCAAGTCCCACGCCGCAAACCACGGGTACTCCCAGGTGTCGGGCATCGACATCACGTCGAACGCCTCGAAGTTGCGCCAGCGGGCATTGCGGCCAGACCTCCGCTGCGCCGGGGGTGGCGGCTGGGTCGGGTCACCGTCAAGCCAGCGGGCCACCTCGTAGTAATAGAACTGCTTACTCCACAGCAACCCGGCGAACGCCTGACGCATCACCGCGGCCTCGTCGGGCGACGCCGCGGCCGGGGTGAGCTCGGCGTAAAACTCGTCCGCCTCGGCGCGCCGCTGGTCCACCACCCGGGTGAAGTCCGCGCCCAGCGCCGTGGCCGAGTCCGGTCCGGTGCCGGCCCGACGCAGCCGCAGCCGTAGCTCGGCGGTCGCGCCGGGGTCCACCGTGAGCCGGTACCACGCCGCGCACTTGCTGCCCCGCTGCTGCGGGCTGACCGTGTCGGCCCCGGACACGACATGGTCGTTGATGCCGTCCTTGGGCCACCGCGAGCCACCCGTGACCCCGTACAGCCGAGCAACATTCGTCTCGTTGTCGCAGAACAGCAGCTCCGGGCCGCCGCCCTGGGGGGCCGGCCCGGGCAGCAGTTCGAGGTCACCAAGGAAGGGGTGCTCGACGGCCACCGTGCCGGCGGCAGCAGCCAGCGTCGGCGCGGCCGTCCCGACGTCCCAGGACCAGGTGTTGCGGTACCAGAGAGTCGGCAGCACGTGAAGCAGTTCGCACTCGGGCCCCGCGTTGGTCACGCCGATCGTCATCAGTACGTCGGTAGGGTCAGCCTTCGTGTATGACACATCGACGATCCAGTAGCGGTCGTCGTCGAAGACGCCGGTGTCAAGCAGCTCGTACTCGAAATCGAACTTGCCGCGCCGGCGGTTCTCATCCAGCAGCTGCTGGTAGGGGAATGCCCGCTGCGGGTAGTGGTAGCGCCAACTGTTCCACGCGTGGCTGGGCAGCGCGTCGAGGTACCACCAGTACTCCTTGACGTCCTCGCCGTGATTGCCCTCGGCCCCGGTCAAGCCGAAGGCCCGCTCCTTCAGAATGGGATCGCGCCCGTTCCACAACGCCAGCGCCAGGCACAGCCGCTGCTCGATGTCGCAGAAGCCGGCCAGCCCGTCCTCGCCCCAGCGGTAGGCGCGCGAGCGCGCGTGATCGTGCGGCAGGTAGGTCCACGCTTCGCCGTCGGCGCTGTAGTCCTCGCGGACCGTGCCCCACTGGCGTTCGCTCATATACGGTCCCCACAAATACCAGTCACTGGCTTGCCGCAAGCCCAAATCGAGCCGGCCGAAGCCATCGACCCGGCGGCGCTCCGCACCCGCTGCGGTCGGCGTCATGTTGAACCTCCAACTCGGCGCATCTTGTGTCGAGGCGTGTGCCATGTCCGCGTGACGCTATCGTCGCGCGGCAACGTGTCGGCCAATCCCGCGGACCAGGGAGGCCAACGCGATCTCGCCGATCCCGTGAACCAGCGTCCCCGCGGTGGTCCACGTCAGCAGCGCCGCGATCGGCGCTTTCAACGAAGCCGTGACCGACAACCCGATCGCGAGCTCGGTGAGGCTTGCAATCAGCAGAACCCACCACCCGTGTTCTCGGTTGGCAGCGATGGCGGTGAGGACACCGATGGCTCCCCAGAAGATGAAAAGGAAGCTCATCACCGCGGCCAACCCGACGACTGTGGCGTCCACGCCGAGGAATGCCACGACGCCCGCGACGACGAACAGCACCGCCAGCAAGCCGCGGGCTATCTGACCACCTCGGGATGACAGCATCGCGCCCGCCATTACCTCATTGGCCGCTGCCACCAGACAGAACACACCGGCAAGTATGGCGAGAGTCGCTACGGTGGCATAGGCAAAGTGCGGGATCGCGAGTCCGATCACGATCCAGGTCACGCCGGCGATAACAAGCAGCCACCAATACCGAGTCTTTGAGGCAAAACTGTTGGTCAAATGGTCGACGAGATCGTGCGCTCGCCTCGACGGCGTCATCGCGGCCTGACTGGTATTACCCATTGCGACTGCAGCGCAATCGATTTGTCAGTGGTGGTGACGGCGTCTGTAAGCGGCGCGACTGGCCAGTCGTGACTCATCGCGGCGTCGCGGCGGTCATTTTTAGTCGCTCCGGGATCAGGTACGGTGCGAGTCCGCGGCAGCGCGTGCATACATCGCATCGAGCGATGCGTACTCGGCTTCGTCGACAGCGGCCTGCGCGAAATCGATGGCATCAAGTGCATAAGAAAGGGCTATATTCGCGTCCGCATCCGCCGCGTCGGCGTCGAATTGTTCCTTCTTCTCCTCGACGCTTGTCCGCACCTCCGCGACATGGGCTTGCCACTTGGCGCGGATGTCCTGCCAATGCGACGACGCCTTGTCGCGGGCACCATCTGCCTTGTCCTTGAACTGATTGGCGGCTGCAGTTGCCCTATCCCGTGCGCTGGCGGCGTCGGCAGCAAGCTGATCTCTGGTGGACTGACTGGCCGCACGGAGATGTTGCGTGGCCATTTTTGCTTTGTCGGAAATTTTGTCGAACTCTGTGCTCAGATCGGTGTTTGCCACCAGAAACTCCTTCATCACCTAAGGCCGCTCATCGCCAACCGTTGTTACCCTGAGGCCGACTGGAAGTCGCCTAATTTGATTGTCGACGCTCGGCGGCAACGGGTCATTGTTCGCCGAGACATAATCGTCGTGCGGAGATTAGTCGCGACGACAAGCAACAGGTGCGTTGCGCGTGTTGATCCCGCGCCGTCCGCGCAGCGCCCGTGTTGGCTGAATTTCTGCCGCGGCACAACGTCGGGCGCTTCATGCGGGTGCTCGCAGAGGACTTCTTCGATCGCGGCGCGGATAGACATTGTATCCTTCGCGGATGATCAGATGTTCCTGCGGGCAACGATGAAGAAATAGCCGTCCTCGTCGACCCGGCCGATGTCGCCAGTCGAAAACCAGCCGTCGACGAAGGCGTCCGCGGTGGCCTCCGGCAAGTTCCAGTAGCCCTTCAACACGTTGTGGCCGCGGACTTGAATCTCGCCTGGTGTCCCGATCGGCACCTCGGTGGCGTGTTCGTCGATCACCCGCATCTGCACGCCGTCGATGGGTGTGCCGATCGAACCGACCTTGCGCAGCGCGGCGGGATGATTGAAACACGCCGGTCCTGACGTTTCCGGCAGCCCGTAGCCCTCGAGCACCGTGCAGTCCAACTTGCCCTCGAACCGGCGCAGCACCTCCACTGGCATCGCCGCGCCCGCGGAGATGCAGACCCGTAACGAGCCGAAGTTCGGGTCGTGGCCGGGGCTGGCCGCGAGTATCGCCGGGTACATGGGGGGTAGGCCCTCGAAGACGGTGACGCGTTCGGCCGCAATCATTTGCAGCGCTTTGCCAGGGTCAAACGTGGGAAGCAGTGCCAGCGTCGCGCCGGTGGAGATGGCCGCTCCCAGACCGCATGTCATCCCGAACGCGTGAAACAGAGGCAGGCAACCCAGTACGACGTCGTCGGGCCCAATGTTGAGCAGCCTGCGCGCAATGACGGCTTGGGTGCTGACCAGGTTGCGGTGGGTGAGTTGGGCGCCCTTGGGCGCCCCGGTGGTGCCGCACGTGTGCAGGATGACCGCGTTGTCGTCGCTGGCGCGGGTTACCGGCCACGCCTGCCCGAGAAAGCCGCTGGTCAGCTGCTCGAGCGTGTGCTCGCCGACAACGATTGGGGGAACCCCGGCGGCCAGCGCACCGGCGGTAGCCGCAACCCCACCTGAAGGTGCGACGACCAGCAGGCGCGCACCGGTGTTGGTCAAGACGAACTCGACTTCGCGGGCGCTTCGCAGCGGATCCATCGGCACCACAACCGCTCCTGCGTGCAGCACGCCGTAGAAAACCATCGCGAACTCGGGACGGTTCGCCAACATGACCCCCACCCGGTCACCCGGGCGCAGACCTCGGTCGGCGAGGTAGGCGGCGAACCGTGCGGCGTTATCGGCCAGCTCCGAAAACGTTGTTGTGGCCCCGTCGCAGCGCAGCGCGGGACTATCAGGGTACATGTCTGCCGACTCGACGAGATACAGGCTCAAATTGGTCATGAAAACTTCCCGGGCGCAATGCCTCCCATGCTTTGACGATGGGGCCGGGTTGGCTACCTGTCGATAGAATCAGTGACAACGAGCACCGCTGGGCGGTGTTGGATCCAACAACGCCTCATCCCATGACCGGGTTTACCCTGCATTGCGATGCCGTACTGGGAAGTCGACGCTCAAGTGAAGCGGCCACCACGCTTTCTACGCCGACCAGCAGTGAGCATTTTGTTAAGGGAGTTATCGCAAAGGCAGGCTTTGTTGGTCTGCGGCGGCGCGGTCGTTATCGCGCATAGGCCCGGCGGTAGATGTGCTCGACAACCATGATGGTGGTCAGATTGGTGACCGTCGAGGGAACTCGGGGGATGATGGAGGCATCTACAACGCTGAGGTTTTGCACCCCGCGCATAGCACCGTCCGGCTGATATGACGGGTGAGGCGGTGCTCAGTCCCGGTTCCTGCCTCCAAACAGCTGCAGGAAGAACGAGAACACGTTGAGCGCATCCAGGAAGATCGATACAGCGATAGACGGTGCCGAGTCCAGATCCGTCGATCGGCGGAGCCGCTGGAAGTCGACCATGGTGAGACCTGCGAAAATGACCAGCCCGAGGATCGAGTAGATGACGGCACCGCCGGGAATGTGCACGAAGATCAACACGACGCCGAACCCGATGAGCGCAAGTAGCGCCCAGAAGCCGACGCGGGCGATGCCGGACAGATCGGTGCGGGTGGCGTAACCGAAGGCGCCGCAGCCAGCGATGAACAGAGCCGTCGCACCGCCGGCCTCCCACAGCGCCTGGGGGTCCGTGTTGGCGTAGTAGACCAGCGTGGGTGACATTGCCAGCCCCAGCAGCAGCCCCACACCGAACAGCAGTGCGATGCCCAGACCAGCGGAGCTGCGGATGGCGAACCGCATGCCGATCAGACAGGCGAACGCCAGGATGAAGAATACGAACGCCCAGCCATTGCCGAGGTTGCGGCCCAGGTAGGCACCGAGCGCGAATAGGCCGGCGGTAGCGGCCACGGACCACATGACCTGACCGAAAAGGGTACGGGTCCGGTTTTCCACCCCGACCGTGCCGTAGTCGGGTGAGCTCATGGCATCGGATCCGTCCTATGTGAAGCTTCCATGCCCGAAGTGTTTCGCCGTGGCGAGCCCGCGTCGATGGCACAGGTGACAACGTCGGCATCTGATCGGTGTGTCTCCGAACAATGCATAGTGTGGTGTATGCCGTCAGGAACGTGGGAAGGCGCAACGGGCCTGTCTTTGACGTCAAGACCAAACTGTGCTGGGCTGACCCGGTTAGAGCCAGCTTGGTTGCCAGGAACCCAACGGAGTGAGGGGATACTTGTATTCGCCTGGCGTTTCGGACATCTCGATCATTTCCTTGACGCCGGTATAGCGGCCCATTGGCGTATCGACAACGAATCCATCGGGATCCGGATAGAGGTGCTCATCATTTGAGCCGGCTGTCTTTTTCGCGTGGTTGCGATCGAAGATGCCCAACTCAGGAAGCCAGAGAGCCGTGCGTACCAACGAAACTCTGACGCGGTAGCTTCCGCCCTCCTTGGCACGCCGGAGCAGGGCCGACAGGATGCCGCAGGTGGCGCGCCAACCTGCCGCGTAGTCGCAGGCCACGTAGATCGACGGATGTGCTGGCTTGTCGTCGCTACCCTCAATGTTGTCGAGGCCCAACGCGAAAGTGGCCGTGACGTCGAAGCCGACGCGATTCGACCACTGCCCGGTTTCGCCGGCCCAGGTAATCTGTGTATCGATCAGACCGGGGCGCTCTTTAATCACTTCCTCCGACTTGATGTGGAATCGCTGCCGCCATCCCGAACGGCGATTCGTGACTAATACGTCGGCCTTGGACAGGAGCTCACGGAACTTCGCATGGCCTTCGTTGTTACCCAACTCAAGCATCGTGGAGCGCACTCCGACATGCGAGGTGTAGTGCCAGAGGGTGTGCTCGACATCGGATGGCCGCCACACGTTGAGCGCGTCGGCGCCATGCAGGGCCATTGCGCGCCCGATCGAAGGGGCTGCAATGACGTGGCTTGATGAGAGTAGGCGGATACCGTCGAGCGGCGTCTTCGGATTGGGCGTAAATGGTATTGGATCGCTTTCGCCGACTTTCTCGATGCTGACCAGAGGCATCAGTCCCAGGTTCTTGGTGAAGGCATCCATCTTCAGTACGTCTTTGATGTTGCGGGCGAGCGGCATGGGGATGCCCGCTTTCTCACCGGCTTGTTCGAGTTCCTCACCGTTCCACTCTTTCACCGCGTCGCGTATCGCTTCATACGAGCCGCCTTGGGTTTCAGGAGATCGAGTGCGTGCTGGCGTAAAGCGGGATAAATCTCGGCGAACATAATCCATTTGCCGTCCCCGGTGGGAACAATATCCGGACCGCCGGAGCATGGGCTGTATGGATCTGTGCGTCCGGGGAATCCATTGACTAGTTCCCACTTCCCGTCGAGGAACGGTGTGAGGCGCCGCAAAGCCTTACGCACGTCGACGTGAATATCCTGCCCCTCGCCGGTACGCTCCTTCCATATCTTGGCGATCAGAATCGCCTTGGCCGCGAGCGGGATTGCGCTGATAGCTCCATATGGCAATCGATCCGGCGTGATGGGATCAGAGCCGTAATAGGTGACCTTACCTCCGGAATCGGAAGTTGTGCCCCTAAGCTTTGTAGCAAGGACTCAACATGTGCAGGTACGTCTATCGTGCTGCTCTGTAACGGATTGTCGTAGTTGGCGACTATGCGTTCCGCCAGCTTTTCTGCTGCACTCATAGTCCATCTCCTTGTTGTGATCGCTGTTCACGTTCGCTTGCCTTAAACCTGCCCATAATCAATCTGGCCATTTACCTCAACCTGGCTCCTTTCCTTTCGAGACGCGCGATACATGCGGTTCGGTTTGAGCTGGCAGGAGCGGCTTCGTAAGAATCCCTGTGAAATCGATCCGCAAACGGCACCGGTCCCCAAATCATCGGAAGAATATCTGACGAGGTCGATGTCCTGATCAACAACGATCGGCAGCTGTTGTTGTGTCAGATCACACGGGGCTGCTTCTGGGCGCGCAGGATCTTTGGGCTCGTTGTTTCCCGTGACAACGGTCCAGGTTTGACGTTGTCAACCTGCACATTGACGCGCATCGGTGGTTCGGGTGATGTTGTTAAGGTGCGCAATTACGCGCTGGGAGTGCTCACCTGCAAGAAAGGCCCGGGAAGCGAGATGGCAGATAAAAAATCCGTCCACGAGGTGACCTACGACCTGCTTCGCGAACTAGGGTTGACGACGGTATTCGGCAACCCGGGCTCCACCGAGCAGACGTTTTTGAAGAACTTTCCCGACGACTTCACCTATGTGCTGGGGTTGCAAGAGGCCTCGGTGATGGCGATGGCCGACGGGTTCGCGCAGTCCACCGGCAAGCCCGCACTGGTCAACATACACACCGCTGCGGGAACCGGAAACGCGATGGGCAGCCTGGTGGCGGCTTACAAGGGCAACACCCCGCTGATCGTCACGGCCGGTCAACAGACCCGCGAAATGGTTTTGTGCGAACCGTATCTGAGCAATCCGGACGAGAATGTGTTTCCGCAGCCGTGGGTGAAATGGGCCTATCAGCCCGCCCGCGCCGAGGACGTGCCCGCGGCGTTCATGCGCGCCTACACGGTAGCGCTGCAGCCACCGGCCGGCCCGGTGTTTTTGTCGATCCCACTTGACGACTGGGAGAAACCTGCGCTGGGGCCGGCGGTGATCCGCACGGTCAGTCACCGGGTCAGCCCGGATGCCGAGCGGCTGCGCGGATTCGCCGACCGGATCAACCACGCGCAGCGGCCTGCGCTGGTGTTCGGGCCCGAGGTCGATCGCAGCGGCGCATGGGATGCCGGTGTGGCGTTCGCGGAAAAGGTCGGCGCAGCGGTGTACAGCAGCGCGTTGCCCGACCGGGCGTCGTTCCCCGAGGATCATCGACTCTTCCAGGGACAGTTGCCGATGACCGTCGACGGTGTCAGCAAGATGCTGCGAGGTTACGACCTGGTGGTGGTGATCGGGGCGCAGGTCTTCCGGTACTACCCGTACGTGGCGGGCGAGTATCTGCCCGAGGGCACTGAACTGCTGCAGATTACGGCTGATCCGCGACTGGCCGCCACGGCGCCGGTCGGTGACAGCGTGCTCGGGGACACGCTGCTCGTCCTGGAGCAGCTGGTGGACATCGTCGACGATCACAGCGACCGGACGGTCCCAGCTAGGCAGGCGCCCACCGCAGCCGTTGACGTGACCGGGTCGGCACCGCTGTCGGCGGACGCGGTGTGGTCGACATTGAGCAACGTCAAGCCCGCCGATTCGCCGTTGGTGACCGAATCGACATCGACGCTGGCCCAACAAGTGCGATTCGTGCCCAGCACCCGACCGGCTTCGTTCTTCGCCACCCCCAGCGGCGGTATCGGCTGGGGGTTGCCCGCGGCGGTCGGCATCGCACTGGGCGACCGTGCCCGCGGGGTCAAGCGCACCGTGGTGGCCACCATCGGAGACGGGTCGTTCCAATACTCGGTGCAGGCCATCTGGACCGCGGCCCACCACCGGCTACCGATCGTGTTTGTCGTAATGCGCAACGGCGAATACTCGATCCTGAAATCGTTCGCGGAACTGGAGAAAACACCGGGGGTGCCGGGACTGGACTTGCCGGACCTGGACATCGCGTCCCTGGCCGTGGGTTTCGGGTGTCGCGCGGTCAACGTGGACACCACCGAAAAGCTCGCCCACGAATTCACCGCCGCGCTGGATGCCGACGGGCCGACTGTCATCGTGGTGCCTACCAAACCGCAAGCGGTGCACCTCGGATAGATGTCCTGGCCGAGGCAGCTTCCCTGCCGTTGTCGAGTCATAGCTACATCGAGGCAAGCCCGCACACGATGGCCTTGTGAGCCGGAAATGTCAGGCTACCAACAAAATCGGCCCAGCCACGACAGCGGCAAGTAGACGGTTGTTGCGGAAATGTCGAGGAGCTAAGGCGCATCCAGGCGGTCTGCGACTGTGACCGTGCTGATGGCCACGTTCGCTATCAGCACCACGAGCCAGGTCGTCGTGGTTGACGGTGAGGATGCACGCGTGTCTGCGCTAACCGGGGTGTGTCCACTAGGCCGCCCTTTAGCGACCGGTCCGCGAGGAGCTGTGCGCCGTCACACCAAAGCAGCCAGGTTGTTGTGCTCACTGACATTGTTGTGCGAGGTCGCCGAGAGGACGATTGGAATCCTCAAGATAAGCCCAAAGCCGGGCACCTCAAGTAGATCCCCAGAGGCACACCATGACCGCCCTTAGCGCCAATCTCGTTGCGTCGAAAGATACCCACCCGGACCGCATTGCGCTGCGCTGCGACGATCTGCAGTTCACCTTCGCCGAGTTCGACGCCGCGGCCGCCCGGGTGGCCACGCTGCTCGAGCAGGCCGGGGTAGAGCCGGGCGATCGGGTGGGCGTCATGCTGCCCAACACCCCCGCATTCGCCATCGTGTTCTACGGCATCATGTACCGCGGCGCCGTCGCGGTTCCGATGAACCCGCTGCTCAAATTCCGTGAGGTGTCCTACTACCTGTCCAACAGCGGCGCCGAGGCACTGTTCGCCGCGCCCGCTTTCGCCGACGAAGCCACCGCCGGCGCCGACGAGGTGGGCGCCCAGTGCTGGCTCGTCGATGACGCCGGACTGGCCGATTTGACCGCCGACCTGCCCAGCCAGGACGCGCCGGTGGAACGCGGCCACGACGACGTCGCGGTCATCCTGCACACTTCCGGAACTACCGGCAAGCCCAAGGGTGCCATGCTCACCCATGGCAATCTGGGCCGCAACGCCGAGGTCAGCGTCCGGACCCTCGTCGAGACGGGGCCCGACGACGTAGTGATGGGCTGTCTGCCGTTGTTCCACGTCTTCGGCCTGACCTGCGGGCTCAACGGTGCGGTCCTCGCGGGTGCGACGTTGACGCTCATCCCTCGGTTCGATCCGCGCAAGGCGCTTGAAGTGATCGAGCGCGACGCCGTCACGGTGTTCGAGGGGGTGCCGACGATGTATTCGGCGCTGCTCAGCGTGGCAGCAGATGCCGCCCCGGAGGCGACGCGGAGTCTGCGGACCTGTGTATCCGGTGGCGCGGCGCTGCCGGTGCAGGTTCTCACCGACTTCGAAAAGGCCTTTGGCTGCACCGTTCTCGAGGGCTACGGGCTTTCCGAGAGTTCTCCGGCGGCCGCGTTCAATCATCCGAACCGGCCCCGCAAGGCGGGCTCGATCGGCACCCCGATCGAGGGTGTGGAGATGCGGGTAGTCGACCTGGACGGAGTTGAGGTTCCGCAGGGGGAGACAGGCGAGATCCAGATCCGCGGCCACAACGTGATGAAGGGCTATTGGAACCTCCCCGACGCCACCAAGGACACGATCACGCCCGACGGCTGGCTGGCCACCGGCGACGTCGGACGCGTCGACGAAGACGGCTATTTCTACATCGTCGACCGGACCAAGGACCTGATCATCCGCGGTGGGTACAACGTCTACCCACGCGAGATCGAGGAGGTGCTCTACGAGCATCCGGCGGTAGCTGAAGCCGCCGTGATCGGTATCCCGCACGACTCCCTCGGCGAGGAAGTCGGTGCAGCAGTCGCTCTCAAGAAGGGAGCTGCGATTACGGCCGACGAGCTGCGCGAATACGTCAAGGCCCGGGTGGCCGCCTACAAGTATCCGCGCCGGGTCTGGCTGGTGGACGCTCTGCCCAAGGGACCCACCGGCAAGCTCCTGAAGCGCGAAATTACTGTTCCTGCAACTGAAAGGACACCGTGACCATGGCAACTCCCTCGAATCCCGTGACTAAAGCCGACGAGCTGGCTGCACCGCTGGACTTGCTGCTCACCAGCGCCACCAAGCCATTCGCCAGCCGAATGATGCCGAACGCCACCTGGGCCCGCTTCGGCGCCAACCTTGCCCAGCATCCTGGTGCCGTGGCCAGCCGGGCCGCCACCCTTACTCGTGAACTCGGCGCTATCGCGGCGGGCAAGTCTCACCGTGCCCCGGCGCGGGCCGACAAGCGCTTCAGTGACCCTGCCTGGCAGGAGAACCCGCTGCTGCACAGAATCATGCAGGGCTATCTCGCAGGCGCCGAGGCCGCCGAGTGTCTCCTCGACGACGCGCAGTTGGATTGGCGCGACAACGAGAAGATGCAGTTCGTCGTGGACAACGTGGTGGAGGGCCTCGCGCCTAGCAACAACCCGCTGATCAATCCGCTTGGGTGGAAGGCGCTGATCGACACCGGCGGTTTGAGCGCGGTGCGAGGAGTGAGAGCCTTTGCCCGGGACATGCTTTCGAAGCCTCGGGTGCCGGCAATGGTCGAGCCCGACGCGTTCTCGGTGGGTGAGACGGTCGCCATCACCAAGGGGGCGGTGGTGCTGCAAACCTCGATGTTCGAACTGATCCAATACGCACCGCAGACACCCAAGGTGCGTGCCATTCCGTTGCTCATGGTGCCGCCGGTGATCAACAAGTACTACGTCATGGACATCGCGCCCGGGCGCAGCATGATCGAGTACTTCGTGCAGCAGGGCCAACAGGTGTTCGTCATTTCGTGGCGAAACCCGCAAGCCCGCCATCGTGATTGGGGCTTCGACGCCTACGGCGCGGCGATCATCGAGGCAATGGATGCGGTGCAGAAAATCGCCGGCGCCGACAGCGCTCACCTGCTGGCCACCTGCTCGGGCGGCATCCTCGCGGCGATGACTGCGGCCCATCTAGGCGAGATCGGCGAGGGCGATCGGATCGCGGGCCTGAACTTAGCGGTCACCGTGCTGGATGAGACCCGGGCCGGCTTCGCGGCCGCGGCAATGAGCGACCGCGCGGCGCAGGCGGCGATTCGAGTTTCGGGCAGGAAAGGCTACCTCGACGGGCGCGACATGGCGGAGATGTTCGCGTGGCTGCGGCCCACGGACCTGGTGTGGCGGTATGTAGTGAACAACTATGTGCAGGGCCGCAAGCCGGCGCCGTTCGACGTGTTGTTCTGGAACGCCGACACCACTCGGATGGCCGCCGCCCTGCACCGCGACATGGTGCTGATGGGGCTGCGCAACGCGCTGGTCACCCCTGGTGCTGTCAGCATGCTTGGCAGCCCGGTCGACCTAGGCAAGATCACGTCCGACGCGTACGTCATCGGCGGCGTCGCCGACCATATCTCCCCGTGGCAAGCCACCTATCGCAGCGCACGCCTGCTCGGCAGCAAGGACAACCGCTACGTGCTGTCCACCAGCGGTCACATCGCGGCGCTGGTCAACCCGCCCGGCAACCCGAAGGCGTCGTACCGGACCGGTCCGGTCGACGCGGAAGATCCCGAACAGTGGCTGGAGTCTGCGCAGAAGTTCGGTGACTCCTGGTGGCCGGATTACGTGAGCTGGCTGGCCGAGCGCAGCGGCCCGGAGGTCGACGCTCCGAAAGCTCTTGGCGGGGAGGGTCTGCCGCCGCTCGGCCCAGCACCGGGCAGCTATGTGATGGAGAAGTGAGAACCGTGCGCCGGCTGACATCGGTGAGCGCTATTGGCGAACACCGCTATATCACCGCCGGCGGTCAGCGGATCCGAGTGAACGTGCGGCACGGGACCGGCGTGCCGCTCGTGCTCTGTAATGGCATTGGGGCCAGCCTGGAAGTGCTCGATCCGCTGGTGGAGCAGTTGGATCCGGATTTCATGGTAGTCAGATTCGACGTTCCCGGGACCGGAGGATCGCCCACATCCCTTGCTCCCTACGGGTTTCCCTACCTCGCCTGGGTGCTGGGCCGGGTGCTGTCCAAGCTGGGGATCAGCGTGGTGGATGTGCTCGGGCTGTCCTGGGGAGGCGCCCTTGCCCAGCAGTTCGCCTTCCAGAATCCGCGCCGATGCCGGCGCCTGGTGCTGGCGGCGACCGGCACCGGCGCGCTTATGGTGCCCGCCCACCCGCGGGTCCTGGCAAAAATGCTTACCCCGCGCAGGTTCTCAGATCCCGATTACGCTGCCTCCATTGCCGGCGAGCTGTACGGCGGTACCGTCCGCGCGCATGGAGACGACGTCGCGCGACTGTTCGTGCGTCAATTGCACGCCGGATCGAAGATCGGCTACCTGCACCAGCTGCTCGCAGGTTCGGTCTGGACCAGTGCGTTCGCATTGCCTGCGGTGCGGCAGGAGACGTTGATCGTGGCGGGTAACGATGATCCGATCATCCCCGTGGTCAACGCGCACATCATGAACGCGTTGTTGCCGCATTCGCGGCTGCACCTGCATTCCGGCGGGCACATTGACCTCGTGCACAACGCGACCGAACTGGCTCCCGTCATCGAGAAATTTCTGAGTGAACCCGGAGAACGACCATGAGCCACAACGACATCGACACCTCGGATTTCTACTCATATGAGGGCCTGCTGACTGACGAGGAGCGCCACCTGCTGCATGCGGTGCGCAAATTCGCGACGACCGACGTCGCGCCTGTCCTCCTTGAGCACTGGTCGCGTGCGACCTTTCCGTTCGAGATCGTGCCCGGGATGCGCGAGCTGGGCATCGCGGGCCTGCCGTACCACGGCTACGGCTGCCCCGGACGTCGGTTCCTGCTCGACGGCATGATCGCGATGGAGCTCGCCCGCATCGACTGCTCGATCGCCACCTTCAACGGGGTACACGGCGGACTGGCGATGGGGTCGATCTACCTGTGCGGCTCCGACGGGCAACGCGAACGATTCCTGCCCGCCATGGCGCGCTACGACAAGATCGGCTCATTCGGGCTGACCGAACCCGAGGTCGGGTCCGGGGCCTCGGGTGGGCTGCAAACGACAGCGCGAAGGGATGGTGACAGCTGGATCCTCAACGGCCAAAAGAAGTGGATCGGCAACTCGACCTTCGGGGACCTGACCGTCATTTGGGCCAAAGATGTCGCCGACGGACGGGTGAAAGGCTTTGTGGTGGAGAACTCCTCGCCGGGGTTCACCGTCGAGAAACAGATGCACAAGATCGCGCTACGAATAGTGCAGAACGGCCTCATCACGCTGGACAACGTGCGCGTTGCGGAGTCCGATCGACTGCAGCGGGCCGACTCGTTCAAAGACACTGCGGAGGTGCTGCGCATGACCCGCGCCGGGGTGGCGTGGATGGCGGTCGGTTGTGCGATGGGGGCCTATGAGAACGCGCTCGCGTATGCGTGCAGCCGAGAGCAGTTCGGCCGGGCGATCGGCGGCTTCCAACTGGTCCAGGATCTGCTGGTTCGGATGCTCGGCAACGTCACATCCTCGTACGGACTGTGCGTGCGGCTATCGCAACTGCAGGACGACGGGCTCGCCGAGGACCGGCACTCCTCGCTGGCGAAGGCCTTCTGCACCGTGCGGATGCGCGAAACCGTGGGATGGGCCCGTGAACTATTGGGTGGCAACGGAATCCTGTTGGAGCACAACGTTGGCCGCTTCGTCGCCGACGCCGAAGCAATCTACTCATACGAAGGAACCCGGGAGATGAACACGCTGATCGTCGGGCGTTCGTTGACCGGTGTCAGCGCGTTTGTCTAGGCCCGGATGTCCGAAATGCCGCCGGCCACGTTAGGGTCCGGTGTACCCCGGCGGGTTGACGCCGTCCACCCAGAAGTCGACGCCCAGTTCCCCGCCGGGCACGCAGTTGTAGACCGACAGGTCGATGACGCCGGACTCCACCAGCACGTCCTCACACAGCAGGGTGTTGCCGGTGTACTCCCGGGCGGGCTTGTTGAGGATGACGTAGGCGGCGTCGGAATACACCTCGGGCTTGCGGGATCGTGCCATCGCCGCGTCGCCGCCGAGCAGGTTCTGCACCGCGGCGGTGGCCACCATCGTGCGGGGCCACAGTGTGTTCGACGCGATGCCCTCCTCGCGCATCTCCTCGGCGATGCCCAGTGCGCACAACGTCATGCCGAACTTGGCCATCATGTACGCCGTCGGCTTCAACCACTCCTTGCCGAGCAGCACGGGCGGCGAAAGAGTCAGAATGTGCGGGTTCTCCCGCCCCTTCATATGCGGGATACAGGCCTGAGACACCGCATAGGTGCCGCGCACCTGGATGCCGTTCATCAGGTCGAACCGCTTCATCGGCACCTCGGTGATGGACCCTAGGTTGATCGCCGACGCGTTGTTGACGCAGATGTCGATGCCGCCGAACTGCTCGACGGTCTTGGCGACCGCGGCCTCCACCGACTCAGGGTCGCGCACGTCCCCGACGATCGGCAGGGCCTGTCCGCCGGCGTCCTCGAGCTCTTTGGCGGCCGTGAACACGGTTCCCGGCAGCTTCGGGTGCGGCTCGGCGGTCTTGGCGATCAGGGCGACGTTGGCGCCGTCTTGTGCGGCCCGCGTGGCAATCGCAAGGCCGATGCCGCGACTGGCCCCGGAGATGAACATCGTTTTGCCCTGAAGGGACGTGGCGTGGGACATGGCGACACCCTAACGCCCGCCAAATCGGGCGCCGGATAACGCCCCGGAAATAGCACGCCGGCTAACACTGTTGATGAAAGCGGTTTCTTATGCAGGCGCAGCCGCGGACCCGGGCAGACGCTGTCGCGCGCAGCCTCTAGATTGGGAGGAGCAGTCTGGTGTCAACGGCGACGAGCCTTTTGGACAGTCCAGTAGGCGCCGGGCAGTTGGCGTGCTTCCTTGCAAGTCCGCTGGCGCTCGCGCCGCTCTCCGGCGGCACCGCAGCAGAAGGGACCGGGATAATCGGAATGGCCGATACCGACGGCGTCACGGAACCAGGGGTCCCCGAGCCCGCGCCACATGAAGAGACCGACGAAGAACTGACCGCGCGCTTCGAGCGCGATGCGATTCCCCTGCTGGACCAGCTTTACGGCGGTGCGCTGCGCATGACGCGGAATCCCGCCGACGCGGAGGACCTGCTGCAGGAGACGATGGTGAAGGCCTATGCGGGCTTCCGCTCGTTTCGGGCCGGCACCAATCTCAAGGCGTGGCTGTACCGCATCCTGACCAACACCTACATCAACAGCTACCGCAAAAGGCAGCGCCAACCGGCGGAGTATCCGACCGACGCGATCACCGACTGGCAGTTGGCTGCCAACGCCGAGCACTCGTCCACCGGGCTGCGCTCGGCCGAGGTCGAAGCGCTGGAGGCGCTGCCGGACACGGAGATCAAGGAAGCGCTGCAGGCCTTGCCGGAGGAATTCCGGATGGCCGTCTACTACGCCGATGTCGAGGGTTTCCCGTACAAGGAGATCGCCGAGATCATGGACACGCCGATCGGAACGGTAATGTCGCGGCTGCATCGCGGCAGACGTCAGCTACGCGGCCTTTTGGCCGACGTGGCCAAGGAGCGGGGCTTCACCCGCGGTCAGCAGGCGCACGAGGAGGTGTCGTCATGAGCGAGTTCCCCGGCCCGGCGGACACGCGCGCCGACGACAGCGATTCGCACAGTGACTCCCATGGCCTGGGCTGCGCGCAGGTGATCGCCGAGGTATGGACCCTGCTTGACGGTGAGTGCACGCCCGATTCCCGCGAGCAGCTGCGCCGGCATCTCGAGGCTTGCCCCGGATGCTTCAAGCACTACGGAATCGAGGAGCGGATCAAGGCGTTGATCGCCACCAAGTGCCAGGGGGACAGGGCCCCCGAGGGCCTGAGGGAGCGCCTCCGGCTGGAGATCCGGCAGACCACCATCATCCGGGGCCTGGAGTAGCTGCTAGGCGTTGGGCCGCTTGCCGTGGTTGGCTTTGCTGTGCTTGCGGTCCCGCTTCTTACGGCCACGCTTGGCCATCGTCAAACCTCCAGGGATTCTGTTCACACCGGGCGCTGTGCCCGTTACTGCCCGTTACCTTGACGTACAGTCTCTCACGCTAGGGCCCACCCGCTTCAAACGCCCGTGCGCCGTGCACCCCGGAGCCCCTGTGGTTCGATATACATGACCTTGACGGATCAGCACCCAGCCTGCGCGAATGGCCGGAACGAGTGGAGTGAAGATGGCCGAGGATGTTCGAGCCGAGATCGTCGCCAGCGTGCTCGAGGTCGTTGTCACCGAGGGTGACCAAATCGGCAGGGGTGACATCGTGGTGCTGCTGGAGTCGATGAAGATGGAGATCCCCGTCCTGGCCGAGATCGGCGGGACCGTCAGCAAGGTCAGCGTGGCCGTCGGCGACGTCATTCAGGCGGGCGACCTCATCGCCGTCATCAGCTAGCCGTTGGACCCGTCCGTCGCCGGGGAACGCTCGGGGGTATGTGATGTCCACGCTCGGTGATCTGCTCGCCGAACACACGGTGCTACCGGGTAACGCGGTGGACCACCTGCACGCCGTGGTCGGAGAGTGGCAGCTGCTGGCCGACCTGTCGTTCGCCGACTACCTGATGTGGGTACGCCGCGACGACGGCGTGCTGGTGTGCGTGGCGCAGTGCCGGCCCACGACCGCGCCAACGGTTCTGCAGACCGACGTGGTGGGCAGCGTCCTGGCCGCCGATCGGGCGCCGCTCGTCGCCGAAACCTTCGCATCCGGTAGGGCTGACCTGGAACACGTTGGGGCGCAAGAACGTTCGTCGTCGCTGCCCGGCCATCACGTGGAGGTCTCCCCGGTCCGATATGACGACCAGGTGGTGGCGGTCCTCACCCGGCACCAAACCGCCCCGGCCGACCACATGTCCAGCCATCTCGAGACGGCCTACCGCGACTGCGCCATGGACCTCGTACACATGCTCGCGGAGGGCACCTTTCCCGACGTGCGCGACGTGGCCATGTCGCGCTCCACGCCGCGGGTGGGCGACGGCTTCATTCGGCTGGATGTCAATGGCGACGTCGCCTACGCCAGCCCCAACGCCCTGTCGGCCTATCACAGGATGGGGCTGACCAGCGAACTGGAAGGCCGCAACCTGATCAAGGTGACGCGACCGCTGATCTCGGACCCGTTCGAGGCCCAGGAGCTGGCCGAGCACGTGCTCGACCTGCTGGCCGGCGGCAAGAGCATGCGGATGGAGGTCGACGCCGGCGGCGCCACGGTGCTGTTGCGGACGCTGCCGCTGGTGGTGCGCGGCGCCAGCTCCGGTGCCGCGGCGCTGATCCGCGACGTCACGGAGGTGAAGCGCCGCGACCGTGCGCTGATCTCGAAGGACGCGACCATCCGGGAGATCCACCACCGGGTCAAGAACAACCTGCAGACCGTGGCGGCGCTGCTGCGGTTGCAGGCCCGCCGGACGGTCAACGTCGAGGGACGCGAGGCGCTGATCGAGTCGGTGCGCCGGGTGTCGTCGATCGCGCTCGTCCACGACGCGCTGTCGATGTCGGTGGACGAGCAGGTCAACCTCGACGAGGTCATCGACCGGATCCTGCCGATCATGAACGACGTGGCATCGGTGGACCGGCCGATCCGGATCAATCGGGTGGGCGACCTGGGAGTGCTGGACTCCGACCGCGCTACGGCCCTGATCATGGTGATCACCGAGTTGGTCCAGAACGCGATCGAGCACGCCTTCGACCCGGCGGCGCAAGAGGGGTCGGTGACTATCCGCGCCGAGCGCTCGGCGCGCTGGCTGGACGTCGTCGTGCACGACGACGGGCGTGGCCTCCCCGACGGATTCAGCCTGGAAAAGTCCGACAGCCTGGGCCTGCAGATCGTGCGGACCCTGGTGTCGGCCGAACTGGACGGCACGCTGGGCATGCGGCAAGCCCCCGGCCGAGGCACCGACGTGGTGCTGCGGGTCCCGATCGGTCGCCGGGCACGGTTGCTGCTGTAGTGCCCTATGCGCCCTACTGCAACAGCGCGGCCCCGACGCTTGTCGGGGCCGCGCTGTGTGCTTGCTAACTAACTGGGTCAGACTCCGCTACGGGCCTTCGTCCGGGCGTTGCGACGCTTCAGCGCGCGCCGCTCGTCTTCGCTCATGCCGCCCCAGACGCCCGAGTCCTGGCCGGTGTTCAGGGCCCACGACAGGCAATCCGTGGTCACCGAGCAGCGATTGCAGACCAGTTTCGCGTCAGCGATCTGCGCGAGCGCCGGGCCGCTGTTCCCTACCGGGAAGAACAGCTCCGGGTCTTCGTCGCGACAGACCGCCTTGTGGCGCCAATCCATAATGTTGTTACTCCTCACTGAGTGCGCAGCGGGGCGCACGGCCTTTTTTCTTCGGCGTTAACACTGCACAAGAAAAGAGTCCGTACCCCCAACAAAATTTCTGCATGCAACCTTTTGATCGTTTCACAGGCTCAACAGATGTCAAGAGTGTGAGTTCGCTCGTGGGCTATCTCACTGCAGTGTTTTCGTTGCAGAGCCCCTCACTCCGTTGTACTACACGCAGCCGTTGGTTCTCGGAGAAAAATTCTCCGCGGAGCCGTCTGGGCCGCCGTTACCGCAGCTCAGAGCCATTTTTAGCGGGAGGCGCAACTATCGGGAGCAGGTCGGGAACGGCCCGGAACGTCATGGCTTCGCGCAGGCCCAGGTAGTCCCCGTCAAACTGGCTGGCGATGGGCGCCCCGGCGCACGTGACTCGGACGCACGTCGCGTCGTCGTCCCGGATGAGCTGCTTGGCCTGCGGGTTTCCCCGCTTCGACAGGATCTGGCGCACCAAGCGCAGCGTGGGAAGGACCTTCATGCTGGTGAGGGCGAACACCCCGATGCCCGACTCGAAGGAGCAGCCGGGGTTGGGCCGCAACGGCCGGTTGTTGCTGTAGGTCCAGGGGTTGGTGTTGGACACCCAGACGAAATGCACACCCGGGATGGGGTCGCGATCCGCTAACTGCAGCGTCAGCCTCGGCTCGCGGCGGCTGAATCTTATCGTGGTGGGCACCGCCACCCGCCAATAGCGCAACGCGTTGACCTTCACGCCCTTGTCGCGCTGCGCCTCCACCCCGGCCACCACCTCCGCATCGACGCCCATCCCCGCGTTCAGCACGGCCCACCGCTCACCGCAGTCGATCAGCCCGATGCGGCGCCAGGTTTGGTGAAGGCCGTAGTCATCGATCAGCTGGATGAGCTGGTTGGTGGCGGCGACCGGGTCGGTCGAGACGCCCAGCGACCGCGCCAGCACATTGGCCGAGCCGCCCGGCAGCACCCCGACGGCGGGCACGTGCGCCGGCCGAGTGGCTCCGGGGTGGCCGAGCATGCCATTGACCACGCCGCTCACCGTGCCGTCGCCGCCGTGCACGACGACCAGATCAACCCCGTCCGCGACGGCCGCCTGTGCGAGTTCGGCGCCGTGACCGCGGTGGGTGGTGTGCTCGACGGTCAGCTGCAGGCGGCTTTTCAGCGCGTGCGCCAACAGGTCCCGGGCGGCCGGAGTGGTGGAGGTGGCGGTGGGGTTGACGATCAACACAGCGCGCATGAGGGACGAGCTTATGCGCGACGGCTATGGGCCCCCTAAGCAACCGCTGTGGGGGGACCGTCCGCGTGGGAGGATCGGGGTACCACCCAGCCGCGCAAGCGGCGAGGGTCAAGCCGGGTCGCGTGACTACGCTGGCGCTGTGACGCAGCCCCGCAAGCCGGCCAGATCCGCGGCGCCCGTCCCCGTGCGCGCCGCGGGTGTGATCGTCGCGATTCAGGGGTTGACCGCTTTGGCGGTAGCCGCGGTCCTGGTCGTGCGGGGAATCGCGGGGGCCGACCAGCGCGTGGTCAACGGCCTGGGTACGGCGGTCTTGTTCGTGCTGGTTGGCGGTGCGGTGCTGGCGGCCGGACGCGCCCTGACGGTCGGCAGGCGCTGGGGCCGCGGGCTGGCCGTGATCACCCAACTACTGCTACTGCCCGTGGCGTGGTACCTCGCCCGCGGCTCGCAGCAACCGGCCGCCGGGATTCCGGCGGGCGTCGTGGCGCTGGTCGTTCTGGTCCTGCTCTTCACGCCCGCCGCCGTGCGCTGGGCCGCCGGCGGCGATCAGGGCGGTCCCGCCAACGCGGCCAACCGGGCGCCGGACAGCCGATAGGTCGTCCACTCCCGCTGCGGCTCCGCGCCGATCCCGTCGTACAGCGCGATGGCGTCGGCGTTCCAGGTGAGCACCGCCCACGACAACCGGGTGTAGCCCTTCGCGACGCATTCGCCCGCCAGCGTCGCCAGCAGCGCACGGGCCAGCCCCCGGCGGCGAAATGCCGGCCGCACGAACAGGTCTTCGAGGTAGATGCCCGCGACGCCGTCCCAGGTGGAGAAGCTCAGGAACCACAGCGCCATCGCGGCGATCTTGCCATCCACCTCCGCGACGTGCCCGTGCACCGTGGCAGGCTCACCGAAAAGCGCTGTGCGGAGTTGCGTTTCGGTGACGCTGCATTGATCGGCGCCGCGTTCGAATTCGGCCAGCCCGTGGATCATCTCGGTGATGTCGGCGGCGTCTTCCGGAGCGGCGCGGCGGATGACGAGTCTCATTGATCCACCCCCAGCGCGTTCAGTATCGTGGCGAATTTCGTTGTGGTCTCCGCGACTTCGTCATCCGGGTCGGATTCGGCGACGATGCCGCCGCCGGCCCGCGCCAGAGCGGTGCGGCGGTCCGCCGACAACTGCGCACAGCGGATGGACACCACCCACTGGCCGTCGCCGGCGGCGTCGCACCACCCCACGGCCCCGGCATAGAAACCCCGGTCACCCTCCAGTTCGGCGATGAGCTTGGTGGCGGCATCCGTCGGCACCCCGCCCACCGCCGGAGTCGGGTGCAGCGCCAACGCCAAATCGATTGCCGTCGTGGACGTGTTGCGGAGCCGGCCGCTGATCGGCGTGCACAGGTGCCACACGGCCGCTGTCCGGCTCAGCTCCGGCTCGGCGGCGATCGTCAGGTCGTCGCACAGCGGCTCCAACGCATCGCGCATGCTCTCGATGACCAGCCGGTGCTCGTGCCGGTCCTTGGCCGAGCCCGCCAGCGTTTCGGCGTTGGCGGCGTCGACCTGCGGGTCGGGGGCGCGCGGGGCGGAACCGGCGAACGGCTGGCAGACGACGCGGTCGCCGGAGCGCGCGACCAGCAGTTCGGGGCTGGCGCCCACCAGCACCGAGCCCGCGTAGCCCTCGCCGGCGGCGGTCAGGTCGACGAGGTAGCCGTATGCGGCCGGGTCTGCGGCCACCAGCCGGCGCAGGATGACGCGGGCATCCAGGGGCGCATCGGCGACCAGCCGCAACGCGCGGGACAGGACTACCTTTTGCAGCGGGCTGCCGGGTGCGGCCAGCTGGTCTCGGGCCCGGCTGATCCGGTGGCGGTAATCGGCCGGCGGCGGCACGGCGGCGGCGATGCGGACCGACGGCAGCGGTCCCGTAGGCCAGTCCGGGGGCGTGTCGGTCCGTCGTACGGCGTCCGGCACCAGCAGCGCGGCCGGTCGATCCGCGTCAAAAGGCAACGCGCCCAGAACAATTGGAACCGCCCCCGAACGCAGCGCCGCCTGGGCGGCCCCCACGTCGCGGTAGCGCCGCTGCACCCCGTGGGCGATAAGGGATGCCTTGGCCTCGCAAAGTGCGAACGGTGGCTCGGCGATGCTCACCCGGGTGCGATCGCCTGCGGCTGGCCGGTCAACCCGAGCGCAGCGAGTTGCCGCACCCCATGCTCGAACCCGCACACCGCGATCGAGCCGGCGAGCATCCAGAAGCGGCTGCCCTCGACGAGCGGCAGCTCCACCCAGCGCGTGATCACCGAGCGGGAAAAGTGGCTATGGCCCACGAACAACACGTCGCGCGAGGTCATGTGCTCCAACGCCATCGCGACGGCTTGGTCAGCGCGGTCGCTGACTTGCTGCACGCTCTCGCCGCCGGGGCATCCATGCGTCCAGACCAGCCAGTCGGGAACCGATTCCCGGATCTGCGGGGTCGTCAACCCCTCGTAAGAGCCGTAATCCCATTCGGCCAGCAGGGGAGACACCTCGTCGACGGCCAACCCGGCCAACTTGGCTGTGGTCAGGGCTCGTTGGCGCGGGCTGCTGATCACCAGCGGGTCAGCGAGTCGCAGCTCACGCAAAACGCGCCCGGCGAGCTCGGCCTGAACCCGGCCGTTATCGGTCAGGCCGATGTCGGTGCGGCTGGTGTGCTGGCCGGATTTCGACCATTCGGTCTCGCCGTGGCGCAGCAGCACTAGTCGGCGGTCATGCAGGCCCATATTGACCGATTCTGCCCGACGTTGCCGAGCTGTCGACCGACGCATGTGCCCGGCGAACGTGCCAGGATGGCAGTTGTGACTAAGACCCGGGTGCTGGCGGTGGCCAACCAGAAGGGCGGTGTGGCCACGACGACGACGGTCGCCTCGCTGGGCGCGGCGATGGCGGAGGAGGGACGGCGGGTGCTGCTCGTCGATCTGGATCCGCAGGGTTGTCTGACGTTCTCGCTCGGGCAGGATCCCGACAAGCTGCCGGTGTCGGTCCACGACGTGCTGCTCGGCGAGGTCGAGCCGAACGCCGCGCTGGTCGAGACGATGGAGGGAATGACGCTGCTGCCGGCCAACATCGACCTGGCGGGTGCCGAGGCGATGTTGCTGATGCGGGCGGGTCGCGAGTATGCGCTCAAGCGCGCGCTGGCCAAATTGGCCGACGAGTTCGACGTGGTCGTCATCGACTGCCCGCCGTCGCTGGGCGTGCTGACCCTCAACGGCCTGACGGCCGCCGACGAGGTCATCGTGCCGCTGCAGTGCGAGACGCTCGCCCACCGCGGCGTCGGCCAGTTCCTGCGCACGGTCGCCGACGTCCAGCAGATCACCAACCCGGAGTTGCGACTGCTGGGCGCGTTGCCGACCCTGTACGACTCCCGCACCACCCACACCCGCGACGTGCTGGCCGACGTCGCCGACCGCTACGACCTGCCCGTGCTTGCGCCGCCGATTCCGCGCACGGTGCGTTTCGCCGAGGCCAGCGCCTCCGGCTCGTCGGTGATGTCCGGGCGCAAGAACAAGGGCGCGTCGGCGTACGGCGAGCTGGCCAAGGCGTTGCTCAAGCACTGGAAGACGGGCAAACCGCTGCCCACGTTCGCCGTCGAGGTCTAGGTCCTCATCGAGTGTGCGGTGACGGCGCCGCGTGTGAGTTGGGGGCGTAGCCCGTCGGCGTGTCGCCGCCGTAGGTTCACATTGGACGTCAGCCCAGGACACTAGCCCAGCGCCACCAGGGTGTCGCCCCGCTGCTCGAAGACCCTGGATCCCGCGACCGCGGGAACGACGGCAGCGGTGCCGGGCGCGCGGTCCACCGGAATGAAGCGCTCGCTCGCGCCGCTGAGCGGGTCGTAGACGCCGATGGCGCCGGTGACGGGCACCAGCAGCCGGCCGGCCATCATCACGCCCGGTCCCAGCGGCGCCTTCTCGTCCGCGGCGATGGTGTAGCGAAGCGTGAATTTGCTTGCGTCGAAGACCATCAGGGAGTCGCCGGTCCACCATGTGATCAGGCTGCCGGCCTGGGACACGGCCGCCGATTTCGACGGTGGCTTGGGCAGCAGCGTGCTCGACACCGTGGTACCCGTCTCGTCCACCACGTCGACGCGGGGCCGCGCGCCGGGCAGGTACACCGCCGTGTTGTTCTCCCAGACGGCGAGCACGCGGGCACCCGAACCGGCGTCGATCCCGGGCTCGGGCACCACCTGTTGCTGCGGTTCGTCGTCTTCCTTGCCCGAACGTAACAGCACCAGCCGCAGGGCTTGATTCCCGCAGCCCTCCAGCACCGAAACCGCCGACGAGCTGGCCGCCGCCGAAAGCAGCGTGCAGCCGGAGTGCAGCCCCCGCGCCGACGGTTTCACCCGCGCGTCGGTCTCACCATAGGCCAGCATCCGCACCATGTCCGAACGCCACATCTCCAGGCGGGTATCGCCGGCCGACAACACCGTCGTGCCGTCGGAGGAGAGGCGCACCCGCGGATCGGCGTAGGTGCTGCGGGCGGCCCCGCGACGTCCGGTTGACCCGTCAAGCGCGCTGACCTGCCCGCATCCGCGGTCGTCCCGATAGACCGCGACGGCGTAGCGGTAAACCCAGGACAGCCCGCACAGGTCGGCGTCACGCGCGTAGCTCCAGCGGGACTCGCCCGTGCCGGGGTCACGCCCGTCGACCCGGCGGCCGTTGCCGGTGGCGACCGTTCCGCCCACCACGACAGGCGCGGTGGTCGCGGGGCTGGGCGCGGTCCACAGCTGACGCAGGCCGGGCGGCACCTCCCGGGCGGAAGTCGGGTTGGGCGCCGGGACGGCGGCCGGTCGGCTGATGGTGGCCCGCGCGTCGGACGTCCACCAGATGAGCGCGGCGGCTGCGGCGACGACAACCGCGATCGCCGCGGCGGCGAGGATATCGCCTTTGGTCCGGCGCTCGGGTTTGACCATGCGTCGGCCGCGTGCGTTCTAGTCGGCGGGCGCGGCGCCCGCGGCCGCTGCGGATTCCGTTGGCTTGCGACGCCGACGGCGGCGCCGGCCGGGGTTGCCCGACGGGGAGTCCGACGGAGCATCGGCGGCGGTGTCACCGGTGGCGGCCGCGCTCCCGCCGGGATGCCCGGTGACGGATTGGCCGCCGCGGGTGCGGCGGCGGCTCCGCGAGGTCGACTGCGAACGCGAAGACTTGGCCGGGGTCTCCGACGTCGCGGAATCGACGTGGACGTCGCGGCGCTTGACCGGCGACTTGCGTGGCGTCCCGACCGTGCCGCGCGCCTCGGCGGGGATGCCCAACTCGTCGTACAGGTGCGGCGAGCTGGAGTAGGTCTCGGCCGGATGGGGGGAGTCCAGGCCCAGTGCCTTGTCGATCATCGACCAACGGGGCAGCTCGTCCCAGTCCACCAGCGTGACGGCGACGCCGGTCTTGCCGGCGCGCCCGGTGCGGCCGATCCGGTGCACGTAGGCCTGTTCGTCCTCGGGGATCTGGTAGTTGATGACGTGGGTGACGTCGTCGATGTCGATGCCGCGGGCGGCCACGTCGGTCGCGACGAGCACGTCGACATCGCCGGTTCGGAACGCCTTGAGCGCCTTCTCCCGGGCGACCTGATTCAGGTCGCCGTGGACGGCGCCGACCTTGAAGCCCCGCTCGGCCAGCTCGTCGGCGACCTTCTGGGCTGTGCGCTTGGTGCGGGTGAAGACCATGGTGGCCCCGCGGCCGTTGGCCTGCAGGATGCGGGTGACCATCTCCACCTTGTCCAGCGCATGTGCCCGGTAGACGAACTGCTCGGTGGTGTCGTGCGTGGCGGCCGAGTGCGGCGCCTCCGCCCGGATGTGGGTTGGCTGGTTCATGAAGGTGCGGGCCAGCGTGATGATCGGGCCCGGCATGGTCGCCGAGAACAGCATGGATTGCCGGTCGTCGGGGATTTGCCGCAGGATGCGCTCGATGTCCGGCAGGAAGCCCAGGTCCAGCATCTCGTCGGCCTCGTCGAGCACCAGGACCGACAGCCCGCCCAGCTGAAGGTGGCCCTGCTGGGCCAGGTCGAGCAGCCGGCCGGGGGTGCCGACGACGACGTCGGCGCCGGCCTGCAGCGCCTCGATCTGCGGCTCGTAGGCGCGTCCGCCGTAGATCGAGATGACCGCCACGCGCCGGCCCTCGTCGGTGCTCAGGTACTTGGCCGCGGCGGCCAGGTCTTCGGTGACCTGCAGGCACAGCTCTCGGGTCGGCACCACGACCAGGGCGCGGGGGGCGCCGGTGAGCGCTCGCACCCCGACGCCGGACGTGATGCGGTTCAGCAGCGGCGCGCCGAAGGCGAGCGTCTTGCCCATGCCGGTGCGGGCCTGCCCGATCACGTCGTCTCCCGCGATTGCCAGCGGCATGGTCAGTTCTTGGATGGCAAAGGGGCGCTCGATGCCTTGTTCCGCCAGCGCGCGGACTATTTCGTCGCGAACGCCGAGTTCGGCAAATGATGGTAGGGGGGTGGGCTCAGTTGTGCTTGTCAGTTCGGTCATGCGTGGGTGCAAAGCCTTTCGGTGACGGTATTCGGTGTGTCGGTGTTGTCCTGTCGCGTCACGCGCGCACGAGTTCCGACTCCGAATACGTCGCCGAGTCGCCGGCCCCTCGCTCGTTCGAGCGGGCTCAATTCAAGCGGGCCGGCATGTGCACGCACATTTCGCCGGTACTGGCGGTAATAGACATACAGCCAATACCTGCATCCATGATAGCTGGTCGACAGCTGGCTCCCATGCACCGCTAAGTCCGCCGACTAGAGTGTTGCCATGACCCGGCCCACCTGCGAGTCCTCCTCCGCCGACCAGGTGGACGATTCACCAGCCTCACGGCTGTCGGCCGATCATCCGGGCGTCAACGAGTTGTTCGCGGTGCTGGCCTACGGCGAGATCGCCGCGTTCTACCGGCTCACGGACGAGGCGCGGATGGCGCCCAACCTCCGTGGACGAATCTCGATGGCGAGCATGGCCGCCGCCGAGATGGGCCACTACGAGCTGCTGCGCGACGTCCTGGAGCGCCGTGGTGTCGACATGGTGGAGGCCATGTCGAAATACGTGTCCGCGCTGGAGAACTACCACCGGCTGACCATGCCCAGCACGTGGCTGGAAGCGCTGGTGAAGACGTACGTCGGCGACGCCCTGGCCGCCGACCTCTACCTGGAGATCGCCGACGGGCTGCCCGACGAGGTTGCCGACGTGGTGCGGTCGGCCCTGTCGGAAACCGGGCACTCCCAGTTCGTCGTCGCCGAAGTGCGCGCCGCCGTGACCTCCAGCGGCAAGCAGCGCAGCCGCCTGGCGCTATGGTCGCGGCGCCTGTTGGGGGAGGCGATCACCCAGACCCAGTACGTGCTGGCCGACCACGACGAGCTGGTCGACCTGGTCTTGTCGGGCGCCGGCGGCCTGGGCCAGCTCAATGCGTTCTTCGAACGGCTGCAGCAGACCCACGACCGGCGGATGCACGAACTCGGGTTGGCCTGAGCTTCACCCGCTCAGCGGGTGCAGGTCGCCAGGTTACCGTTGTTGGCCGATGCCACCACCGTTTGACCGGCGGCATTGACGACCGAGCAGTTGAGCCGGGCGTAAAAGCTGCTCGCGACCACCGACACGGTCTGGACGTCGGGATATAGGACGATCATCCGCGACCACGGCAGCGACACGTTGAACTCGGTCTGGGGGTAGCCCCGGGCGTCGGTGTAGGTGACGTTCACCAGGTCCAGCAGTTGCTTCGAGCCGGTCACCGAGTAGATGACGGTGCGCGGATTGAGTGCGGCGGCCGGCGGTGTGGCGGTCGGGGCCAGGGGGGGTGCGGCGGTGGGCGTCGGGGGCGTGCTGGGGGCGGCGCTGGGCGGGGTCACCGTGGTGAACGTCTCGCGCGGTAACTGCGGCGAGGTGGACGCGCTGGGCGGGAGGGCCGCTCTCGGCGCTGTGGTCGAGGACGCCACCGTCGGCGGGACCGGCGCTCCGACCGTGGCCTTGGTCGACGCGCTGTCGCCGCTGTTGATGATGACAGCGGTGGCGATGGCGCCGACGGCCACGACGGCGCCCAAGACGGCCGCGGCCGGCCGCCAGCGGCTGTCCTTCGGCCAGGCGAGTTCCTCGTAATCGGCCTCGTCGCCCGCGTCGTAGCCGTCCTGGACGTCGGTATCGGACCAGGTTGCCCGGTAGCTCCCGTCGTCGGGGTAGTCGTGAATCCCGTCGCCGAGAGGGCGCAGTGTGGTACCCATGGTGCTGACGTTATCCATGTGAAAACATGGCTCACGCGACGAGCGCGGGTGTAGATCCAGCTGGAAGCGAATCGTTATCCCGTCGCGACCCCCGTTTCGCTTACCGCGAACCGCGCGGCTTGGGCCCGACCGGGATGCGCGGCCGACGCGTCCACTAGCCTGCTGCTGACAGGTCGGCGACTTCAACGCCAACGAGAAGGGGTGACCGTGGAGGTCAAGATCGGTATCACGGACAGTCCGCGCGAGCTGGTCATCTCCAGTGCGCAGACACCTGCTGAAGTCGAGGAACTCGTGACCGCAGCACTGGGCAAGGGCTCCGGCCTGCTGAGCCTGAGCGACGAGCGGGGGCGTCGCTTCCTCGTGGACAGCGCGAAGATCGCCTACGTCGAGATCGGTGCCCCCGACGCGCGCCGGGTCGGCTTCGGCATCGGGGCGGAGGCGGCGCGGCTCGCCGCGAAGGTCGCTAAGAGCGAGTAAGCGGGACGTGTGACAGCCCGCCCCAGGCGAACTGCACGGTGCCCTCGACGGCGTCCGCTTTGGAGATCGGCCGGTCGGAGTCCAGCCAGTATCGGGCGCAGTCGACGCTGATGCCGACCAGGCCCACCGCGATCATGCGGGCGCGGTGGGGGTCCAGCCCGGAGTCGGCGCTGATCAAGTCGAACACCGCGTCGGTGCACGAGTCAGTGGCGACCCGCACCTGCGCGGCCACCTCGGGTTCGGTCACGTAGTCGTTCTCGAAGATCAGCCGGTAGCCCTGGCTGTCGTGCTCGATGAAGTCGAAGAACGCCTGCACCGCCGCGTGCAGCCGCTCGCGGTTATCGGTGGTGGCGCGCAATGCCTGCTGCACGCCCGAGATCAGGTTCTCCACGTGCCGGGCGAGCACCGCCAGGTACAGCTCCAGCTTGCTGGAAAAGTGTTGATACAAAACGGGTTTGCTCACGCCCGCGCGCTCGGCGATTTCGTCCATGCCGGCGGCGTGGTAGCCGTGGTCGACAAAGACATCGCTGGCGACAATCAGCAGCTGGCCCCGACGTTCGTCCCGGGGCAGCCGGTTGCCGCGCCGGTTCTGGGCCGCCGTGCCGCCTTCCGGCCGGACGCGGTCAGCCGCTCGGACGGCACGCCGCGCCGCCGTCTTGGCCAGATCGCTCATCGATTCCTCATCTGATTTCGTTGGCAACCGACCGTTCAGGACACCGCCGGGGTCAGCCGCGCTCGTCGCCACGACATTACTACTCGCAGAGTTTCGGCGATCGCCATCGACGTCTTCGCCGCTGGCAGAGCAGGGTGTCGCGCGGTCCGTTCGGGCGCGCCAAAGGCCGCCTTACAGTTTGGTGCGGGCAAGCTATGCCATCCTGGGCGGGTGACGTCTCAGCGGCCTGTGCGCGGCACCGGTCGAGTGCCGATGCTGCGCGAGGAGTGGCGAGAGCCACTGCGGGCCCTGCGCGACCCGATCGGGCGGGAAGGGGGGCGGGCCCGGGCCGACCGGGTCCGGCCCCGGGAATGGCGCAAACAATCGCGGCTGGGTCGGTTCGTCTCCACCTACGGCTGGCGCGCGTACGCGCTGCCCGTCCTGGCGGCGCTCACCGCGGTGGTGATGTACCAGACGGTGACGGGCACCGGTACGCCGACGCCGACGGCGAGTCAGTCCCTCCAGTCGCCTCCGGCGATCGGCGCGGTAGGCACCGCGATCATCGACGCGCCACCGCGCGGGCTCGCTGCGTTCGACGCGAACCTGCCTGCCGGGACGCTGCCGGACGGTGGCCCCTTCACCGAGGCGGGCGACAAGATCTGGCATGTCGTGCCGGGCACGACCCCGCAGGTCGGCAAGGGCACCGCCAAGGTGTTCCGCTACACCGTCGAGGTCGAGAACGGCGTCGACCCCACGATGTTCGGCGGCGACAACGCCTTCGCCGAGATGGTCGACCAGACGCTCGACAACCCCAAGGGCTGGACGCACAACCCCCAGTTCGCGTTCATCCGGATCGATGACGGGAAGCCCGACTTCCGGATCTCGCTGGTGTCCCCGGTGACGGTGCGTGAGGGGTGCGGCTACGAGTTCCGGCTGGAGACGTCCTGCTACAACCCGTCGTTTGGACCGGACCGGCAGGCCCGGGTGTTCATCAACGAGGCGCGCTGGGTGCGCGGAGCCGTCCCGTTCGAAGGGGACGTCGGCTCGTATCGGCAATACGTGATCAACCACGAGGTGGGACACGCCGTCGGATACGTGCGCCACGAGGCCTGCGATAAGCAGGGGGGTCTGGCGCCGGTGATGATGCAGCAGACGTTCTCCACGTCCAACGACGACGCCGCCAAGTTTGACCCCGACGTCGTCAAGGCCGACGGCAAGACCTGCCGGTTCAATCCCTGGCCGTATCCGATCGCCTAGCTGCGGCGCTTCGAGCGTCACGCCGCCATGACAATCGCGAGGGCTCCTTGCCGTCCATTCTGAGTGCTGCTGTGATGGATGGTGGACCGGGCTCACGGAAGCCCAGAGAAACCGAGGAGATGTTCGGTGTCGACATCCCAGACATCACTGCCACCACTGGTCGAGCCCGCACCCGAGCTGACCCGCGAGGAGGTGGCCCGCTACAGCCGCCACCTGATCATCCCCGATCTGGGCCCGGACGGGCAGAAGCGGCTCAAGAACGCCAGGGTGCTGGTGATCGGCGCCGGCGGCCTCGGGTCGCCGACGCTGTTGTACCTGGCCGCGGCCGGAGTCGGCACGATCGGCATCGTCGACTTCGACGTCGTCGACGAGTCCAACCTGCAACGGCAGATCATCCATGGCGTCGCCGACGTCGGGCGCTCCAAAGCCCGGTCGGCGCGCGACTCGATCGCCGCGATCAACCCGCTGGTCGACGTGCGCCTGCACGAGGTCAGGCTGGATGCGAGCAACGCCGTCGAGTTGTTCGGGCAGTACGACCTGATCGTCGACGGCACCGACAACTTCGCCACCAGGTATCTGGTGAACGACGCCGCGGTACTGGCCGGGAGGCCGTATGTGTGGGGGTCGATCTACCGGTTCGAGGGCCAGGTATCGGTGTTCTGGGAGGACGCCCCGGGCGGCCTCGGCCTCAACTACCGCGACCTGTACCCCGAGCCGCCGCCGCCCGGCCTGGCGCCGTCGTGCGCCGAGGGCGGGGTGCTGGGGATCGTCTGCGCCTCCATCGCCTCGGTGATGGGCACCGAGGCGATCAAGCTCATCACCGGGATCGGCGAACCGCTGCTCGGCCGGTTGATGATCTACGACGCGCTGCAGATGGCGTACCGCACGATCACCATCCGCAAGGACCCGGCCAGCCCTGAGATCACCGCGCTCGTCGACTACACGCAGCTCTGCGGCGCCGTGCCCGCCGACGCGATCACCGGCTCGACCATCACCCCGCGGCAGCTGCGTGAGTTGCTGGACTCCGGCGAGAAGCTCGCCCTGATCGACGTCCGGGAGCCCGTGGAGTGGGACATCGTCCACATCGACGGCGCCCAGCTCATCCCGAAGTCCCTGATCAACTCCGGTGAGGGCCTGGCGCAGCTGCCGCAGGACCGCATGCCGGTGCTGTATTGCAAGACCGGAGTGCGCTCGGCCGAGGCGCTGGCGGCCGTGAAAAGGGCCGGTTTCTCCAATGCGGTGCATCTGCAGGGCGGCATCGTCGCATGGGCCGAACAGATGCAGCCCGACATGGTGATGTACTGATCCGATCCGCGCACCGGGCTCCATTACGCTACGCATGTGATTGTCGAGCCACCGCCGGAGCACGTGCTGACGGCGTTCGGCTTGACCGGCGTGAACCCTGTCGCGTTGGGCCCCGGCTGGGAGGGCGGCTGGCGATGCGGCGAAGTCGTTTTGTCGATCGTCGCCGACCATGCGCGTGCGGCCTGGTCGGCCCGGGTGCGCGAGACGCTGTTCGTCGACGGCGTTCGGTTGGCCCGCCCGGTGCGCTCGACCGATGGGCGCTACGTGGTTTCCGGGTGGCGGGCGGACACGTTCGTCGCCGGCGTGCCGGAGCCCAGGCATGACGAAGTCGTCTCGGCGGCGGTGCGACTGCACGAGGCGACGGGAAAGCTCGAACGGCCCCGGTTCCTGACCCAGGGGCCCACCGCGCCCTGGGGAGACGTCGACGTCTTCATCGCCGCCGACCGCGCCGCATGGGAGGAACGGCCGTTGTCCTCGGTGCCGCCGGGCGCGCGGACGGCTCCCGCGTCGGCGGATAGCGAGCGATCGGTCGAGCTGATCAACCAGCTCGCCGGCTTGCGCAAGCCGACCAGGAGCCCCAACCAGCTGGTGCACGGGGACCTTCACGGCACAGTGCTTTTCGTAGGCACCGCGGCGCCGGGCATCACCGACATCACGCCCTACTGGCGGCCCGCCTCGTGGGCCGCGGGCGTCGTCGTCGTCGATGCCCTGTCGTGGGGTGAGGCCGACGACGGGCTCATCGAACGCTGGAGCGCGCTGCCGGAGTGGCCCCAAATGTTGCTGCGCGCGCTGATGTTTCGCCTGGCGGTCCACGCCCTGCACCCGCGGTCGACCGCCGACGCCTTCCCCGGTCTGGCGCGCACCGCCGCCCTGGTCCGGCTGGTGCTCTAACTCCAGTCCGGGAATCCGTACCGGACCTCGCCCAGCGCCACCTTGCCATGGACAGCGAGAACCCCTTCGGCGCGCAGCAACTCCAGCTGCCGGGTCATCAGGTGTCGCGCAGGGCGCCCGGACGCGGTGATCACGCGGTGCCAGGGCAAGTCCGAGGAGTCCGTGCGCATGATCCAGCCGACGATTCGCGGGCTGGAAAGCCCTGCGGCGCTGGCGATGTCGCCGTAGGTGGCGACCCTGCCCGACGGGATTGCGGCGACCAGCGAACGCACCCGCTCGACCTGCTCGTCGGTCACCGGGGCCACGGTCAGCGTGCTTCCAAAAGCTCACGCGTAAGCGCCACGACCTCGTCGGGCTTGCTGTAGGGCACCATGTGGTTGCAGTCGAAATCCAGCAGCGTGAACGTCGATCCCAAGCGCTCCTGCAGTCTCGCGATCAGTTGGTCGCTGACGTACGGTGGCGAGGTCTGCTTCGCCCGCACCAGCGTCGTCACCGTCCCGGCCGGGGGCAGCACGATGTCGCGGGCCAACTCACTCCAGTACGACATCATCGCCGACAGGCTGAAACGCCAGCCATACCGCCCGCTCGGCAGCTTTATCAGGTGCTCGTCGATCTCGGCGTCGAGCAACGTGCGGTCCACGTCCGCCCAGGAGCCCGTCGCCTTCTCCATCCGGGCCTCATCGGCGTCCGGGTAGTCGGGCGAGGACAACATCGCCTCGGCGATGTCGCGCATCCATCCGCCGTCCAGGCCGACCGCCGGGTCGAGCAGCAGCAGCGCCGCCACCCGGTCCGGGCGCGCCGCGGCCAGATGCATCGCCAGCGCGCCGCCGAAGGAGTGGCCGACCACCAGCACCCGCCTGTCGGCCGCCTCGTCCAGCAGTGCGGATAACGCCGAGACGTTGGCGTCGATGGTCCACGGAGCCGCCCACGACGACCTGCCGTGGCCGAGCAGATCCGGTGCGGCAATCGCGATTTCGGGCAGGTAGCCCGCCAGGTGCTGCCAACGCTGCCCGTGGCCGGTCAGACCGTGGAGGGCGATGATCCGCACCGGCCCCGGCGGGCCGTAGCGGTGGACATGAAGATCGGCGGCTTCCGGCTCAGCGATCGTCGTTCCAATCCTCGTCTGTCGGGACGATGAAAGCCTGCTCGATCACGTCGGCTTCATTGGCCTCGCGATCCCCGGCGGTCAGGAAGTCGGTGTCCAGCCCCGCCTCGTCGTCGTAATCGACGGGTTGCTGTTGTTCCACCGCGTCGCCTACCGGCGCGTCGTCGATGGGAAAGCCACGGTCGACATCCTCCACGATCCGAACCCTCCTTGCCTTCTTCGGGCTGCCCGTTGATTGGCCGTGAGTTGGCGCTATCGGACTGCGACGTACGTTGTCGCCCTCCAGCCTAGGAGCCGCCGAAATCGGCACCGCCCGCGCCACCGGCGCGTCACCGGGCCGGCTTGTCAGACCCCGGTGGTTGTATGCAGCCATGTCAGACACCTGGGACGACGAGGCGCGCGCCCTGCTGGCCCCCGAGGCGCGCGGTTTGGTGCGTGTCCTGGGCGGGCCCGGCACCGGCAAGAGCAGCCTGCTCGTCGACGCCGCGGTCGCTCGAATCCGGGCGGGAGCCGATCCGGAATCGGTTCTGCTGCTTACCGGTTCGGGCCGCATCGGGATGCGGGCGCGCAACGCGCTGACCACGGCGTTACTCCGGGCGCGCAGCACCGGTTCCGGGCGGGTCGCCGTCCGCGAGCCGTTGGTGCGGACCGTGCACGGCTACGCGTACGCGGTGTTGCGGCGGGCCGCCGAGCGTGCGGGCGAGGCGCCCCCGCGGTTGGTGACCAGCGCCGAGCAGGATGCCATCATCCGGGAACTGCTGGCCGGTGACCTCGAAGACGGGCCACGCGCGGCCGTCGCGTGGCCCGCGCATCTGCGGCCCGCCCTGAGCACCGCCGGGTTCGCCACCGAGCTACGAAACCTGTTGGCCCGCTGCGCCGAACGCGGAGTCGGCCCGCAGGCGCTCGAGCGGCTGGGTCGGCGCAGCCGGCGTGCCGAATGGATCGCCGCCGGCCAATTCGCGCGCCAGTACGAGCAGGTGATGTTGCTGCGGGCGGCGGTCGGGACGGCCGCGCCCCAGGCGACGACCCCGGCGCTCGGGGCTGCCGAGCTCGTCGGCGCCGCGCTCGAGGCCTTCGCGGTCGATCCCGAGCTGCTCGCGGCCGAACGCGGCCGGGTGCGGATCTTGTTGATCGACGACGCCCAGCAGCTCGACCCGCAGGCGGCCGGCCTGGTCCGGGTGCTTGCGGCGGGCGCCGATCTCGCGTTGATCGCCGGTGACCCCAACCAGGCGGTGTTCGGGTTCCGCGGCGGTGAGCCGGCCGGGTTGTTGACCGACGACTCGCCGTCGGTGAGTTTGACGACGTCCCACCGCTGCGCGCCCGCCGTGGCGCGCGCCGTCACCGGCATCGCGCGCCGGCTGCCCGGCGGCAGTGGCGGCAAGCGAATCGACGGCACCCGGCCCGATGAGGGATCGGTGGAGGTGCGCCTGGCCGCCTCGGCGCACGCGGAGGCGGCGGTGATCGCCGACGCGCTGCGGCGCGCGCACCTGGTCGACGGCGTGCCGTGGTCACAGATGGCGGTCATCGTCCGCTCGGTGCCACGGGCCGGCGCCCGGTTGCCGCGCGCCCTGGCGGCCGCCGGGGTCCCGGTAGCCG
>JARLGR010000101.1 GCA_031292665.1 Mycobacterium sp. | reverse complement strand
CGACCTGGCCGGGCGGGTACAGGCAAGCGAGCAAGACGCCGCGGCCGCTCGGGTACTCGCAGGAGCCGCCGACCGCGACGTCAGCGGATTTCGCGACGATCTCCGCGAGTTCCGCCAGGCCACGGCGGCAAGCTTCAACGCCCTCCGGGAGGACTTCGTTGACCTTCGATCGCACTTCGGGACCCTCCAAGAGAATGTCGACCAAGGATTCACCGAGATGCGCGGCAAATTCGACGCCGCAGCCGCCGGACAACAGCAGATCGTTGGCCTTCTCGGGACGATCATCACGGATCAAGGACATAGCCGACCGACCGAATGAGCTCGAGCGGTTCGGGCAGACGGCGGAGAGCTCAGGCAGCAAGCCGGCGCCGTCCGGCCCCCGCCAAGACCGAATGCTCGGGACCTCGACAGCGGAGAGCACCCACACGATGCGTCACCGCCACGGCAGGAAACCGACGGGTCAGTCCAGGCCGAGCGCAGCGCGCAGCCGTGTCGGGCTCATCGTTCCGGGTTGGTCGGTGTCTTGCGGGAAGGAGTCGAGCAGCCGGATCAGGTCGGGGCGTCGGGTCGGGTCGTCGGCGCATTCACGGGGCGTGTGACCGGCCAGTGCAGGGATCGGTTCGTCAAGCCAAGCCGCTTCGTGTTTGCGGGTAATCTCGTCGAGCGCCGCGGCGATGGCCGGGTCCGCGGCCGGGTCAAGCACGTCGGCCGACGTCGCCGGGCCGCGTGCGGCGAGCCGCTGGACGGCGCGAAGATCGCCGGCGGGGTCGCGGGTGTCGCTCAAGACGGTCACCGACGGGTCCAGCGCGCGAATGGTGGCAAGAACGCGCTCGAAACGGATCATGCTGTTAGCGTGAACATTCAGTTCGTCGCCCCTGAGTTCCAAGTGCGCCCGGATCCGCTCCATGCCGTGAGTGATGACGTGCTCGAACCACACCAACGTGCCATCCGCCTGGTCCTCCTCGCGTTCGTAGTTGTCATCAAGCGCGCGGGCCAGCGCGGCCGGGTCGTCGACTCGTAGCCTGGCATCACAGATCATCAACGGTTCGCCCTCGGTGTTTTGCAGCACCGGCGGGGCGAACCGGCGGGACAGAGCCGCGACGAGGTCGACGGGGCCGGGCTCGTCGTCGAGCAGCGCGATCAGGTCGTCGCGCTCGCCGAGCGATACCGGCTCCATCCCGCCGAAGACCTGCATCGTGTCGCCGGCCGGGACAACCCGGGCACTGTAGAGTTCGCCGACGTTCACCTGCGAGCTGCCGACCCGCTCGCGCACCTGGTGCACGTCGCCGGTGCGCACATCACGCAGCGTGAATCCCCGCCCGCGCGACACGTCGAGCACCTCGTGCACCGAACGCTCCACGAGCAGCCACTGCTCGGCCAACAACCGCTCGTCTTCCGGCAGCAAGAAACCGCGCGTGTCGAGAAAGTCGGCGAACGCCGCCCCCTCGAACAGCACCGCATCGCAGACCAGAGGATCGCGGAACGCGGCAATGAGCGCGTCTGAAGAATCCCAGTACTGCGTCCGGGCCTCCGCGGTCTCGACGAGCAGGGCCGTGAACGGACCGTCCAGCAGGCCGGTTGTGGCCTTCTGATACAGCCAGGCGGCCCGCTGCTCGAGCGGCAACTGCTCGCGATTGAGGTGACACACCTTGTACTTGCGGCCCGAGCCGCACCAGCACCGCTCGTTGCGGCCGAGGTCCGGGCGAGCTGCAGGCCGGAAACGCTCGAGCAGCTGCACCAATTCGTCGTCGTCGGGCGCCCCCGCGCGGCGCAGCAGCGCCAGCCCCCGCTCGGCGTCGCCGCGATCGCCGGCGTAGCGGGCCAACGACAGCAGCGTCAACGGCCATGACGGATCCAGCGACTCGGCTTCATGCAACGTCGCCTCGGCCTTTTCGACGTCACCGAGCCGCTCGTAGGCCTTGGCCCGCATCCAGCGCAACGCCGGGCGCGCGGCGCGCGGCGTCAGCGGCTCCGCCGATTCCGCAAACACCCCCAAGGCGACGGCGGAATCTGCATCGTCAGAATGGGTTTCGGCAAGCGCGGCTGCCGCCACGGCCGGATCAGCGAGGAATTCGAGGGTGGCACGAACGGTGGTGCGGTCGCGATCCGGCTCTTGCTTGACTGGCGAGGCGACCGGCGCAAGTTGCGTGACGATTTCGGTGAGGCCCTCCTCGTCGCCGCCGTCTTGGGCGGCCTGGACGGCCTCGACCAGGTCACGCGTCTGCTCGTGAAGCCGCACGGTCGCCAGCACGGCCAGCGCCTCATCCTCGTGAAGTTGGTACCGCGCCATGATCGATTCGATCCGGCCAGCTACCCGCCATGCGCCGAAATCGAACCCGCTACCGGCAATCCAGTCGCCTTCGCAAGCCAACCCGCTGGCCGCCAGCAGGTCACCCAGCGGGGCCGTCGGCTCACGAAACGCGCTGTCGTCGTCGGCGCACACCGTCCACACAGCAGCGTCGAGCATCTCGGGCTGATCGGGACGCTCTTCGAGCAGGGCGCCCAGCGCCATACCGACATTGCACGGGGCCGGCTCTGCCGCCATCGCTAACTCGAATCCCGTTGCGGTGACCCGCAACCCGACCAGGTCACCAGCTCGGGCACCGAGCGCGGCAAAGTAGCCGGGCCGCAGCAGTAATGCTTCCTCGCAGTCAACCGCTGTCGCGGGCACTCCTCGTGCGGCAAGCACGTCGCCGTCGAAGGATGGGAGAACGTCGGTGACCGGCGAGCCATCGACGAGCCGCTGATAGGTCTCGACCTCAGTCAGCATTGTTACCGGCGCCAGATCCGGATCGCACTCGATGATGTCGTGGGCGATTTCCGCTTCGCTGAGGCGGTGCGTGAAGACCCTGCCGTCGAGCAAAGCCGGAATCCAGGCCCACCGCCCATCGGTCAGGGGCATGAGCGGCCCGGTATCGTCGTCGAGAACCTCAGCGACCGTAGCGCCGGCATCAGGGCCCAGGTCAATGCCGTTGCCGTCGAGCATACGCAACAGGTCGTCCTCGGTCATCGGACCGCGCGCCGAAAGAATCTGGCGCACAACAGTAGCAATCGACTCGCCGGACATCGGCTTGACACTACTCGCGTAGGGCACGATGTCAGCAAGAACCCCTATTCCCATGCAAGAATGCGGTCACCTGCTCGACATATTGCTCGAGGTCACGCAGATCTACCAGCCTGGACGCGACGATGTCATCCGACACCTCGACGTACTCGTGCACGAGGACATTGCGGAAGCCGACGGCCTTCCGCATGGCGTCGGACACTTGGGTCGTAAGTACTTCATGGCGCCCAAGCACTTTCATGGCGTCGGCGTTGTCTGCCGGCGGCCCCCAGCCCTGCGCCGAGCAGATGTGCTGGGCGATATCGATACATGCCTCAATGGATGTGACAAATGTGTACTTGACACCGCGTAGCCACATCGGGTCGGCGGACGCGCAGCAGCCGAAAAACGCGGACTTCATCCACCACGGCGCAGCAACGCTTCTGCGAAATCCCGGCGACCGATTTCGAGCCGCGGCAGCTCGTCGAGATAGATCTTGCGGGTCGTCGCCTCCCACACCACACGAGCACTGGGATCCCGCTCGAAGAGAAGTTTCCCGCTCATCGCGACTCGGCCCCCAAGTTCGAGAGGAGCGCGATTCAGGACGAGCAGGTCGACACCGGAGGGCAAAACAACCTCGAAAGCCTCCGGTGCTTGTTCGTCGAAATAGGCGGCGATGTCGACATCGGAATCCGTACGGGAAGTGCCCGCCGCGCGACTGCCATGAAGGTAGGCAAAGACGGCGCCGCGGTGCCGCAGCGCCTCGATTGCTTCCTCAACTCGCTCATCCACGCGGTCCACCGTCGGATTATCTCATCGGACAAAGGCCCATAGGTGTGAGTACCGTGGAGGCATCACCGATTCGAGCCCGAGGCGGCCTTCAATATTTGCTGTGCCGCCAGGGCGGGGGTCAGTTCCCCCGCCCTTACCTGACGTTCCACGTCGGCGCGGATCTTGCGCACGTTCGGGTTGGACAGCACCCGATCCACCACCGTGTCGCGCACCATCTGCCAGGTCCAGTCGACTTGCTGGGCCCGCCGGCGCGCCTGGAACTCCCCCGCCTCGGTG
>JARLGR010000100.1 GCA_031292665.1 Mycobacterium sp. | reverse complement strand
CGCCGATCCACGCGCCGCCGCCCTCGTCGCCCAGCCATGGGCCCCAGCCGTCGGCGGTCCGCAGCGAGCCGTCCGCGCCGATCGCGAGCGCCACGACACCGGTGCCCGCGATCAGCACGACGCCCGGTTTACCGTCCAGCGCGCCGGCGTGGGCGATCACGCCGTCACTGGTCACCGCGACCCGCTCCGCCCGCAGCGAGGCCAGCAGAGCCTCGCCCAGCGCGCGCGCCGCCTGCGGCGCCGCCAGCGCCCCAGCCGCGCCTACGATCACCTCCTCGACGGGGCCGAGTTCGCCCGCCACGGCCAGGATCGCCGCTTCCGCCGCCCGCGCCCCGTCAGGCATAGCCAGCCCCGGAGCGCCCGACCCCTCGGCCCTCCAGCCGCCTGCTGCGGCCCGGCATGACGTCTTGCCGAGATCGATGGAAAGGATCACCGGACCCATATTTTCATGAGGGCCTCAAATCTCGGGCCCTGCGGCGGCTCAGGCACGCACTGCCCCGTCGCGCCGGACTGATGCGGCGCGACGTCATTTGATGCGGTCGGTGACCATCCGGAGCACGGTGCCGGCGATCTGATCCGCTGCTTGAAGACCCACGACGCCGACGGAGACCATCACCGCCGATTTCGTGCGATACAGGTGGCTCCATTCGTCGGCGGTGATCCGCAGGGTCGAGGGATCCGGCTTGTCCAGAATGAACTCGTAGTTGGGGTCGTGGAGGTTGTTGCACGCTTGCAGGGCGGTTTCCAGTTGATGGAATGCGCTAAGCGCCGCGTCCGGGTTCGGATATCGGGCGACCGCCTGGGTCACTCCGTTGACGATCGCGTTGGCGCCCGGCGATGTGTCGTCGGTCACCCCGTGATAACCCGCGCTGCGGAATTCCGACCAGCCGTTGCCGAAGGTCAGATCGTTGTGTCCCACCGGCCGGCACGGCCCCGGGGCGTTGGCGTCCGCGGGCGGCGGCTTGCGCAGGTCCGCTTCCGCATGCGGCGAGAGGTCGTCGGTGTTGGCGATGCGCCGCACATCCTCGATGCTGACGATCATGTCGTCGGCCCGGGACCCGGGCGCCGAGTTCGACTGCGCCGGTGTGCTCGAGTGCGAGCAACTCGTGATCACGGCCACCGTGCAGCAGAGCAGGACGGCCGACCGAATTGCCTCGTAACCGAGCGCACGATTTGGCCGCAGCCGCAGCCTCAGCCGCAGCCGCAGCCGCCGACGCGATGCCATGGTCCGTATCGTAAGGCGGCGACGAGCCGCCGCCGAGCGTCAAATCACCCGAAACGGGTCGGGACAGCCCTCAGCCGCGGACTTCGGCGAGCTTCGCCTTGACTTGCGCCGGGCTCGGGTTGGTCAGCGTCGACCCATCGGCGAACTTCACCGTAGGGACCGTCCTGTTGCCGCCGTTGACCGAGCTGACGAACTGCGCCGCGGTCGGGTCGTGTTCGATGTCGACCGTGTCATAGGCGATTCCATTGGACCTGAGCGCGGTCATGAGCCGATGGCAATAGCCACACCATGACGTCGTGTAAACCGTGAGCGCAGCGTTGGTCATGACTCGTTAACGTAGCCTCGCGGCCATGCATTCCGCCAAATTGCCCTGGAAGGGAAAGCAACTCGCCGACGCGCAGTAGGCGCGGCACGGTTTGTCGGCCGTCGCTGCGAAGATGGACGCCATGCCGATGCTCGCCGACCACTTGACCGCCGGGCTGGACGACGAGCAGCGCGAAGCCGTGCTGGCCCCGCGCGGACCGGTCTGCGTGCTCGCGGGCGCTGGGACGGGCAAGACCCGCACCATCACCCACCGGATCGCCCAGCTGGTCGCGAATGGTCACGTCGCCGCGGGCCAGGTGCTGGCGGTCACGTTCACCCAGCGGGCGGCGGGGGAGATGCGCTCCCGGTTGCGCGCGCTCGAGACCGGCGCCGGCGTTGGAGCGGTGCAGGCGCTGACGTTCCACGCGGCCGCACACCGCCAGCTGCGGTACTTCTGGCCGCGGGTCGTCGGCGACACCGGTTGGCAGCTGCTCGACAGCAAGTTCGCCATCGTGGCGCGGGCGGCCAACCGCGCGAGGATGAATGCCGGCACCGATGACGTGCGCGACCTCGCCGGCGAGATCGAGTGGGCCAAGGCGTCGCTGATCGGCCCCGAAGAATATCCGGCCGCCGTGGCCGCCGCCGGGCGAGACATCCCGTTGGACGCTGCGCAGATCGCGGGCGTCTACACCGCGTACGAGGCCCTCAAGGTCCGCGACGAGTCGGTCACCCTGCTCGATTTTGATGACCTGCTGCTGCACACCGCGGCCGCGATCGAAAACGACGCCGCCGTGGCCGAGGAGTTCCGGGACCGCTACCGCTGCTTCGTCGTCGACGAGTACCAGGACGTCACCCCGCTGCAGCAGCGGGTCCTTGAGGCGTGGCTGGGCGGCCGGGACGACCTGACCGTCGTTGGCGACGCCAATCAGACCATCTACTCGTTCACCGGGGCCTCACCCCGTTTCCTGCTGGACTTCTCCCGGCGGTTCCCGGACGCCACGGTGGTGCGGCTCGAGCGCGACTACCGATCCACCCCGCAAGTGGTGTCGCTCGCCAACCAGATGATCGCCGCGGCCCGCGGCCGGGTCGCCGGCAGCAAGCTTCACCTGGTCGGCCAGCGCGAGCCGGGCCCGGCCCCGTCGTTCCACGAGTATCCCGACGAGACCGCCGAGGCCACCGCGGTGGCGGCGTCGATCGCCAAGCTGATCGAAGCGGGCACCGCGCCCGCCGAGATCGCCGTGCTCTACCGGGTCAACGCGCAGTCCGAGGTCTACGAGGAAGCGCTGACCGAGGCGGGCATCGCCTACCAGGTCCGCGGCGGCGAAGGGTTCTTCAACCGGCAGGAGATCAAGCAGGCACTGGTGGTGCTGCAGCGCGCGGCCGAGCGAGGCGGCGAGGTTGCGGAAGGCCCCTTGCCCGGTGTCGTGCGCGCCGTCCTCGAACCGCTGGGACTGACCGCCGAGGAGCCCACCGGCACGCGGGCCCGGGACCGCTGGGAGGCGCTGACCGCGCTGGCGGAGCTGGTCGATGACGAGGTGGCGCAGCGTCCGCAGCTGGACCTTCCCGGGCTGCTGACCGAACTGCGGCTGCGCGCCGACGCGCGGCACCCCCCGGTGGTGCAGGGTGTCACGCTGGCGTCGCTGCACGCCGCCAAGGGACTCGAGTGGGATGCGGTGTTCCTGGTGGGGCTGGCCGACGGCACGCTGCCCATCTCGCACGCGCTGGCCCACGGCGCCGAGAGCGAGGCCGTCGAGGAAGAGCGTCGGTTGCTCTACGTGGGAGTCACCCGCGCGAGAGTGCACCTGGCGCTCAGCTGGGCGTTGGCGCGCAGCCCGGGCGGCCGGCAGAGCCGCAAGCCGTCGCGGTTCCTCAACGGCATCGCGCCGCAAACGCGCCCCGAGCAGGCATCGAACAAATCCCGGCGCAGCCGGGGCGCGCCGACCCGCTGCCGGATCTGCAACAAAGACCTGACCACGCCGGCGGCCGTCATGCTGCGCCGGTGTGAGTCCTGTGCCGCCGACGTCGACGAGGACCTGCTGCTGCGGCTCAAGGCCTGGCGCCTCGAGGTCGCCAAGGAGCAGAAGGTGCCCGCGTATGTGGTGTTCACCGACAACACCCTGATCGCGATCGCCGAGCTGCTGCCCGACGACGAGAAGGCGCTGGTTGCGATCCCGGGGATCGGGGCGCGCAAGCTCGAACAGTACGGGCCGGACGTGCTGGCGCTGGTTCGCGGACGCTGACGGGCAAACATCCAGGTCAGAAATCGGTTGTGGCAACCGCGGCTGACCCTTTACCCTCGTTCCAGCGCTAAGAGAGGAGGGGTGGCCGCGATGATCAACGACGCGTTCGGTGTAGGCGTTGCTGCCCCGGTGCTGACCGCGGACGCCGCCCACGCCGCCGCGCCGGCGGCAGCTGCGAAGCATGCCGCCGCGACGGACGCGTCCGTGGATCGGGGCCATACCTAAGCGCCACCCAAAGCCCGGTTTCACCCAATGGCCACGGACCCGAAGTCACAAGGATCCGTGGCCATAGTTATGGGGTCGACAGCCTCCCTGGTCCGGATCACCGCGAAGGACACACCCGGATCAGGAAGCAGGTGGACAGCAGATGTCGGCACCGACCGTTCCCCCACAGCGCCCCAGACGGCCCCTTGGACAGTTACTGCCCTGTCATGTCGGCGATCCCGACCTGTGGTTCGCCGAGACGCCGGCCGACCTCCAACAGGCCAAGGCGCTGTGCTCGGGCTGCCCGGTCCGCCGCGAGTGCCTCGCGGCGGCCGTGGATAGGGCCGAACCCTGGGGCGTGTGGGGCGGCGAAATCTTCGACCGCGGCACGATCGTGAGTTACAAACGCGCGCGCGGACGCCCCCGCAAGGAGGCGGTCGCCGCCTAGACGACCGCGGCGTCCGGCTCGGCGAACCCGGGAATCAACTCTTCCGACAATGCCTTGATCGGCACGTGCGCGTCCAGCTGGCACAGGATCGCGGCCACCGACGCGATGACGCGCATCGGTATGGCGAGCTTGGGCGGTAGGTCCATCTGCCGGGCCGTCTTGATTTGCGACACCGACCGATCGATCTGGCCGACGGTCATTCGTTGCAGCCACTTGCGGGTGTAGTGGAAGACGTCGACCCCGATGGGCTCGACGTACTGGCGCAGCATTTCGTCGATGTCGCGCACCGCCACCTGCTGGCCCTTCTGGATGAAGCCGATCTTCTCCATCGTCGGCAACAGCAGGTCGTAGTTTTTGTCGCGGGCCAGCCGGATCGTCATCCCGAGCTCGATGGGATAGCCGCCGGGCAGGGGCGCGACGGCACCGAAGTCGATGACGCCCATCCGGCCGTCGGGCAGCAGCATGAAGTTTCCCGGGTGGGCGTCGCCGTGCAGCAGGCCGATCCGGCGTGGCGCGTCGAAGGTGAGTTCGAGGAGGCGGGTGCCGATCAGGTCGCGCTGCTCGGGGGTGCCGTGCCGGATGATCTCGGCCATCGGCACGCCTTCGATCCACTCCTGGACCACCACCTTGGGCGCGCTGGCCACAACGTGCGGTATCACGAAGTGCGGGTGGCCCTGGTACCCCTTGGCGAAGGCACGCTGGTTGTCGGCCTCCAGCCGGTAATCGAGCTCCATCTCGGTGCGCTCGATCAGTTCGGCGACCACACCTTGGACGTCGGCGCCCGGAGCGAGCTGCTTGAACACGCTGACCATCCGCTGCATGGTCTTGAGGTCGGCGCGCAGCGCCTCGTCGGCGCCCGGGTACTGGATCTTGACGGCGACCTCGCGGCCGTCGGCCCAGACCGCTTTGTGCACCTGGCCGATGCTGGCGGAAGCCACCGGCTTGTCGTCGAACGAACTGAAGCGCTCGCGCCACTTGGTGCCCAGCTGCGCATCGAGCACCCGGTGCACCTTGGCGGCGGGCAGCGGCGGGGCGTCCTTCTGCAGCTTGGTCAACGCCTCGCGGTAGGGCTCGCCGAACTCCTCAGGGATCGCGGCTTCCATCACCGACAGGGCCTGGCCGACTTTCATCGCCCCGCCCTTGAGCTCGCCCAGGACGGTGAACAGCTGGTTGGCGGCCTTCGCCATCAGCTCGGCCTGGACTTCGTCCTTCGATTTGCCGGTCAGCCGTTTGCCGAAACCGAGAGCTGCCCTACCGGCGAAACCGACCGGGATGCTGGCCAGCTTCGCGTTGCGCGCAGCACGACCGCGTTTGATGTCTGCCACACACCCATCATCCATGACGGTCCGCGAATCGCGATACCGAGCGCGGCAAGCCCGCCCCCGGCACGACGTGGCGGGTGCTTCTCTCGCCCGGTGGCTTTAGGTTGTCCCTGGCAGGTCGCGGTCCCGCGACCGACCGACACGCGCATCCGAAGGGTGGTACCGACGAAGCCATGGCAGCAAAGCAATCGCAGCACGAGGCCGCAGATTCCCTGTTTCGGGCGATCATCGAAACGCTCGACAAGAACCGCAACGACGGCACCCTGACCGCGGCGGTTCTCGAGGAACTCGGCCGCGCGTACGCGTCGGTGTCGGCGACCGTCCCGGACTCGGGGCGACTCGGGTAGACCCCGCCCGGCGTCAGCAGGAGCACAGCGGATGCCGCGTCCACCGGCGCGCGACGATGGCGCCGGCGGCGAGGTCGAACTCCAGGGTGGCGTTCAGCGTCTGCGGTGGCCCGGGATCGGGGACGGCCTCCAGCCCGCGTACGGCTGAGATCACGCGGTTCACCTGGCTGAGTGCCAGCGCGGCGGTCGCCAGCACGGTCGCCCGATCGGCCACCCCGACGGTATCGCGCAACTGCGCGGAGACGGCCGGCCAGGCGGCGTCACGGTCTCTGCGGTGCAGGTCGGCGCAGCTCAGGCAGCTGGTCGCGCCGGGGATGACCAGCGGTCCCACCAGCCCGGTGCCGTCTCGTACCCGGACCGGAAGGTGCGGGACGCCCCGGCTATGCAGATCACGCACCATGCGCGGGTCGGCCACCAGGTAGTCGGCAAGCACCACCAGATCCACAGCGGCGGGTGGTACCGCGGCATGCGGCTGGCTGCTGTGCGCTATCCGGGCACCTGAGCAGCGCAACGCCTCCACGAGCAGATCCGACAGCGGCCCGCGGCCGTGTACCCGAATGGAGGCGGCCCGGCCGCGCGACGGACGGCGTCCGCGGGTCGCGACGCCTGCGCTCACCAGTTGCGCGACGAGGTTCGCCAGGCCTTCAGCGTCCGCCAGCCCACGGTCGAGGGCCTGCCGCTGCAATTCGGCTATCGGTACCGGTGATCGCATGGACCGCAGTAGGGCGGCCAACTCTGCCGCCGTCAGGCCGCACGGTGGGTGGATCAGCACAGCGCGGCGGGGATCCCAGCCCACTTGCACGGCGCCATCTGGTCGGAGCAGCACCGGCATCGCCGGGTCCAGCGCATACAGAGAAGGCGCGGCCCGCGGCATGAGTTGAGACTGTGCCACGCCGGGGGCGGACCCCGCGCTCAGTTATCCACAGAACCGCCGTCTGAGCAGCGGTCTTGCGTATCACGGTGTCTCGGCCCCCCGATCGAGCAGGGGCGTGCGGAGGCCGGCCCCAACGGTGGGTTCATCGCCCACCAATTCATCGGCGAGAACAATAAGCCGCTGCTCAAAATCGAAGACTTCGACCGCACGATGCGCGGAGGGATGGGCCGGCAGGTCGACGTCGCCTCTTCGACCTGGCTGCGATAGAGTCCACGAAGCCCGACGGCACGAGGGTCTCCGGTCGCTACGACAATCAGGGGTACTTCGCGTTGTAGGACGGGTACGCCTCGAGCGTGGGCCACCTCAACGCGGTTGGTTCCAAGATCGCGGCGACAGCCTTTCTCGCCGCTATCGCGCAGGCATCGCGGAAGTAGACACGGCTGGCCATGATCCGGCCCACATGCCTCGCGACTAAGTGGCAACCTTGGGTGCTTCCTCCTAGTGATTACCCAGGCATCTGGTGAAGCCCGGCATTCCCGTCCCTTAGGGACATGCGCGCCCGGCGGCGCTACTCCGGCTCGCACTCAGCGATTGCGGGGCACCTCTGTTTTCTGGTTGTGCCCCGGAAAAGGTTGCGCCAAGCGCTCATCCAGCAGCTCGTCGATGTGCGCAGTGCTCGGCGGCAGCCCCGGGCTGCTAACTGGACGAGGGCAGCTCCCAGCCTAGTTCGCGGACAAATTGGGCGACATTGGCCCGGAAGGAGAGAAAGCGGCCATACGCCAGGTGCCGATCGTGCAGGACGCTCGGATCGATGCCAGCCTCGAGCAGAAGCAGGCCCCGTAATAGCCACGGCGTGATGTTGGCGACGACTAACCAACGGAGATACCGAACCTCTAGCGGCTCTTTTTCCTCGTCGAGCGGCAATTGGTGAGCCATCTCGTGGCGAGCCTTCGTTAGGCACTCCGGCAGATCAGCCACCGACTCCGCGATCTCCGGTATCACAGCACAGACCTTCGTCACCACATCGGTGACACGCTGCACGTAGTCAACATCGTCAAAGTGGGAGACCGCGTTCATCACCGCAACGTGAACCTGCAGAGGGTCCAGGTTTCGTCCACCTGTGGCCGTGCCCCTCGCGGCGCGCCGGGCGGCTTCTTTGATCCGCTTCAACGCGCTGGGCGATGCGCGGGGGAATTTTGACTGCTCAAAAGTCTTGGGCATCCGGCGGTGCAACCCTTCGACTAGGGGTGTAACCACGAGAACCTGAGTCTGCAGCGGCGCCTTGATCGGGCGAGCCACCACGGAGGCAAGCCCGTCCAATGTGTCGTTGAACGAGATCCACTTCGCGAACCGCTCGACTGTGAGTTCCTCCCGTGGCAACAGCGTGTCGGCGTCGAACTCGTTCGGGGGCGTGTCCAACCCGGGTCCGTGGACGCTAAGCCAAGGATCGCCGTCATTGATGCGCACGTGCGTATCCCGGGCGGTGAAATCCTGGTCCAGCGCCAATTCGGCTAGCGCCAGGCAACCCAACACCACCCTGATTTCAAGTTGCCGCAGTGTCGCCGGGGCCGCGGCGGTATACACCAGCCAGTTGCCATCGTCAGACGTTTCGACGCTCAGTGCAGAACCGTCACTATCGACGGCACTGGCCTTGCGTTCCCGAAGGTGGCCTAGCCAATAGGGATCACCAAAGCGGAATCGCACGGCGCTGAATAGCTGATCGACACCGCTCACGTGGCGGTCGCCCAATACGGCGTAGTCCGCTTTGTAGTGTGGAGATCCGAAGTAGTGGCCGTCTCGGCCGTGGTTGTACGCGTTGACGAGTGTGACGGCGTGGCCCGTGTCGAGTTGGCCCCGCAGCGTAATTGGCTGAAACGCCTTGACCGTCGCGGCGGGCGACGACATGAAGACGCGACCGCCGGCGCGATTCGACCTTACTACCCGTGGATCATTGACCAAGCCGAAGGCAAGAATCAGCTCGGGCTTGTGTCCGGGGTCCCACGCGAACGCACCCCACACCCTCGCATCAGGCTTCTCGGGCACCCAGAAGTAGCCGCTCACTTCAATTCACGCGATCCCTCCGCAGGGCTTCTTCAAGGACCAAGCCTCTCGCTCACTCTATTTAATTGTCTGGCCGTTTGTCCTCAGGGGCCAACGGAGTGAACAGGTCGCAGTGCCAACCGGCCGCCGCGCGACGTCCGCGGTGTTTCAAATTTTGGTCAGGATTTCTCGTTGTTCCGAACAGCTCATCTATCCGCGCGGTGGACGGCGCCCGGCCCTCCGCCTCGCGGACCATGTTGCGGATCGCCAACAGCAGCCGGAGCTCTGAGTCGATAACTTCGACGTCGCGCATGCGCGGAGCGTAGGTCCGCGCGCCGCTGTTAGCGCTTCACCTTTTTCGGCGTGAGCACCATGGCGTTCGGCGTGAATGCGACGGGCTTGGGCGTGGGGACGATCTCGAAGTTCGTTACGGCCTGTCTGGGGTTCCGGGCGTGTCTGGCGGCGGCGGCGAAGGCACATCGTCACACGGCATCCAGATGTCGATATACACGCAGTGCTCTTCCCACGGTATCTCAGGAACATCCGCAGGAGCCGGTGCGGGTGCCGGGGGCGGAGGTGGTGGATCATCGTCGGCGACTGCCGCCGGGGAACCGACCAGGCCGCCGATGGCGGCCGCCGTAGCGAATGCTGTGAAGAGGCGTCGTATGCGATTGATGGCCAACTCGAATCTGTAGACGATGGGCCGATCGTAAACCCCAACACCCGGCAACGGGATAGCCTTCATATCGCAGGTGGCCAGTCGCCGTACACACCCACCAAGTCCCGCCAGGTGGTAGCTGTGTTGTCGGATGGTGCGGTGGTCATGGCGGCATCCTTTCCCTGTGTACGAAGTAATTCCCTTCAGTGATTGCCCAGGCAGCTGGTCAGACCGGGGATGACCAGTGGACCCACCAGCCCGGTGCCGTCGCGCAGCCGCACCGGCAGGTTCGCGACGCGCGCTGGCTGTGTAGGTCGCGCACCATGCGAGGATCGGTGACCAGGTAGTCCGCCAACACCACCAGGTCGACCGCGCCGGGGGACACCGCGGCATGCGGTTGGCTGCTGTGCGCCACCCGGGTTCCCGAGCAGCGCAGCGCCTCCACCAGCAGGTCGGACGACGGCCCGCGGCCGTGCACCCGGATCGACGCCGCCCGGCCTGCCGATTGCCAGCAATCGGTCATGACGCGCGCCCCGATGAGTTGCTCGACGAGGTTGGTCAGGCCGTCCGCGTCCTGCAACCCATGGTCGGCCGCCTGCCGGTGCAATTCTGATATCGGCGTCGGTGAGCGCATGGACCGCAGCAAACTGGCCAACGCCGCGGCGCCAGGCCGCAGGGGGGACGGACCAGCACCGCCCGGCGGGGGTCCCAGCCCACCTGGACGGCGCCGTCGGGTCGGAGCAGCACCGGCATCGCCGGGTCCAACGCATACCGGGAAAGCAGGGCCGGCGACATGAACCGACACTGTGCCACGCGGGGTGCGAACGCCCGGCTCAGTTCTCCACAGGACCGGGGCCCTCGGAGCGTCCCGTGTCTCCCGTGTCGCCCTCTTGCTCGAGTTTCGCGATGGCCTCGTCGATCCCGCTGGTGTCGCCGCCGATGACGCGGTCGATGAAGCCGGCCGGCTCGTCGAGGTCGTCGGCGGACGGGAGCAGATCGGGGTGTTGCCAGATGGCGTCGCGGGCGTCGACGCCGACGGCCTGCGTCAGGCGCTCCCACAGCGCGGCCGCCTCGCGCATCTTGCGGGGCCGCAGCTCCAGGCCCACCAGCGTCGCGAAGGTCTGTTCGGCCGGCCCGCTGCTGGCCCGGCGCCTGCGCAGGGTTTCGCTGAGTGCGGCGGCACCCGGAATCCGGTCGCCCAGGGCCGCGGTGACCGCCACCTGCACCCAGCCTTAGATCAACGCGAGCAGCGTCTCGAGCCGTTCCAGCGCCTGCGTCTGCGCCGGAGTCGCCTTGGGCTCGAACACGCCCTGCCCCAGCAGTTGCTCGATGGCCGCCGGATCCGACAGCGACGCCGGATTGAAATCGCGGGCCAACTCCTCGATACCGGACATGTCGATCTTCATGCCCATGGCGTAGGCCTCGACCGCGCCCAGCAATTGACTGGACAGCCAGGGCACGTGGCTGAACAGGCGGTGGTGCGCGGCCTCACGGGCGGCCAGGAAGGTCATGATCTCGCTGCGGGGTTGCTCCAGTCCGCCGGAGAACGATTCGACGGCGTCCGGCAGTATCGCTGCCACGCCCTTGGGGCCCAGCGGCAGACCGATGTCGGTCGAGGTGAGCACCTCGCGTGACAGCCGCCCCAGTGCCTGGCCCAGCTGGGAACCGAACGCCATGCCGCCCATCTGCGACATCATCGCCAGCAGCGGGCCGGCCATGCTCTTGGCTTCCTCCGGCAGCGACGACGCCCACACCGTCGAGATCTGCTGGGCCATCGGATCGCACAGCCGCTTCCAGGTCTCCAGGGTGTTGTCGACCCAGTCGCCGGGGCTCCACCCCACCGCCTTGGTCGTGCCCGCGGGCAGCGCAGTGGCCCCGTCGAGCCAGGTTTCGGCGAGGTGCACCGCGTCGGCGATCGCCGAGTTCGTCGTGGCCGGGATCGGCGCGACGAACCCGATCGAACTGGACGCGACGCGCCGGGCCAACTCGTAGTTGACCGGTCCCGAGGTTTTGCCGCCGGCCATCACGGTGCCCGCGCTGCTGAACATCTGACCCAGTTGGGTGAAGATCTGCCCCAGGTCGCCCATGCCGAAGTCGCCGCTCACGCCGAAGGCGCCCATTGGGTCGGACGGGCCCGATCCGGACTCGGGATCTTTCTTCCCGTGTTTATCGGGTTCTTCTTCGCCGGAGAACCCGAAAGGCAGGTCAGGCATACGGTCAACGGTACTCATCGGCGGGGCAGAAAGCGCGGTCTCCGTCAAGCTTGTAGCTGAAGGGGCGCAGGGGGTGCCGTCTAGTGTATGGGCGTGAACAGGCGGATTGTGACCTTGATGGTCGCGCTGGTGCCCATCGTGGTCTTCGGCGTGTTGCTTGCGGCGGTGACGGTGCCGTTTGTGTCGCTGGGCCCGGGCCCCACCTTCGACACGCTGGGCGAGGTGGACGGCAAGCAGGTGGTGGCCATCGAGGGGACCCAGACCCACCCGACGACGGGTCACCTGAACATGACGACGGTGTCCCAGCGCGACGACCTGAGCCTGGGCGAGGCGCTGACGCTGTGGCTCTCCGACCAGGAACAGCTGGTACCGCGCGACCTCGTGTATCCGCCGGGCAGATCTCGGGACGACGTGGACAAGGCCAACAACGCGGATTTCAAGCAGTCCGAGGACAGCGCCGCGTATGCCGCGCTGGGCTACCTCAAGTACCCGCCGGCTGTCACCGTCGCGACCGTCACCGACCCCGGTCCGTCGGCGGGCAAGCTGAAGTCCGGCGACGCGATCGACGCGGTGAACGGCAAACCGGTGGCCGGCGTCGAACAGTTCACCGGATTGCTGAAGGGGACTAAGCCGGGCGACGTGGTGACCATCGATTACCGCCGCAAGAACGAGCCGGCCGGCGTCGCGCAGATCACGCTCGGCACCAACAAAGATCGTGACTACGGGTTCATGGGGGTGGCGGTGCTGGACGCGCCGTGGGCGCCCTTCGTCGTGGACTTCAACCTCGCCAACGTGGGCGGGCCTTCCGCCGGGCTGATGTTCAGCCTGGCGGTCGTCGACAAGCTCACCACCGGCGACCTGGCCGGGGCGAACTTCGTCGCGGGCACCGGCACTATCTCGGTCGACGGCAAGGTCGGCCAGATCGGCGGCATCACGCACAAGATGGTCGCCGCCCACGCGGCCGGTGCCTCGGTGTTCCTGGTGCCGGCGAAGAACTGCTACGAGGCGAGCTCGGACAACCCGTCCGGCTTGCGCTTGGTGAAGGTGGAGACGCTCGGCCAGGCAGTGGACGCGCTGCATGCGATCACATCTGGGGGTCAGCCGCCCAGCTGCTGACGACGCAGATCGCGAGCGCTGTGGGATGCGTACAGTTGTGACCGTCTAGGCAGAACGGTGCCAGCTCAGCAGACGCTGGCCGAATCGATCAGGGAGCGTAGCCAGTGGGGATGCGGCCCACCGCACGGATGCCGAAGCTGACTCGGCGCAGCCGGGTTCTGATTCTGGTCGCACTGGGTGTGATCGCGTTGCTGCTCGCCGGCCCACGACTGGTTGACGCGTACGTCGACTGGCTGTGGTTCGGTGAGCTCGGCTACCGCTCGGTGTTCACCACCGTGCTGGTCACGCGCCTGCTGGTCTTCTTGGTCGCCGGTCTGCTGGTTGGCGGCATCGTGTTCGCCGGGCTGGCGCTGGCCTACCGCAGCCGCCCGGTGTTCGTCCCGAGCAACGACAACGACCCGGTGGCGCGCTATCGCGCCGTCGTCATGGCCCGGCTGCGGGTGGTGGGCATCGGGGTCCCCGTTGCGATCGGCCTGCTGGCGGGCATCATCGCGCAGAGCTACTGGGTGCTGGTTCAGTTGTTCCTGCACGGTTCGGACTTCGGCATCAGGGATCCGCAGTTCGGCAAGGATCTCGGGTTCTACGCGTTCGAGCTGCCGTTCTACCGCCTGCTGCTCAGCTACATGTTCGTGGCGGTCTTCCTGGCGTTCGTGGCGAACGTGTTGTCGCACTACATGTTCGGCGGGATCCGATTGTCCGGGCGCACCGGCGCGCTGAGCCGCTCGGCGCGGGTCCAGCTGGTCAGCCTGGTCGGGTTGCTGGTGCTGCTCAAGGCCGTTGCCTATTGGCTGGACCGCTACGAACTGCTGTCGCACACCCGCGGCGGCAAGCCGTTCACCGGCGCCGGGTACACGGATATCAACGCCGTGCTTCCCGCCAAGCTGATCCTGATGGCGATTGCGCTGATCTGCGCGGCCGCCGTGTTCTCCGCAATCATCTTCCGCGACTTGCGCATTCCGGCGATCGGCCTGGTGCTGCTGCTGCTGTCGTCGATGATCGTGGGCGCCGGGTGGCCATTAGTCGTCGAGCAGGTCATCGTCAGGCCCGACGCCCAGCGCAAGGAAAGCGAGTACATCAGCCGCAGCATCGCCGCGACGCGGCAGGCTTACGGCCTCACCGACGACGTGGTGACGTACCGCAACTACAGCGGCGACGCGGGGTCCAACGCCCAGCAGGTCGCGACCGACCGGGCGACGACGTCCAATATCCGGCTGCTCGACCCCACGATCGTGAGCCCCGCGTTCACCCAGTTCGAGCAAGGCAAGAACTTCTACCACTTTCCCGACCAGCTCTCCATCGACCGTTACCGCGACCGCAATAGCGCGTTGCGTGACTATGTCGTCGCCGCCCGCGAGCTGAACCCGGACCGGTTGATCGAGAACCAGCGGGACTGGATCAACCGCCACACCGTCTACACCCACGGCAACGGGTTCATCGCGTCGCCGGCCAACACGGTGCGGGGTATCGCCAACGACCCCAACCAAAACGGCGGCTACCCGGAGTTCCTTACCAACGTCGTCGGGGCCAACGGCACCGTGGTGTCGGATGGGCCGGCGCCGCTGGACCAGCCGCGCATCTACTTCGGCCCGGTGATCTCCAACACGTCCGCCGACTACGCGATCGTCGGGAAGAACGGTGACGACCGCGAATACGACTACGAGACCAACACCGAGACCAAGCGCTACACCTACACGGGAATCGGTGGCGTGCCGATCGGCAGCTGGCTGTCCCGCAGCGTGTTCGCCGCCAAGTTCGCCGAGCGGAACTTCTTGTTTTCCACCGTGATCGGCAACAACAGCCGGATCCTGTTCAACCGCGATCCGGCGCGGCGGGTGGAGGCGGTGGCGCCCTGGCTGACGACCGACAGCGCGGTGTACCCGGCGATCGTGAACAAGCGACTGGTGTGGATCCTCGACGGCTACACGACGCTGGACAACTACCCGTACTCCGAACTCACGTCCCTGTCGTCGGCAACGGCCGACTCCAACGAGGTGGCGTTCAACCGGCTCGTGCCCGACAAGCAGGTCTCCTACATCCGCAACTCGGTGAAGGCCACCGTCGACGCCTACGACGGGACCGTGACCCTCTATCAGCAGGACGAGCAGGATCCGGTGCTCAAGGCCTGGATGCAGGTCTTCCCGGGAACGGTCAAGCCCAAGAGCGACATCACTCCCGAGTTGGCCGAGCACCTGCGCTACCCCGAAGACCTGTTCAAGGTGCAGCGGATGCTGCTGGCCAAGTACCACGTCAACGACCCGGGGACGTTTTTCACCTCGTCGGATTTCTGGGACGTGCCGTTGGATCCGAACCCGACCGCCAGCAGCTATCAGCCGCCCTACTACATCGTCGCGAAAAACATTCTGAAGAACGACAATTCGCCGTCCTACCAGCTGACCAGCGCGATGAACCGGTTCAAGCGCGACTTCCTGGCCGCCTACATCAGCGCCAGCTCCGACCCCGCGACGTACGGCAAGATCACGGTGCTGACCATCCCGGGCAACGTCAACGGCCCGAAGCTGGCCAACAACGCGATCACCACCGACCCGGCCGTGTCCCAGGACCTCGGTGTGATCGGGCGGGACAACCAGAACCGCATCCGATGGGGCAACTTGCTCACGCTGCCGGTGGGCCAGGGCGGGCTGCTCTACGTCGAGCCGGTCTACGCGTCCCCGGGCGCCAGTGACGCCGCCTCGTCGTACCCCCGCCTGATTCGGGTGGCGATGATGTACAACGACAAGATCGGCTACGGGCCAACGGTTTCGGATGCGCTCACGGGCTTATTCGGGCCCGGTGCGGGCGCGGCCGCGACGGGGATTCAGCCCACCGAGGCCGGCGCGCCTGCGAATCCGCCCGCAAGCCCCCCGGCGCCGGCCGGGGCCCCGGGATCGGCGACACCGCCTGCGGCGGCGGTCCCGCCGGTTCCCGACGGGTCGGTGACGCTGTCCCCGGCCAGGGCCGCCGCCCTGCAGGAGATCCAGGCCGCGATCGGCGCGGCGAAGGATGCGCAGAAGAAGGGTGATTTCGCCGCCTACGGTGCGGCGCTGCAGCGCCTGGACGACGCGATCAACAAATACAACAGCACCAAGTAGGGGATCGGCTCTTGAGATGCTGTGGGATGTCTCGGCCGGTTGCGCCCAGATTGCCGTCGTGGCTGTGATCGGGGCGGCTTCAACCACAACCATGGAGGCAATCTCGCCGGGGGCCGCTGAGCCCGCGATTTGGTCGCGGTGACAGGCGTTCGGTAACCTGGCATTCACCATCGCGGGGTGGAGCAGCTCGGTAGCTCGCTGGGCTCATAACCCAGAGGTCGCAGGTTCGAATCCTGTCCCCGCTACTAAAGAAGTGGCCTTGACCAGGCCAAGCGGCCGCCAGCATCAGCTGGCGGCCGCTTCGTTTTGTGAACGTTGTGAATGAGTAGCGAATGGTGTCCGTCGTTCGTACGCCGTCGACGACGGCGATGGACCTTGTTATCGCTGGGTCACCCTCCCCAGTTGTCCCCCGCATCATTGCGGTGGTCGGTGGGTGGCGCGCGGCGATGGTCGGTGGGTGCCGCAGTCCTGTTGTTAGCGAATACGCTTCAGCGCCCGACGGGCCAGTGCTCGACTGCGATGTCGTCCATGGGGAAATCAGCGGGGTTGCCCGTCGCCAAGCGAGCATTGATGCCAGCGGTGGCCGCGGCAATCAGGCAGTCGGCCTGGTGAAGTGTGATCCCTCGTCCGGCGAACTGGCGGCGCCACCGTCCAGCGCGAATTCCTTCGGACGGACCCAACGGTGCACACCGTAAGCCGCGCACCAGCCGTTGTGCTATGGCTCCTTCGCCGGGAAGCAATCCGCGCCAGATCTCCTCGATCGAGATCGCACAAGTCCAGGGTTCGTCACCTTGGCGGCGCAGAGCGCGTAGGCGCTCGCCCGCCGGACGGCCACGTAGAGCGTCGATAAGGACGGTCGAGTCGAGCAGGATCCTTGCCACGTCAGCCGACGCGACGCCGGTCGGAGCGTTGGCGGCGGACCCACTCACCGGGATCGTCATCCCATTCGTGGCCCTCATCGGGGATAGCCCCGAGCGCTGCCTCGATATCGTCCCATCGCCGCTCGTCATCGAGTCCGCGGCGAATCAACTCTGCGATGAATGCGCTGCGTCGCCTGCTTCCAGCCCGCCGATCGAGCTCGGCAACGAGCTCGTCATCGACGGTAATGTGCAGGCGCATGTGCCGACTATAGCCCACCAGCTGGGCGGCTTCACTTGCCAAGTCCCCGCCATAGGGCTTCCCGATCCTCGACTCGTCGAGCGTCACACCATCCACGCTCAGCCGCCACTTTCTTCGACGCCGGGACTTCGGGCGGTCCCGCGGCACTGGTCAAGGAGAGCGGGTCGCGGCCAGCCCGTTGTGAGCCGAGGCAATTGAACCTGCTGCCGGCGTGTGTTTTTCGCCAACGGCTCCCGTCGGTGCGGTTCCTGGGAGGGAAGGCCCACCCATTCATATCGGAGTCGAGGGGGGCATTCGTCGGATCGGCGTGCCGCAGGTGGCTGTCGACCGTTCTCGGATAGCGTCGAGGCGGTGCTCGACCGATGTTTGGAGGGAAGTGTGGTGACGGCGATCGCGAGCCTGTTGGACCGCTGTGCAGAGCTGAAGCGGGAGATGCTGGAATTCTCGTGGCAACCGCGCTTTGACCGCGACCGCAGCGAGGTACTGCGAGATCACCTTCCCGATCGATTCGTCGGCGACGAGTCGGAACTGATAGTCGCGCTCGACTACTTCCTGCTGCAGCATGAGTTGCGCAGCGGGAAAACCGTGGTGGAGCGTTTCGTGGCCAACCGCCCGGACTTACCCGAGCACGAGCGCGAGCTGCTGCTCGGCTGGCGCGACCTTGTCGAGGGCATATTCGAAGTCCACGGCCGCGACGGCGACGCGCTCGTCACCGAGAACCTCGTCGACGAGCTGACATACCGCATGCATTCGAATATGGGACCGGGCGTTTTCCGGCCGCTGGAACCCGGCGGCTTCATGATCGGCCGACTCGTACCGGTCGGGTCCGAATGGTTGATCAGCGGCAACTTCGCGTGCTATCCGAAGAGTGACCGCGCCGCGATCCATCGCTCCGCCTACGAGATCGCGATGCGCCACCCGGAGCAGGCGTTCCGTAATCCAGACAAGCTCGCCCGCGCACAACAGCAGCAGAAGACCGTTCACGACTGCTTCGTGCAATTCTTCGGCGACGACTTCGTCGTGATTCCGGGAGCGCAGCTAACCGAACGAATCCAAAGCTTCTATACCTTCTGCCGCGACCACGCAGCGGCCGAGCTGGCCGCGTCCGGTAAGCAACCGAAGAACTTGCCGTTCCAGGCCCCTGATTATCCGGCCGATCTGGTGGCCTCCGACGCGGTCGCGATCACCCACGACGAGGTGGATGGCATGGGCCTGTACGCCGAGTTCGGGCTGATCGAGGAGGCGTTCGCCGACCCGAGCCTGCTTCGTCACCCGGAGTATCGTCGACGAGTCCGCGACTACCTCGACGATCCCACCGTCTCGCCGCTGCTGTTCGAGCGGATGGCCGCCCGCGACCCTGAGCGCACCAACCAGGTGTTCCGTAAACTGTTGGGGCGAAAGCACTTCGATTGGGCACTCGGCGGCGAGAAGCTAATGCGTCGGCGCAAGCCCGACTACTTTGATCGGCCGCGCTTGCCGCGCGTCGTGCCGCTCAGCGACAAGCTCGCACGGTACGCCGCAAGCGCATAGGACGCACAGTAAGGTGGCGCCCATGTCCAAGAGGAACCGGCGTCGCGGTACACCGAAGGGCCGCCGCCCGGCCCGGCGCACTGCCCGGGCTCGGCAGCACACGTCGGCCGAGCCGGATCTGCTCGCCGATGTCCGACGCGCCCTCGCCGATCGGCACCCGTTGAGCCTGCTGAGCCTTGTGAGCACGCTGCTGTGCGTCACCGACTCGCGGCGCAACCATCCATTCGCCCGGCCCGACGCCCCGGACCTGACCGCGCTGACCCGCGAGGAACTCGTCCGGACTTTCCTCGACGTCCCCGCTCCGGAGACGTCGGCGTTGCTCGCGGTGATCGCCGAGATGGCGGGTGACGACGACGTGCTGCGTGCCCGCATCCGACGCGAGCTCGCCGCGCGCCCGAAGGTCGAACCGGCCTGGCTTGCAAAGCTTTCGGAGACGTCGACCTATCGGGCGGTGCGGATGAGCCACGTCCTCGGCGACGGCGACAACGTCATGCTCGGGGCGCGGCTGCCGGGCGGGCACGAGCTCACCTGCTTGGTCTACATCGACCACAACCTTGGCACGCTGGTCAAGGACGCCTTCGTCGTACCCGAGGCGATCGCAAGCATGGTGGCCAAATTCAAGCGGGTGACCAAGGATCCCGACACGCGGTGGGACGACATCAGCCTCGCCGATGCGCGCGCCTGGGTCGATGCGGCGATCGAACTGGCCTCGATCACCTTCCCGCCGCTGGAGACCGAGACCTGGCCTGCGTGTCGCGCATTGGTCGAATGGATCACCCGAGGACTACCGGAAGGTGGAACCGGATACCAACGGCCACAATGGGATTCAGCGGAGCTCGCCCGGCTCACGGATCGGTTCTTCGGCTCGCCGTACGGAGCCCGGCTCGACGATCCCGATCACCGTGGGCTGCTGGAGTCCCTCCTCTGGTACGGCACCGACTACGGCCCCGGCGACCCACTGCGATGGAGCCCGGTCAAGGTGGAGATCCTGCTCGACGACTGGATTCCCCGCAAGATCGTCGCGCCTGCGGAGTACCTGGCCAAGGCGCCGGATCTGCTGCGGGCGTTCATCCGATTCGCTCACGCGGAGGTCGAACTGCGGTCCGACCTGACCGACGAGACGCTAGCCACGATCGACGACTGGGAGCCGCGGTACCAGCAGACGATCCGCTCACCACGACCGCAGGGGCCGGCCGCGCTGCTGGCCGCGCTCGGCGTCGACACCGAGGACAGGGCGGACATGCCAGTCGGCCCCGAGGAGCCGGAGAACTTTGAACAGTCGATGCTCGACTGGCTCGCGCTGGACGTCGGAGACCGAATCCAGTTGGACCGGCTCGATGACACCCCACTGCCGGATGAACCGTTCCGGTGGGACGGCATCCCCGACGACGTGACAGCACGTGTCCACGTGGTCCTCGCGCTCACCGACCGTTGCTGCGAGGAGATACTCGACGTCGAGTACCGCACCGCATGTCGACGGGTGCTCGCCCGCGTCGCATCCAGGGAACCCGAGGTCTTCCGCCGCAAGGGGCGCGCGGAAACCGCTGCCGCAGCGCTGGTCTGGACAGTTGGCAAGGCCAACGACCTGTTCGAGCACCGGACCGACGGTATGCAGGTCAGGGATCTCGTGAGCCATTTCGGGCTGGGGCAAGGCAGCGTTTCTCAGCGTGCCGCCACCATGCTGCGCGCAGGCGGATTCCACGACGACACCTACAATGTGCGACTGGGGTCACCCGACTACCTGGTGGCGGCCCGCCGCCGACGGATCATCAGGATACGCAACCGCTACCGGCGGTTCGCAGACAAGATGAGCTGAAGCCGCGAGCTTTGTGCAATTCGAGCGGGGTTCCCGATCACGCGAAGGCCTTTGCTCTGCACCGAGGTCGCGAGCGGGCCGGTTGTCTTCCAGGTCCAGCCTCTGTCGATGGGTGTGCGACTGCCGAGCAGCCGCCGTAGCTAACGATCCGGGCGATTGCCGACTGGTGCCACCGTTCCTGTGTGTGAACGGATTTGTGAACGAAACGAGGCGCGACGGCAGAGATCGTGTGGAACGCGGCGTGGTGGTTTGAACGGGCGACTGCTCGCGACCTGCAGCTTTGAGACGCGCAAGGCGACGCGAGACGCGGACCGGTTAGCTCATAACCCAGAGGTCGCAGGTTCGAATCCTGTCCCCGCTACCAGGTGAAATGGCTTCTGGAGAATCCTCCGGGGGCCATTTTCATGCCGTTCGCACGCGGCTTTGGCCGGCATCAGCGTTTGGTCCACCGACTTCGAGCTCGGACAATGCAGAATGACTTCGTGACGACGGGGCAGGCAGCGGTCGGCGTAGCGGGCTCGCTGCCGCCGACGGGCCGCTGAAGGGCCTCTGACGTGCACGGGTTTGGGTTCCAGACGCTGGCGCTGCTGACCGCCGTCGGTTTCGCCGGGCCGCTGCTGGCCTCGTTGCCGCGCCTGCGGATCCCGGTGATCATCGGCGAGTTGCTGGCGGGGCTCGTCATCGGCAAGACCGGTTTCGACGTCGTCGACGTCACCGACCCGACCTTTCAGCTCTTCGCGAACATCGGCTTCGCCCTGGTGATGTTCGTCGTGGGTACCCACGTGCCGGTCCGGGGCACCGAGGTGCGCTCGGCATTGCCTTTGGCGCTCACCCGGGCCGCTCTGGGCGGCGGCATCGCGGTGGCTCTCGGCGTCGCGTTGGCGACGGGGTTCGGCACCGGCCACGCGGCGCTCTACGCCGTGCTGATGGCCTCGTCGTCGGCGGCGCTGGCATTGCCGATCATCGATTCGCTTCGATTGCGGGGACCCGCCGTGTTGTCCGTAACGGTCCAGATCGCCGTCGCCGACACCGCGACTATCGTGTTGCTGCCGTTGGTGATTGACATCCGGCGGGCCCCGGCGGCAACCTTGGGTGCACTGGCTGTCGCGGCGTGCGCGGTGGTGTTTTTCGTGGTGCTGCGCGCGGTCGACCGCAGGGGCTGGCGGAAGCGCCTGCACAAGTACTCCGAGCAGCGGCGGTTCGCACTGGAACTGCGAACCAATCTGATCGTGCTCTTCGCGCTGGCGGCGCTGGCTGTTTCCACCCACGTGTCGATCATGCTGGCGGGCTTCGCGGCGGGCCTGGTGGTGTCCGTCGTCGGAGAACCACGACGGCTGGCGCGGCAGTTGTTCGGCATGACCGAGGGGTTTTTCAGCCCGTTGTTTTTTGTCTGGCTGGGCGCCTCACTGCAGGTGCTTGAATTGGGGTCACACCCGAAGTTCATCCTCTTGGGGCTGGCCCTCGGGCTCGGTGCCGTCCTGGCGCACTGCGCGGGACGGTTGCTCGGCCAGCCGCTGACGCTCGCCGTGCTCTCGGCCGCGCAACTCGGCGTGCCGGTGGCCGCGGCGACCATCGGCACCCAGGAACACCTCCTCGCCACGGGGGAGGCGGCCGCGCTCATGCTCGGCGCGCTGCTGACCATCGCCACCACCTCGGTCGCGGGCGCGCTGGGGGGGCGCGGCGCCCCCCCCGCCCCCCACCGGGGCCCACAAACCCACGACACCCGGCCCGCCCCCCCGGCCCCACTGTG
>JARLGR010000099.1 GCA_031292665.1 Mycobacterium sp. | reverse complement strand
GGTTGGGGGTGGGCCCCCCGCCCCCGGGGGCGGGGGGGGGGGGGGGGGGCCGGGGTTGTTTGGGTTTTTTTTTTGGGGGGTTAATTTTTATTGGGGGGGGGGGGGGGCGCCCCGGGGGGGCCCCCCCCACCCCAGTCAGTTTTCCGCGGTAACGCCCAGCGTCGCGTACACCTCGTCGCTGAGTGCGACGCTGCGCGGGTCCGCGTTGGCCTTGGTGGCGTCGAAGCGATTGGTCACGTACGCGTAGCCGATCCCGTGCTCGAGGTCGACGAACCCGAACGAGCCGCCGAGACCGCCGTGGCCGAAGATCCGCGGGTTGGGCCCGTTGACGCACCGCTGGTTGAGCATGTAGCCGAGACCCCAGCCGTGGTCGGCGACCCGAGGGCCCAGCACCAGGTCGGTCTCGGAACCGCCTTGACACACCCGAACCAGGTCCATGTGCTCGCGGCTGAGCACTTTCTCCTGGGCGAGCCCGTTGTAAAACGTCGCCAGTCCCAGGGCCGACACCTGCCCGTTGGTGCCGGGGAACTCCAGTCGGCGCCACAACTCCAGGTCGTGGGAGCCGAGCTCGTCGTCGGGGGCGAACCCCATCGAGATCGACAGCCCGGCCTTGGGGTGCTCGGCCAGGCTGGTCGGGTAGCCGGGGGCTAACGCGTCGGCGAGCAGGTCGCGGGCGTGCGGCTTGTTCACCCGGTCGGCGCAGCGGCGTTGTTCGGCTGGGGAGAGCCCCATGTGGATGTCGGCGCCCAGCGGTTCGGCGATCTCGGTGCGCAGGTACTGGCCGACCGTTCGGCCCGTGACGCGGCGCAACACCTCGCCCAGGATGAAGCCGAACGTCGTCATGTGGTAGCCCTGCGCGGTGCCCGGTTCCCACCAGGGTTTCGCTGCGGCCAGTTGCTCGCAGACGAAATCCCAGTCGGCGACGTCTTCCCAGCGCATCCGGGTGCGGGGCCCGATCACGCCGGATCGGTGTCCCATCACCATGGCCAAGGTGATCGCTTCCTTGCCCGCCTGCCCGAATTCGGGCCAGTAGCGGGCCACCGGGGCCTGCAGGTCCAGTTCGCCGCGGTCGGCCAGTTGATGGATGCAGGTGGCGGTCAGGGCCTTGGTGCCGGACAGAACCGTGGTCAGGGTGTTCTGTCGCCAGGGGCGAGTGCCGGCCGCGTCGGCCCAGCCGCCCCACAGGTTGACCGCGAGAGCCCCGTCCACCCACACCGCGACGGCTGCACCGACCTCCCGGCCCAGCGCGAAGTTGCGCTCGAACGCGTCGCGTACGCCGGCGAAGTCAGACGCGCATGAGCCGTGGATTGCGGCGTTCTTTTGGACGTCGCTCATGGCGCCTTTCTGCGAACACCAGATGTAGCCGGAGCGGGCGACGGGAATCGAACCCGCGTAGCTAGTTTGGAAGACTAGGGCTCTACCATTGAGCTACGCCCGCATGTATTAGTCGAGCGTGACTGTAGCTGGCGGTGCAGATCAAATCTAATCGACGCGGTCCCGTGATCGCCCCGTGAGGCTGCGCAGCCGGTGACGAACCCGGTGGAGTTGGGCCGTAGGATCGCGAGGTCAGCGCGGGGTGTAGCGCAGCTTGGTAGCGCATCCGCTTTGGGAGCGGAAGGCCGCAGGTTCAAATCCTGTCACCCCGACAAGTGCCGACCGCCCGGCGCCGCTCACGCGGCCTGAACGACCACGAGAAACGAACATCAAGGAGCACAGCCGTGAAGAGCAGCGTCGAGCAGTTGAGCCCCACCCGGGTGCGCATCAACGTGGAGGTGCCGTTCACCGAGCTCGAGCCCGAGTTCCAGCGGGCCTACAAGGAGCTGGCCAAGCAGATCCGGCTGCCCGGGTTCCGCCCCGGCAAGGCGCCCGCGAAGTTGCTGGAGGCCCGGGTCGGCCGGGAAGCGATGCTCGACCAGGTTGTCAACGAGGCGCTGCCCGCCCGGTACGGGCAGGCGGTGGCCGAATCGGAGGTCCACCCGCTCGGTCAGCCCGACATCGAGGTCACCAAGAAGCAGTATGGCCAGGAGCTCGCCTTCACCGCCGAGGTCGACGTCCGCCCGAAGCTCACCCTTCCCGAGCTGGGTGCGCTGCAGATCACCGTGGATCCGGTCGAGGTCAGCGACGACGACGTCGAGGCCGAGCTGCAATCCCTGCGGGCCCGGTTCGGCACCCTGGCCGGGGTGGACCGGCCGGTGGCCGACGGTGACTTCGTCTCCATCGACCTGTCGGCCACCGTCGACGGCGAGGAGGTGCCGGGCGCGGCCGCGCAGGGACTGTCCCACGAGGTCGGCTCGGGCCGGCTCATCGGGGGCCTCGACGAGGCGCTGGTCGGTCTGGCCGTCGACGAGTCGCGGGAGTTCGCCGCGAAGCTGGCGACCGGCGAGCACGAGGGGCAAGACGCTCAGGTCACCGTCACGGTCAGGTCGATCAAGGAACGTGAGCTGCCGGAGCCCGACGACGAATTCGCCCAGCTGGCTAGCGAATTCGACACGATCGACGGGCTGCGGTCCAACCTGCGTGACCAGGTGGCCCGCGTCAAGCGCGCCCAGCAGGCGGAGCAGATCCGCGATGCGACGCTGGACGCTCTGCTCGAGCAGGTGGAGGTGCCGCTGCCCGAGGCGATCGTCCAGGCCCAGGTCGATAGCGCCGTGCACAACGCGCTGCACGGCCTCGACCACGACGAGGCCAGGCTCGAGGAGGCGCTCGCCGAGCAGGGCAAGTCGCGCGAGCAGTTCGAAACCGAGGCGCGGACCGCCGCGGAGACCGATGTCAAGCGACAGCTGCTGCTGGATGCGCTGGCCGACGAGCTGGAGGTCCAGGTGGGCCAGGACGACCTGACGGAACGGCTGGTGATGACGTCTCGGCAGTACGGCATCGAGCCGCAGCAGCTGTTCGGCTACCTGCAGGAGAACAACCAGTTGCCCGCCATGTTCGCCGACGTGCGGCGCGGCCTGGCCATCGCGGCGGCGGTCGAGGCGGCGACGGTCACCGACACCGACGGCAACACCGTCGACACCAGTGAGTTCTTCGGGAAGCGCGGCGGCCTGGCCGACGGGGAATCCGAGGGTGCAGAAGCCCAGGCAGAAGCCCAAGAGTCGGAAGCCCCCGCAGACGCGACGGAATGACCGCGTCGGTGACGCTATGAGCGAACGCGCCCGTCTCAGGGGTAGCGGGGCCGCCATACAGCGGAGCGGTTGGTTAGGGTCGGTGCATAGAAGAACTCGAGAAAGCAGGTAATCCAGTCGTGACTGACATGCGTTCGCCCTCGCAGGGTCTCAACCTCACGGACTCGGTCTATGAGCGCTTGCTTTCCGAGCGCATCATCTTCCTGGGTTCGGAGGTCAACGACGAGGTCGCCAATCGGCTGTGCGCGCAGATTCTGCTGCTCGCGGCCGAGGACGCCGACAAGGACATCTCGCTTTACATCAACTCCCCGGGGGGATCGATCAGCGCCGGGATGGCGATCTACGACACCATGGTCCTGGCGCCGTGCGACATCGCCACCTACGCGATGGGCATGGCGGCTTCGATGGGCGAGTTCCTGCTGGCGGCCGGCACCAAGGGCAAGCGCTACGCCCTACCGCACGCCCGCATCCTGATGCACCAGCCGCTGGGCGGGGTGACCGGCAGCGCGGCCGATATCGCCATCCAGGCCGAGCAGTTCGCCGTCATCAAGAAGGAAATGTTCCGGCTGAACGCCGAATTCACCGGGCAGTCGATCGAACGCATCGAGGTCGATTCCGACCGCGACCGCTGGTTCACCGCCCCGGAAGCCCTGGAATACGGATTCGTCGACCACATCATCACCCGCGCCGCCCACATCGTTAACGGAGAAGCCCAGTGAATCCCCCGAACCCTCAGATCCAGCCCCAGGCGCGGTACATCCTGCCGTCGTTCATCGAGCACTCCAGCTTCGGCATCAAGGAATCCAACCCCTACAACAAGCTGTTCGAGGAACGCATCATCTTCCTCGGCGTCCAGGTGGACGACGCGTCGGCGAACGACATCATGGCGCAGCTGCTGGTGCTGGAGTCGCTGGACCCCGACCGCGACATCACCATGTACATCAACTCGCCGGGCGGCGGTTTCACCTCGCTGATGGCGATCTACGACACCATGCAATATGTGCGCGCCGACATCCAGACGGTGTGCCTGGGTCAGGCCGCCTCGGCGGCGGCGGTGCTGCTGGCCGCCGGTACGCCGGGCAAGCGGATGGCGCTGCCCAACGCGCGCGTGCTGATCCACCAGCCCTCGCTGTCCGGCGTGATCCAGGGCCAATTCTCCGACTTGGAGATCCAGGCCGCCGAGATCGAGCGGATGCGCACGCTGATGGAGACCACGCTGGCCCACCACACCGGCAAGGACGCCGCGACGATCCGCAAGGACACCGACCGGGACAAGATCCTGACTGCGGCAGAGGCCAAGGACTACGGGATCATCGACACCGTTCTGGAATACCGGAAGCTGTCGGCGCAGACCGCGTAGTTATCGGCGGTGACCCGCTGCGCCCGGCTCCGCCGCGCTTGCGATCACCGCGAGTTATCGGCGGCGACCCGCTGCGCCCGGCTCCGCCGCGCTTGCGATCACCGCGAGTCATCGGCGGTGACCCGTCCCCCGCAAGCGGGTGGGGTCCCCGCGGAGCTGGGGAGTACCCCCAGCTCCCGGCTCCGCCGCGCTTGCGATCACCGCGAGTCTTCGTCGGGCGTGCACTCACCGCCCGCTGATTTTTCGAGCTGAGTACACGCTCGGGACACGGCACGGGTGGCGCAAGCGTCGATCGAGTAACGACCACGACACGCCAAAGACACCGAATGCGAGTCTTACGCGAGTTGCGGGCGCCGTCTGGCTATATGTTCAGACGGAGGATGCATGAACTTCCGCGAATACCAAGGACGCGATTCGGCTTTATCTGTCGCATCGGGCCCGATAAAGCGGGTAGCGTCTGGGGATACATGCGGCACGGCAAGATCAACGGCGAACAGGAAGTAGGCCCTCAGCACCATGGCACGCATCGGAGACGGCGGTGACCTGCTGAAGTGCTCGTTCTGCGGGAAGAGCCAGAAGCAAGTCAAGAAGCTCATAGCCGGCCCCGGTGTGTATATCTGCGATGAGTGCATAGACCTCTGTAACGAGATCATCGAAGAGGAACTCGCCGACGCCGACGACGTCAAGCTCGACGAACTGCCCAAGCCCGTCGAGATCCGGGAATTTCTCGAGGGATACGTCATCGGGCAGGACACCGCCAAGCGGACGCTGGCCGTCGCGGTTTACAACCACTACAAGCGGATTCAGGCCGGCGAGAAGGGCCGTGACTCCCGGCATGAGCCGGTCGAGCTGACCAAGTCCAACATCTTGATGCTCGGGCCGACCGGCTGCGGCAAGACCTACCTGGCCCAGACGCTCGCCAAGATGCTCAACGTGCCGTTCGCCATCGCCGACGCCACGGCGCTGACCGAAGCCGGCTATGTCGGTGAGGACGTCGAGAACATCTTGCTCAAGCTCATCCAGGCCGCCGACTACGACGTGAAGCGCGCCGAGACCGGCATCATCTACATCGACGAGGTGGACAAGATCGCCCGCAAGAGCGAGAACCCGTCGATCACTCGCGACGTCTCCGGTGAGGGCGTCCAGCAGGCCCTGCTGAAGATTCTCGAGGGCACCCAGGCATCGGTTCCCCCGCAGGGCGGCCGTAAGCACCCGCACCAAGAGTTCATCCAGATCGACACCACCAACGTGCTGTTCATCGTCGCGGGCGCCTTCGCCGGCCTGGTGAAGATCATCTACGAGCGGGTCGGCAAGCGCGGCCTGGGCTTCGGCGCCGAGGTCCGCTCCAAGGCCGAGATCGACACCACCGACCACTTCGCCGACGTCATGCCCGAGGACCTGATCAAGTTCGGGCTGATCCCCGAGTTCATCGGTCGGCTGCCGGTCGTCGCCTCGGTCACCAACCTGGACAAGGAATCGTTGGTCAAGATTTTGTCCGAGCCGAAGAACGCTCTGGTGAAGCAGTACACCCGGCTCTTCGAAATGGACGGCGTGGAGCTGGAGTTCAGCGACGACGCGCTGGAGGCGATCGCCGACCAGGCGATCCACCGCGGCACGGGAGCCCGTGGCCTGCGGGCCATCATGGAAGAGGTCCTGCTGCCCGTCATGTACGACATCCCGAGCCGCGACGACGTCGCCAAGGTCGTAGTGACCAGGGAGACGGTGCAGGACAACGTGTTGCCGACGATCGTGCCGCGCAAGGCGTCGCGCGCCGAGCGCCGCGACAAGAGCGCCTAGCGTTTTTCCTTCGAAGGGGGTCGGGACGGCCGTGAATCCACGTGCCGAGCGCCCCTGAAAGTCGCGTCGCGGTTCCGCGCCGCGTAGCGCACGCGCTCGACCTGGTCAATTTCTTCCTGGCCGACGTTCGTGACGGGTTGGGTCCGTACCTCTCGATCTATCTGTTGCTGGCCCACCACTGGGACCAGGCGTCGATCGGGTTCGTCATGGCGGTCGGCGGCATCGGCGCGATCGTCGCCCAGGCTCCGGCCGGGGCGTTGGTGGACAGGACGACGGCCAAGCGCGCGCTGACCGTCGGCGGCGCGTTGACGATCACGGCGGGATCGCTGGCGATGCCGTTGTTTCCGGGCTTCTATTCGATCTCGGTGCTGCAAGCCCTCACCGGCATCGCCGGCTCCGTCTTCGCGCTCGCGCTGGCCGCGATCACTCTGGGAGACGGCGCGCGCACCCGCATCGCGGACGTGACCAACGCCACAGTTTTGCACCCTACCCGCCGGTACGCGTCGCTGACTTCGGCTTTTGGGTGCAAACCCGCCGTGTGTAAGGGCGCGGAGATGGCTACGCACGCTAACAATCAGTGCCATAATTGATACCGCCAGTGACATGCAACCGTTGGCCGGGAAGTCACGTGAACGGCGCGTAACCTGAAGCTAGGCGGAGTGCTGTCCGGTCAATAAATGGAGGGCTGAGACGTGGATCCGAACGGCAGCGCAGCCGGGTCAGATTCTCATAACGGGGCCGGCCATCAACGCCTGGAACAAGTCGTCATCCGATTCGCCGGGGACTCCGGGGACGGCATGCAGCTCACCGGCGACCGGTTCACTACGGACGCAGCGCTTTTCGGCAACGACCTCGCGACCCAGCCGAACTACCCCGCCGAGATTCGCGCCCCCGCAGGCACCCTGCCCGGGGTCTCATCCTTCCAGATTCAAATCGCCGATCACGACATCTTGACCGCCGGCGACCGGCCCGACGTTCTCGTCGCGATGAATCCGGCGGCGCTGAAGGCCAACATCGGCGACCTGCCGCGCGGCGGGATGGTGATCGCCAATTCCGACGAGTTCACCAAGCGCAACCTGACGAAGGTGGGCTACGTAACCAATCCGCTCGAGTCCGACGAGTTGTCCGACTACGTCGTGCATTCCGTCGGGATGACCACGCTGACGCTCGGGGCGGTCGAGGCGATCGGCGCCTCGAAGAAGGACGGCCAGCGCGCTAAGAACCTGTTCGCGCTGGGCCTGCTGTCGTGGATGTACGGACGGCCGATCCAGACCAGCGAGCGGTTCATCAGGGAGAAGTTCGCCCGCAAGCCCGACATCGCCGAGGCCAACGTCCTGGCCCTCAAGGCGGGCTGGAATTACGGCGAGACGACCGAGGCGTTCGGCACCACCTACGAGGTCACACGGGCGAAGCTGCCGGCGGGCGAATACCGGCAGATCTCGGGCAACACCGCACTGGCTTACGGAATCGTCGCCGCGGGTCAACTGGCCGACATCCCGGTGGTGCTCGGCAGTTACCCGATCACGCCGGCGTCGGACATCCTGCACGAGCTGTCCAAGCACAAGAACTTCAACGTGATCACCTTCCAGGCCGAAGACGAGATCGGCGGCATCTGCGCGGCGATCGGGGCCTCCTACGGCGGCGCTCTGGGGGTCACCAGCACGTCCGGGCCGGGCGTATCGCTCAAGTCCGAAGCACTGGGCCTCGGCGTGATGACGGAACTGCCGCTGCTGGTCATCGACGTGCAGCGGGGCGGCCCCTCGACCGGCCTGCCCACCAAAACCGAGCAGGCCGACCTGCTGCAGGCGTTGTACGGCCGCAACGGCGAGTCGCCGGTGGCGGTGCTGGCGCCACGGTCGCCGGCGGACTGCTTCGAGACCGCCCTCGAGGCGGTCCGCATCGCGGTCTCCTACCACACCCCGGTGATCCTGTTGTCCGACGGCGCGATCGCCAACGGCTCGGAGCCGTGGCGGATCCCGGACGTCAGCACGCTGGCGCCCGTCACGCACACCTTCGCCAAGCCGGACGAGCCCTTCCAGCCCTATAACCGCGACCCCGAGACGCTGGCTCGCCAGTTCGCGGTCCCGGGCACGCCCGGCCTGGAGCACCGCATCGGCGGCCTGGAAGCGGCGAACGGCTCGGGCAACATCTCCTATGAGCCCGTCAATCACGACCTCATGGTGCGGTTGCGCCAGGCCAAGATCGACGGCATCTCCGTTCCCGATCTGGAGGTCGACGACCCGACCGGGGACGCCGAGTTGCTGCTGATCGGCTGGGGCAGCTCCTACGGCCCGATCGGCGAGGCGTGTCGGCGCGCACGGCGCAAGGGCGTCAAGGTCGCGCACACCCATCTGCGCTACCTGAGCCCCTTCCCGGCGAACCTGGGCGATGTGCTGCGGCGCTACCCGCAGGTGGTCGCACCGGAAATGAACCTCGGTCAGCTGGCGTTGGTGCTTCGCGGCAAGTATTTGGTTGACGTGCAATCGGTCACGAAGGTCCAGGGCGTCTCGTTCCTCGCCGACGAGATCGGGCGGGTCATCCGCGCCGCGCTGGCCGGGACACTGGCCGAGATCGAACAGGACAAGGCCATGGTCGCCAGGCTGTCGGCGGCAACGGTTGGAGCGGGAGCTAGCGAATCGTGACTGACGTGATCGGCAACCTGGCGGGCACAGACCTCGGCCTCACGGCGAGGTTGACCAAGAACGACGGCGTGCCCACGACCGACGAGCCGCAGAAGGCCAAGGACTTCACCAGCGACCAGGAGGTCCGTTGGTGCCCGGGCTGCGGTGACTACGTCATCCTGAACACCATCCGCAACTTCCTGCCCGAGCTCGGCCTGCGCCGCGAGAACGTCGTGTTCATCAGCGGCATCGGGTGCTCCAGCCGGTTCCCCTACTACCTGGAGACCTACGGGTTCCACTCGATCCACGGCCGCGCGCCCGCCATCGCGACCGGCCTGGCGCTGGCCCGCGAGGACCTGTCGGTATGGGTGGTCACCGGTGACGGCGACGCGTTGTCGATCGGCGGCAACCACCTGATCCACGCGCTGCGCCGCAACGTCAACATCACGATCCTGCTGTTCAACAACCGGATCTACGGGCTGACCAAGGGCCAGTACTCGCCGACCTCGGAGGTCGGCAAGGTCACCAAGTCGACACCGATGGGATCGCTGGACCACCCGTTCAATCCCGTGTCCCTGGCGCTGGGTGCCGAGGCGACGTTCGTCGGCCGCGCGCTGGACTCCGACCGCAACGGACTGACCGAGGTGCTGCGCGCCGCCGCCGAACACCGCCGCGCCGCGGTGGTCGAAATCCTGCAGGACTGCCCGATCTTCAACGACGGCTCGTTCGACGCGCTACGCAAGGAGGGCGCCGAGGAGCGGGTGATCAACATCCGTGACGGCGAGCCGATCGTCTTCGGTGCCAACGGCGAATACTGCCTCGTCAAATCGGGCTTCGGCCTGGACGTCGCCAAGACCCCCGACGTCGCCGTCAACGAGATCGTGGTACATGACGCGCACGCCGAAGACTCGGCCTACGCCTTCGCGCTGTCGCGCATGTCCGATCAGAATCTCGAGCACACCGTGCTGGGCATCTTCCGCGATGTCAGCCGGCCCACCTATGACGACGCGGCGCGCTCGCAGGTCCGCACCGCGCAGGCATCGAAGCCGTTTGACAGCGCCGCCCTGCAATCGATGTTGCGTGGGCGCGACACCTGGACTGTCGACTGAGGTGGCTGAACTGGTGCCCGACACAGTCTCACTGGCCGGGGTAGTACTCGCCGGCGGCGCATCGCGGCGCATGGGCCGCGACAAGGCCAGCCTGCCGATCCCCGGATTGTCTCAAGCTTCCAACCCCACCACGATGGTCGAGCGCATGGTCGACATCCTGAGCCAGCGCTGCGACCCGATTCTCGTGATGGCCGCCCAGGGGCAGCCGCTGCCCGCACTGCAGGCTCGGGTCCTGCGCGACGAACTACGCGGCCTCGGGCCGTTGCCGGCGACCGGGCGAGCGTTGCGCGCGGCCGGTGCGGCGGGCGCGCGGCTCGCCTTCGTCTGCGCCGTCGACATGCCGTTTCTGGCCGTCGAACTCATCGACGACCTCACCCGCAGGGCGGTCGAGACCGGCGCGGAAGTGGTGTTGCCCTGGGACGGCCAGGATCACTACCTGGCCGCGGTGTACCGCACCGACCTGGCCGACCGCGTTGACGCGCTGGTGGCCGCGGGGGAGCGGAAGATGCGCTCCCTGGTGGACAGTTCGGATACCCAACGGATCGTGATTTTGGATTCCAGGGACGCCAAGTCGCTCACCAACGTCAACACCGAGGCCGACCTGCGCAGCCTGGTCACGGCCTGAGACTGACCGCCCACTGGCCGAGTCGCTCGGCGAACAATGGCGCGTGTGCCGACGAGTAAGTTCTCCAATTTAACCTTCATGCGCGCACTGTGACGCCAAAATCAATTTGACATGACCCCAATTAAGGTCAATTTTGGTTGTTATACATGCCATAAGCTTTTTTCAATTGTGATCTGGATCCGCCTGGCGCTACGGTGATTTCGCCGATTCTCTGGTCACCGCGATCCCGAAATCCGGCTGCGAGCCCGATCGCGGACCCCGAGCTTTCTACGGCAAATCCTAAGGTTCGAATTCGGACCTCGGTGCCACGCCCGAGGCGCCGCCGGCGGATCGGGCGGGCGATCATGCTCGCGGACCCGCCGTCATCTGACGACGAAACACCCCCCCTCGCAACGTATTCGATCGAAAGCTGCTGCTGCTTGATCGGCCCGCGACCTCGCCGGGTGCCGTCTACGAATAGCCCTGTCGCCATGCGTATTTCGCTGACGCGTCGCAATCGCCACCGTCAGTCGGCGTGTCGGGCGCTCAGACGCGCAATGCTGGGGACTCCGCCACGGCGCTGCTCGCCAGCGCTGCCCGTCGTCGCAAATACGTGTCGCAACTCACAAAATGTGCGTGATTCGGGTCACGATTGGATTGTGATCTCGCCAGATGGTTATTGGGCGAAAACGTCGGGCTGACCTGCACGGATAATTCTTCGATTGCGCCGTAATCGTACCGTTATTCATCCGAGATATTGATTTTCCGAAGATGACGAATGGCCTGGCGTCTCGTACGGTCCCTGTTAGCCCGAAACGGGTTACCGAAAAGTTATAAAAATTGAATCCACGGACCCGCGTGTGAGCGGGGCTGCGGACGGCGACAGACCGGTCCGCGGCCGGTGGGCAGCAGCCCGCCGGGCACATCAGGCCCGCCGCTGTCGTGCCGGAACGAACGGCACGTCCCGAAGCACCATTCCGCATCAAGCAACCACTTCAGCCCACAGCCGTGGGCTTGCTTTGGCGCGCGCGCACCGCGAAAGGAAAAATATTGAAGAACGTCCGTAAGACGCTCATGCTCGCCGCTATCACCGGGGCGCTCGTAACCGTGCCGTCGGCGACCGCCAAGGCGCAGCCCATGGGGCTCGACCCCAACGCGGCACCCGCCGGGCAAGCCCCGGACGCACCGCCGCCGCCGGCCCCCGACGCAGCGGCGCCCGCGGGCTTTGACCCGAACGTTCCCCCGCCGCCTCTCGTTCTGGACGCCCTGGCGCCGGTCGACGCGCCGGCCCCTCCGGCTCCGGCGGGCTTTGACCCCAGTGTGCCGCCGCCCCCGGCGGCGCCGGAAGCCCCGCCGCCGCCGGCGCGCAAGGCGTACAGCGTGAACTGGGATGCCATCGCGCAGTGCGAGTCGGGTGGCAACTGGGGGATCAGCACCGGTAACGGTTTCTCGGGCGGCCTGCAGTTCACGTCGAGCTCCTGGCATGCCAACGGTGGCTCGGGCTCACCGGCAGGCGCGAGCCGTGACGAGCAGATCCGGGTCGCCGAGAACGTCCTGCACAGCCAGGGCATCGGTGCCTGGCCGGTCTGCGGGCGTCGCGGCTGACCGACGGCTGTCACAGAGCCGGATAAACACATCGCCGGATAAAGGAGTGGCGGGCCTGCGGGGCCGGGGGGGCCCCCCCCCCCCACTCCTCGTCTCCAGATATCGCGGCCCCGCGGGTGCCCGAGACGTGTCGGTTAGCATCGGGCGCGTGACCGCAACGCCGCGTGAATTCGACATCGTGCTCTATGGGGCGACCGGCTTCGTCGGGAAGCTCACCGCCCAATATTTGGCGCAAGCCGCGGGCGGCGCGCGGGTCGCGCTGGCCGGCAGGTCAACCGAACGCCTGCGCGGCATCCGCGACAGCCTGGGGGAGTCCGCGCGGTCCTGGCAACTCGTGACCGCCGACGCCGCGTCACCGTCAACCTTGAACGAGATGGCGGCCCGCACCCGGGTCGTGGTCACCACGGTGGGGCCGTACACGAAATATGGTTTGCCGCTGGTGTCGGCGTGCGCGACGGCGGGCACCGATTACGCCGACCTGACCGGTGAGGCGCCGTTCATCCGCGACAGCATCGACCAATACCACAAGCTGGCCGCCGACACCGGCGCCCGCATCGTGCATTCCTGCGGTTTCGACTCCGTGCCTTCGGATCTGAGCGTGTATGCGCTGTACCGGGCGGCCCGCGACGACGGCGCCGGAGAGCTGCTGGCAACCGACTTCGTGGTGCGTTCCTTCTCGGGCGGGGTCTCCGGCGGCACCGTTGCGTCGATGTTGGAAGTGCTGGACGCCGCCTCCGGCGATCCGGACGTACGCCGCCAGCTCGCCGACCCGTACACGCTGAGCACCGATCGCGCCGCCGAACCGGAACTGGGCCGCCAACCCGATCTGCCGCTGCGCCGCGGCCGCCAGATCGCGCCGGAACTGGCCGGTCTCTGGACGGCCGGATTCATGATGGCGCCGGTCAACACGCGGATTGTGCGCCGCAGCAACGCATTACTCGGCTGGGCATACGGCCGCCAGTTCCGCTACAGCGAAAGCATGAGCCTGGGGTCGTCACCGCTGGCACCGTTGGCATCCGCCGTCGTCGGGGGGGTCGGCAGCGCAACGTTCGGGTTGGGCAGCCGCTTCTTCCGGCTGCTCCCGCGTCGGCTGGTGGAGCGCGTTGTCCCCAAGCCCGGCACCGGGCCCAGCACAGCGGCCCGCGAGCGCGGTTACTACCGGATCGAGACCTACACCACCACGACCAGCGGCGCCCGCTACGTGGCGCGCATGGAGCAGCGGGGCGATCCGGGCTACAAGGCGACGTCGGTGCTGTTGGGCGAGTGCGGCCTAGCGCTCGCATTCGACCGGGACAAGCTCTCGGATCTTCACGGTGTGCTCACGCCCGCGGCCGCGATGGGCGATGCATTACTGGCGCGATTCCGGGCCGCCGGCGTTTCGCTGCAAGCCCAACGGTTGAACTGATCAGCGCTGTCCGAAGTCTGTCGGCCGGGGCCTTCGTGCACTAATGTCTAGCACGCTCACGCGTACCTTGACATCCCGACGAAGGGACCCCACCGATGGCCGGCCTGGACGACCTCTACGCACAGATTCCCGCATCCGAAATCGCCAGCAAGCTCGGCGCCGACGAGGGTGAGGTCGACAGCGCCATTCGCACGCTGGTGCCGGTCCTGCTCACCGGCCTGCAGCACAACAGCCAAGATCCGGAGCACGCCAGCAAGATCGAATCGGCCGCGAGTACGCAGGCCGCACGCGGCCTGCTCGACACAGGCGTCGGTCAGGTGACCGAGGGCGACGGGCATCAGGCCGTTGCGACGCTCTTCGGCGGCAACGACACCGACCAGGTTGCCGCGGCGCTGGCCAAGGGGGGCGCCGGCAACGGCGATCTGCTCAAGAAGTTGCTGCCGGTCCTGGTCCCGATCGTGTTGGCATACGTCGGTAAGCAACTCGAGTCCCGCGGCGGAGCGGCGCAGACGACCACGGCGCAGAAGCCCGGCGGGGGCCTCGGCGAAATTCTGGGCGGCATCCTCGGCGGGGGCTCCGGCGACAATTCGCTGGGCGGCATCCTCGGCAGCGTCCTGGGCAGCAAGGGTGGCGGCCTGGGCGATATCCTCGGCGGCCTGCTCGGCGGCAAGAGGTAGTTGGGCCAAGAAGTAATCTGGGCGCCCGCCCTGCGGGCGCGGCAACAATCTCCGGTCCAACCCGGCCGGACCAAATCACGAGAGGAATTCGATGTCAGACACGCTTAGCCAAGGCCAGAAGCTCGTCCGGGGGGAGTCGCTGGTCTCCAAGAACGGGGCCTACACCCTGACGCTGCAGGAGGACGGCAACCTGGTGCTGGCGTCTCGTGGCCAGGCTATCTGGGCCACGGGGACGGGCGGTCAAGATGTGGTGCGCGCCGAAGTGCAGGCCGATGGCAACTTCGTCGTCTACACCGCCGACAAACCGGTGTGGCACAGCAGCACCCAGGGCAAGAAGAACGCCAAGCTCGTGCTCCAGGACGACCGCAACCTGGTGCTGTACGCCGACGGCGGAGCGGCCTGGTCGACGAAGACCGAGACCGACGCCCCGCCGCCGGCCGCCGAGGCCGAACCGGAAGCCGAATTGGAGTCGGCCGTAGAAGCAAACCCAGAACCGGCCGAGGAGGCCGGCGGGGAGCCGGAACCGGCCGCGAGGACGTACACGGTCGAATCGGGTGACACGCTGTGGGCCATCGCTGAGCGCTTCTACGGCGACGGCAGCAAATACCAGGCGATCGCCGACGCCAGCGGCGTCTCCAATCCCGACCTGATCCAGCCGGGCCAAGTCCTCACCATTCCCTGATCGCGGCCGACGGGAAGCTACGGGCGATAACCCTTATCGGGTCGCCGACTGCGCGTTCGGGCGCTTACCAACGCGCGGTCGGCGCTCCCTAGAATTGACCGGTGACCGCCAGCCATTCCGCCGCCGACCTGCCCAAGTCGTGGGATCCGGGCGCCACTGAGGGCGCGATCTACCAGGGGTGGGTGGACGCAGGCTACTTCACCGCGGACCCCACCAGCGCGAAGCCCGCGTATTCGATCGTCCTGCCCCCACCGAACGTGACCGGCAGCCTGCACATGGGCCATGCGCTGGAACACACCATGATGGACGCCCTCACCCGCCGCAAGCGGATGCAGGGATACGAGGTGCTGTGGCAGCCCGGCATGGACCACGCGGGTATCGCGACGCAGAGCGTGGTGGAAAAGCAGATTGCGGTCGACGGCAAGACCAAGGAGGAATTCGGCCGGGAGCTGTTCGTCGACAAGGTTTGGGATTGGAAGCGTGAGTCCGGCGGTGCCATCAGCGGCCAGATGCGCCGGCTCGGCGACGGGGTCGACTGGAGTCGCGACAGGTTCACCATGGACGAGGGCCTGTCGCGGGCGGTCCGCACCATCTTCAAGCGGCTCTACGACGCCGGGCTGATCTACCGGGCCGAGCGGCTGGTCAACTGGTCGCCGATACTCCAGACGGCCATCTCCGATCTCGAGGTCAACTACCTCGACGTCGAGGGCGAGTTGGTGTCGTTCCGGTACGGCTCGCTGGACGACTCGCAACCGCACATCGTGGTCGCCACCACCCGGGTCGAGACGATGCTCGGCGATACCGCGATCGCGGTCCATCCCGACGACGAGCGCTACCGCCATCTGGTGGGCAGCACCCTGCCGCACCCCTTCATCGACCGGCAGCTCGTCATCGTCGCCGACGAGCATGTGGATCCCGAATTCGGCACCGGCGCCGTCAAAGTCACACCCGCTCACGACCCGAATGACTTCGAGATCGGGCTGCGCCACGAGTTGCCGATGATCTCGATCATGGACACCAAGGGCCGAATCGTCGACACCGGAACGCAATTCGACGGCATGGACCGCTTCGAGGCCCGCGTCAAGGTGCGCGAAGCCCTGGCCGCCCAGGGCCGGATCGTCGAGGAGAAGCGCCCTTACCTGCACAGCGTCGGACATTCCGAGCGCAGCGGCGAGCCGATCGAGCCGCGGCTGTCGCTGCAGTGGTGGGTCCGGGTGGAATCGCTGGCCAAGGCCGCCGGCGACGCGGTGCGCAACGGCGACACGGTGATTCACCCGGCCAGCCTGGAACCCCGGTGGTTCGCGTGGGTCGACGACATGCACGACTGGTGCATCTCGCGGCAGCTGTGGTGGGGCCACCGCATCCCGATCTGGTACGGGCCCAACGGCGAGCAGGTGTGTGTCGGTCCGGACGAAGCGCCTCCCGAGGGCTGGGAGCAGGATCCCGACGTGCTGGACACCTGGTTCTCGTCTGCGCTGTGGCCGTTTTCCACTCTGGGCTGGCCATCGCAGACGCCGGAGCTGGAAAAGTTCTACCCGACAAGCGTTTTGGTCACCGGCTACGACATCCTGTTCTTCTGGGTGGCGCGGATGATGATGTTCGGCACCTTCGTCGGCGGAGACGACGTGATGACGCTCGGCGGCCGCCGCGGGCCGCAGGTTCCGTTCACCGACGTCTTCCTGCACGGACTGATCCGTGACGAATCGGGCCGCAAGATGAGCAAGTCCAAGGGCAACGTCATCGACCCACTGGACTGGGTGGAGACGTTCGGGGCCGACGCGGTGCGGTTCACGCTGGCCCGCGGCGCCAGTCCGGGCGGTGATCTGTCCGTCGGCGAGGACGCCGTCCGCGCGTCGCGCAATTTCTGCACCAAGCTGTTCAACGCCACCCGCTACGCACTGCTCAACGGCGCGCGGTTGGCCGCGCTGCCGCCGCAGGCCGAGCTGTCCGATGCCGACCGGTGGATCCTGGGGCGACTGGAAGAGGTTCGCGCCGAGGTTGATTCGGCGTTCGACAGCTACGAGTTCGGCCGGGCCTGTGAGGCGCTCTACCACTTCGCGTGGGACGAATTCTGTGACTGGTACCTGGAATTGGCCAAGACACAGCTTGCCGACGGAATCGGCCACACCACCGCCGTGCTGGCCGCGGTGCTGGACACGTTGCTGCGGTTGCTGCATCCGGTCATCCCGTTCCTCACCGAGGCGTTGTGGCAGGCGCTCACAGATCAGGAGTCACTGGTGATCGCCGACTGGCCCAAGCCGTCGGGCGTCAAGCTGGATCCGCTTGCGGCGCAACGGGTCGGTAATATGCAGAAGCTGGTCACCGAGCTCCGCCGGTTTCGCAGCGACCAGGGCCTGGCCGACCGGCAGAAGGTGCCGGCCCGGTTGTCCGGTGTCGAGGACGCGGACCTGAACGGTCAGGTTGGCGCCGTGACATCGCTGGCATGGCTCACCACGCCGGGTCCGCACTTCCGTTCGTCGGTTTCGCTGGAGGTCCGGCTGGGGCCCAGCATGAACCACACCGTCGTCGTCGAACTCGACACCTCGGGCACCATCGACGTCGCCGCCGAACGCCGCCGCCTGGAAAAGGACCTGGCCGCAGCGCAAAAGGAACTCGCGTCCACGGCCGCCAAGTTGGCCAACGCGGACTTTCTGGCCAAGGCCCCGGAACAGGTCGTCGGCAAGATCCGCGACCGGCAGCGGCTCGCGCAGGAGGAGACCGACCGGATCACGGCCAGGCTGGCTGCGCTGCAATGACTTTCGAGCCACCGGGGTGGGGGCCCCGTACCAGCCCCGAAACCGGCAGAGCGCCCACGCCCGACGAGATCGCGTCGCTGTTGCAGGTCGAGCACCTGCTGGACCAGCGCTGGCCGGAGACCCGCATCGAGCCGAGCCTGAGCCGGATCAGCGCATTGATGGATCTACTGGGCGCGCCGCAACTCGCCTACCCGTCCATCCACGTCGCGGGCACCAACGGTAAGACCTCGGTGACGCGGATGGTCGACGCGCTGCTGACCGCGCTGCACCGCCGCACCGGCCGGACCATCAGCCCGCACCTGCAATCGGCGGTCGAGCGGATCGCGGTCGACGGGAAACCGATCAGCCCCGCCCAGTACGTGGCGACGTACCGGGAGATCGAGCCGTTCGTGCAGATGATCGACGAACAGTCGCGGGGGGGCGGCGGCCCCGCGCGGGGCCGCATTCAACAAAAAAACCCCCACGCCAATGCCCCCGTGGCCCCCCCCCCCGCGCCCCAACCCCTCG
>JARLGR010000098.1 GCA_031292665.1 Mycobacterium sp. | reverse complement strand
GCGCGATTGCCAAGATCGAGGCCGCCGCCGGCGCCGCCGGGCAGGACGCCACCGCTGGGGCAACGGCGGTCGACGAGCCGGCGCCCGCGGAGAATCGGATCGCGGCCGCGGTGCGCGCGGCCGTGCAGGACAAGCACGCCCTGGCCCTCGACTACTACTCCGCCTCACGCGACACCTTGACCAGCCGGGTCGTCGACCCCATCCGGGTGGTGCTGATCGGCGGCCACAGCTACCTGGAGGCCTGGTCGCGGGAAGCGGAAGGGGTTCGGTTGTTCCGCTTCGACCGGATCGTGGACGCCAACGAGTTGGGCGAGCCGGCCGCTCCGCCGCAACCGGTGCTGCAGGCGCCGCCGGACACGTCACTGTTCGACGGCGATCCGTCACTGCCGTCGGTAACGCTGCGGGTGGCGCCCTCCGCGTTCTGGCTGTTCGAGTACTACCCGATGCGGGACGTCCGCGAGTTGCCGGACGGATCGTGTGAAGCCGTCATGACCTATGCCTCCGACGATTGGCTGACGCGCCTGGTGCTGGGCCTCGGGTCGGCGGTGCAGGTGCTGCAGCCTCAGTCCCTCGCCCATCGAGTCCGCGATGCCGCGGCCGCCGCCCTGCAGACCTACCAGGCCTACCAGGCCTGCAGCGAGAATGAGGGACAGGCGTGACGCCGCGGCGCGGGCACACCGGCACGGCCCCCGGCTGCGGTAGCATCAGGTGGACGACTGGAGGTAATCAAAGTGGGCAGTCTTAGTCCGTGGCACTGGGCGATCCTCGCTGTCGTGGTGATCTTGCTGTTCGGTGCCAAGAAACTTCCCGATGCGGCGCGTTCGTTGGGCAAGTCGATGCGCATCTTCAAGTCGGAAATGCGCGAGATGCAAAGCGAAACCAAGGGTGAAACGTCTGCGATCGACCAGGCCACGCCCGTGCAGTCGCAGCGAGTCGACCCTCCGGCGGCCAGCGAGCAGGGTCACACCGAAGCACGCCCGGCTTAGCGCGGCAATCGTCGTCGCGGTGCCCGAGCGCCACTGATCGAGCGTCGTGAAATCTTCCAAATCTTCCGCGCGCACTGCAGGCCTGCTGAGGCGGCTCAACCCCCGCCAGCGGCGCAGCCGCACCAATCCCGATGCGACGATGTCGCTGGTCGACCATCTGACCGAGCTGCGCACCCGGCTGCTGATCGCCCTGGCCGCGATCCTGATCACCACGATCTTCGGGTTCGTCTGGTACTCGCATTCGATCTTTGGCCTGGAAAGCCTCGGGGAGTGGCTGCGTCATCCGTACTGTTCGCTGCCGCAGTCGGCTCGGGCGAGCATCAGCGCCGACGGTCAGTGCCGGCTGCTGGCCACCGCGCCGTTCGACCAATTCATGTTGCGGCTCAAGGTCGGGATGACGGCCGGGATGGTGCTGGCCTGCCCGATTTGGCTCTACCAGCTGTGGGCGTTCATCACCCCCGGGCTGTACCAGAAGGAACGCCGCTTTGCGATCGCCTTCGTGATCCCCGCGGCGGCGCTGTTCGTCACCGGCGCCGTGCTGGCCTACTTCGTGCTCTCCAAGGCGCTGGGCTTCCTGTTGACCGTCGGCAGCGACGTGCAGGTGACCGCGCTGTCCGGGGACCGGTATTTCGGCTTCCTGATCAACCTGCTGATCGTTTTCGGCGTCAGCTTCGAATTCCCGCTGCTCATCGTGATGCTCAACATCGCGGGCGTGCTGACATATGAGCGGCTCAAGTCGTGGCGGCGCGGCCTGATCTTCGCGATGTTCGCGTTCGCGGCGGTGTTCACGCCCGGATCGGATCCGTTCTCGATGACCGCGCTGGGGTTGGCGCTCTCCGTGCTGCTCGAGTTCGCCATCCAGATCGCCCGGCTGCACGACAGGCGGAAAGCCAAGCGCGAAGCCCAAACCCAGATTCCCGACGACGACGCGTCGGTCATCGAGGCGCCCGAACCGATGCCGGAGCCGTCGTTCACCGCCGGTCAGCACGACGATGTCACCTAGACCACCGGCGCCGGACGGCGTGACGGAGCTGGTCGAGCTCGTCCGCTTCGCCGCGGAACTGCCCTTCGCCCTCGACGGGTTTCAGCATCGGGGGTGCGCTGCGCTGGAACGGGGCCACGGTGTGCTGGTCTGCGCGCCGACCGGTGCCGGCAAAACGGTGGTCGGCGAATTCGCGGTGCACCTGGCGCTGGCGGCCGGCGGCAAGTGCTTCTACACCACGCCGCTCAAGGCGCTGAGCAACCAGAAGCACACCGATCTGACCGCGCGCTACGGCCGCGACCGGATCGGCCTGCTGACCGGTGACCTGTCGGTGAACGCCGACGCGCCCGTGGTGGTGATGACCACCGAGGTGCTGCGCAACATGCTCTACGCTAATTCACCTGCACTGCAAGGACTTTCGTTCGTCGTGATGGACGAGGTGCACTTCCTCGCCGACCGGATGCGCGGCCCCGTGTGGGAGGAGGTGATCCTGCACCTGCCCGACGAGGTGCGGTTGGTCAGCCTATCGGCGACGGTCAGCAACGCCGAGGAGTTCGGTGGCTGGATCCAGACCGTGCGCGGCGACACTACCGTCGTGGTCGACGAGCACCGGCCGGTGCCGCTCTGGCAACACGTCATGGTCGGCAGGCGACTCTACGACCTGTTCGATTACGGGCACGCCCAGCCGGATGCCGGCGGGAAGCCGCGGGTGGACCCCGAACTCCTGCGCTCCATCGCGCATCGCCGTGAGGCGGACCGGATGACGGACTGGCAGCCACGCAGGGCCAGGCCCGGACGGGCCACAGCAAGGGGAGGCGCCCCGGCGCGGCCGCGGTTCTACCGGCCGCCCGCCCGACCCGACGTGATCGCGACTCTGGACTCCCACGGGCTGCTGCCGGCGATCACGTTCGTCTTCTCGCGGGCCGGTTGCGACGCCGCGGTCGCCCAGTGCCTGCGGTCCCCGCTGCGGCTGACCAGCCAGGAGGAACGCGCCCAGATCGCCGAGGTGATCGAGCACCGCTGCGGCGATCTCGCCGACTCCGACCTGGCCGTGCTCGGCTACTACGAATGGCGCGAGGGGTTGCTGCGCGGCTTGGCGGCCCACCACGCCGGGATGCTGCCGGCGTTCCGGCACACGGTCGAGGAACTGTTCACCGCTGGACTGGTCAAGGCCGTGTTCGCCACCGAAACCCTGGCGCTCGGTATCAACATGCCGGCGCGCACGGTGGTGCTCGAACGGTTGGTCAAGTTCAACGGCGAGCAGCACGTTCCTCTGACGCCGGGGGAGTACACGCAGCTGACCGGCCGCGCCGGCCGGCGCGGCATCGATGTCGAGGGCCACGCGGTGGTGCTGTGGAACCCCAGCGAGGACACCACCGACCCGTCGGCGGTGGCCGGCCTGGCCTCGACCCGCACGTTCCCGCTGCGCAGCTCGTTCGCCCCCTCGTACAACATGACGATCAACCTGGTGCACCAGATGGGTCCCGAGCAGGCGCATCAGCTCCTCGAGCAGTCGTTCGCCCAGTATCAGGCCGACCGCTCCGTGGTCGGTCTTGTGCGTGGTATCGAGCGGGGCAAGGGAATGCTCGACGAAATCGCGGCCGAGCTGGGCGGGCCGGAGTCGCCGATCCTGGAGTACGCCCGGTTGCGGGCGCGCATCTCGGAAATGGAACGGGCGCAGTCGCGGGCGTCTCGGCTGCAACGAGGGCAGGCGGCCACCGACGCGCTGGCTGCGCTGCGGCGGGGCGACATCATCAACCTCACCCACGGCCGGCGCGGCGGGCTGGCCGTGGTGCTGGAACCGGCCCGCGACAGCGACGATCCCCGCCCGTTGGTGCTCACGGAGCACCGCTGGGCGGGGCGCATTTCCTCGGCGAACTATTCGGGCGCCTCGGAACCGGTCGGTTCGATGCCGTTGCCCAAGCGGGTGGAACACCGGCAGCCACGGGTTCGGCGCGATCTGGCCTCCGCGCTGCGGTCGGCCGTCACCGGGCTGGACATTCCGGCCGCGCGCCGCGGTGGCCCGAAATTTCAGCCTGGCGACGGGGACGGCGGGTTCCATGACCCGGAGCTGGCGGCGCTGCGGGCGGAGTTGCGCCGGCATCCCCTGCACAACACTCCCGGCCTCGAGGAGGGGGTCCGCCAAGCCGAGCGCTACCTGCGCATCGAAGGCGACAACGCGCAACTGGAGAAGAAGGTCGTCGCCGCCACCAACTCGTTGGCCCGGACGTTCGACCGCATCGTCGGGCTGCTCACCGAGCGCGGATTCATCGAGGGCCCGGCCGCTGATCCCCACGTCACCGACGACGGCCGGTTGTTGGCCCGGATCTACAGCGAAAGCGACCTCTTGGTCGCCGAATGCCTGCGCACCGGCGCCTGGGCGGAGTTGAAACCGGCCGAGTTGGCGGCGGTGATCTCGGCGGTGCTCTACGAGAGCCGGGGCGGGGAGCCCAGCGCCGCGTTGGCCGCCGAGGTGCCCACCCAGCGACTGCGGCAGGCGCTGCAGCAGACGTCGCGGCTGTCCACCGAGCTGCGCGCCGACGAGCAGGCCCACCGCATCGGTCCGAGCCGGGAACCCGACGACGGCTTCGTCAACGTCATCTACCGCTGGGCCCGGACCGGCGATCTGGCCGCGGCCCTGGCCGCCGCCGACTCCGGCGGCGCCGGCTCGCCGTTGCTGGCGGGCGATTTCGTGCGCTGGTGCCGCCAGGTGCTCGACCTGTTGGACCAGGTTCGCAACGCCGCCCCCGATTCCGAGCTGCGGGCCACCGCCAAGCGCGCCATCACTGACGTTCGGCGCGGCGTCGTCGCAGTTGACGCCGGGTAGGCTGAGCCGCAGCTACGGTTAGACCCGAAATTCAGAAGCTGAGGGGCTGAGGAGCAAACGATGAGCGGACCGCAGGGATCCGACCCGCAGTGGCAACCGCCCGGCCAGGCCGGCGATCAGTCCTCAGAACCGACCCAGGTGGGGTCGCCGTGGCAGCAGCAGCCGCCGACCCAGGAGGCGACGTGGCAGGCCCCGGCATACACGCCGCCGGCCGAGTACCCGCAGTATCAGCAGCCGGCTGAGCAGCCCTACCAGCCCTACCCCCAGCAACCCGGGTACGGCCAGCCCGGCCAGTACGGTCAGCCCGGCCAGTACGCCCAACCGGGGCAGTACGGTCAGCCCGGCCAGTACGGCCAGCCCGGCCAGTACGGTCAGTACGGTCAGTACGGTCAGCCGGGTCAATACGGTCAGCCGGGCCAGTACCCGCAGCAGTACCCGCCGTACGAGCAACCGGGCAAGAAGCGATCCAGCGCGCTGATCGGCGGTGTGGCCGCCGCGGTCGGCGTGGCGATCATCGCCGCCGTGCTGGTGCTCGGTTTCCTGTGGCCCGGGTGGTTCGTCACCACCAAGCTGGACGTCAACAAAGCCCAGGCCGGCGTTCAGCAGGTCCTCACCGACGAAACCAATGGCTACGGCGCCAAGAACGTCAAAGACGTCAAGTGCAACCGCGGCCAGGATCCCGTCGTCAAAAAGGGCGGCACGTTCGACTGTGACGTCAGCATCGACGGCGCCCCGAAGCACGTGACGGTGACCTTCCAGGACAACAAGGGCACCTACGAGGTCGGCCGCCCGCAGTAGCTCAGTCCGGCAGCCTGTCGAGCGCTTTCTGGAGGCGGGCGATCGACGACCCGACACCCAGTTGCGTTGCCAGCTCCGCGGTGCGCTTCGGGTCGGCGGCCACCAGCGGCAGCGCGTCGGTCGACGTGGACATGGTGACCGGCGCGTCGGTGGCCACCCGCACCACCCGCGCGGCGGCCTCGATGCAGTCGGTCGCGCCCAGGATTTTCGCGCGAAGCCCCTTGGCCAGCTTCGACTTCGGGTCGTGAGCCGCCGCCAGGATCCGCTCCAGCGACCCGTGCTGGGCCAGCAGGGTGGCTGCCGTTTTCTCCCCGACGCCCGGCACGCCCGGTAGCCCGTCCGACGGATCACCGCGCAGCAGCGCCAGTTCCGCGTAGGCTGCCCCGGCCCGGCCCCGCGGGACGCCATACCGGTCGGCCACCTCGGAGGGTCCGAACAAGCTGGCCCTGGCCATCCCGCGGCCGAGGTAAAGCACCCGGACCGGCACCGGATCGTCCGACACCACCTGCATCAGGTCGCGGTCACCGCTGATGACAACGACCGGATCGCGGCGTTCCCGCGCCGCCAGGGTGCCGAGCACGTCGTCGGCCTCGAAACCTTCCGCGCCCGCCGTCGCGATCCCGAAGGCGTCCAACAGCTCCATGATCGTGTCGACCTGCGGCGTGAGCTCGTCGGGCACCTCTTCGACGCCGGGCTCGCCCTCCGGCACCGCTTCGGCGACGCGATGCGCCTTGTAGGACGGGATGAGGTCCACCCGGAACTGCGGCCGCCAGTCGAGGTCCAGGCACACCACCAGACGGCAGGGCCGCTGCTGAGTGATCACCACGGCCAGGGAGTCGATGAACCCGCGCACGGCGTTGACCGGGCGGCCGTCGGGCGCGGTGATCGACGAGGGCACCCCGAAGTAGGAGCGGAACCACATGCTTGGGCCGTCGAGCAGCAGCAGCGGGGCGGGCATGCCGGCTATGGTCCCACGTCCCCGAACGTCGACTTGTTGTCGACTATTTGAGGAAATCGGCACATCAAGTCGACGTTCGGCCGGCCGGCGGCGCGGTTAGCCTGGCTGGCATGGATTCTCACCGATTCGATGACGCGGTGTATGCCCGCCGGCTGGCTGCGGCGGCCGCCGCGACGGCCGACGCGGGCCTGACCGGCCTGGTGATCACCCCGGGCTACGACCTGCGCTACCTGGTCGGCTCGCGCGCGCAGACGTTCGAGCGGCTCACCGCGCTGGTGTTGCCGGCGTCCGGTGACCCGACGGTGGTGGTGCCGCGGTTGGAGCTGGCCGCGCTCAAGGAGTCGGCCATTG
>JARLGR010000097.1 GCA_031292665.1 Mycobacterium sp. | reverse complement strand
GCTACCGATGGTAGGGCGGCGGCAGCGGCATCCCGAGGTCGGCCATGACGTTGCGCAGCAGAGTCGGATAGTCGGTGATGAGGCCGTCGACGCCATCGGCGATCTGCTGACGCATGGTGTCGGCGTCGTTGACGGTCCACGGAATGACCTTTAGGCCCATCCAATGCGCACGGTCGACATAGGGTTTGCCGTCGACAAGCGTGTACCGGGGCGAGATGACATCCGCGCCCACCAGCTTCGCCCCGATCATCGGGTCGCCGATGACGGCTGCATTCTCGCCGGCAAGCCAGCGTGAATCCGGCGCCCAGGTCTGCTCGTTGTACAAGGCCACCAACGGAATTGACGGCTCCGCCCGGCGCACCATGGGCAGCGTTCGCCAGTCGAAGCTCTGAATCTCCGCGCGGTCGACCTCGCCCGCCGACCTGACCGCCGCCAGTATCACGTCGACGAATTCTTGCGGTCCGGCCGAGTCGCCCGGCTTATCGGCCTCCACCTTGGTTTCGATGTTGAAGCGCACGGCGGCGTGGTAGGAGTCGGTGAGCGCGAAGACTTCGGGCAACGTCGCGATCTTGTTGCCTCGCACCACTTCGGCGTCGGGAAACTCGCCGATCCGCTTCCCACAGTCGAGCGTGCGGATCTGCACCAACGTCAGGTCGTGGACGAGCCTGCCGACGTAGGGATATTGCGGATCGCCCGCGAAGGCGGGCGCCGTGTCCGAGCATTTCTCCGCCTGGATCGTCGGATCGTGCCACACCAAGGGTTGTCCGTCCCTGGTGATGGCGATGTCGAGTTCGAGCGTGCTGACGCCCAATTCGAGTGACTTGGCGAATGCCCGCAGCGATTCCTCGGTGGTTTCCCCACGTCCACCCCGATGCGCCTGCAAGTCGAAGGCGGGCGGCTCCGCGGACGCCGCCGGCAGCGGCGGGAGCAGGGTTGCGGTCGCCAGCACGGCAGCCAGGCGACCGCGCCACCCCGGCACGGGATTACCTCCTGCGCTGACGGGCGATTTCGGCGAGCACCACGCCGGCGGCCACCGAGGCGTTCAGAGACTCCGTGTTCCCGGTCATCGGGATGGATACCACCTCGTCGCAGTTCTCGCGCACCAGCCGCGACAGACCCTTGCCCTCCGAGCCGACGACGACCACCAGTGGGTCGGTGCCGTCCAGGTCGTCGAGCGCGGTGTTGCCACCGGCGTCCAAGCCGATCACCCGCAGCCCCCCATCGGCCCAATCCTTCAGCGTTCTGGTCAGATTCGTGGCGCGGGCCACCGGGATGCGCGCCGCGGCGCCGGCGCTGGTGCGCCAGGCCACCGCCGTTACAGATGCCGACCGCCGTTGCGGGATCAGCACGCCGTGGCCCCCGAAGGCCGCGACCGAGCGCACGATCGCGCCGAGGTTGCGCGGATCGGAGATGTTGTCCAACGCGACCAGCAGCGCGGGCGACGATTTGGTCGCGACCGCGAGCAGGTCGTCGGGGTGGGCGTAGTCGTAGGGCGGCACCTGCAGCGCGATGCCCTGGTGCAGATGGTTGCTGGTCATCCGGTCCAGGTCGGTCCGTGGTACCTCGAGGATTGCGATACCCGAATCGGCCGCGCGGGAAACGGATTCGGTGAGGCGCTCGTCGGCTTCGGTGCCGAGTGCGACGTAGAGCGCGGTCGCCGGGACACCTGCGCGCAGGCACTCCAGCACCGGGTTGCGGCCGAGCACCGTTTCGGTTTCGTCGGTGCGCCTGGCCGGCCGGCGCGGCTGGGACTGAGCGCGATTGGCTGCGGGATGGTTGGGTCGCAGGTGCGCGGGCGGTGTCGGACCGCGGCCCTCCAGCGCGCGCCGGCGCTGACCGCCGGAGCCGACGGTCGGGCCCTTCTTGGTGCCGGATTTGCGCACCGCCCCGCGGCGCCGCGAGTTACCGGCCACTACTTACCGTCACCGCCCAACGTCCACTGCGGCCCGTCGGCGGTGTCGGTGACCTCGACGCCGGCGTTCTTGAGTCGATCCCGGATGTCGTCGGCCAATGCCCAGTTGCGCTGCTGGCGCGCCTTGTCCCGGTCTTCCAGCTCGGCGCGCACCAGCACGTCGACGGCGGCCAGCGCGGCCGACGTCTCGTCGCGGGTTTCCCAGCGCTCGTCCAGCGGGTCGCAGCCCAGGATGCCCATCATGGCGCGGATCGCACCGGCGTGTTGCAGTGCGCCTTCGTGATCGCCGGAGTCGAGTGCCCGGTTGCCTTCGGCGCGGGCGTGGTGCACCTCGGCCAGGGCCATCGGGACGGCCAGGTCGTCGTCGAGGGCCTCGGCGAACCGCGGCGTCGGTTCGCCGGGCTGGACGCCACCGACCCGGGTGCGGACCCGGTGCAGGAATTCCTCAACTCCCACATAGGCTTTGACGGCGTCCTGGAGAGCGGTTTCGGAGAATTCCAGCATCGACCGGTAGTGCGCGCTGCCCAGGTAGTAGCGCAGTTCGGCCGGCCGTACACGCTGCAGCATCGCCGGGATGGCCAACACGTTGCCCAGCGACTTGCTCATCTTCTCGCCGCCCATCGTCACCCAGCCGTTGTGCAGCCAGTAGCGGGCGAAGCCGTCCCCGGCGGCGCGGCTCTGCGCGATCTCGTTCTCGTGGTGCGGAAACACCAGATCCATCCCGCCGCAATGGATGTCGAATTCCGGCCCGAGATAGGTGCGGGCCATGGCCGAGCATTCCAGATGCCAACCGGGACGTCCGCGGCCCCACGGCGTGGGCCACGACGGCTCGCCGGGCTTGGCAGCCTTCCACAGCGTGAAGTCGCGTTGGTCGCGTTTGCAGGTGGCGACCCCCTCGCCCTGATGGACGTCGTCGATTCGGTGCCCGGACAACTGCCCGTACTCAGGGTAGCTGAGCACGTCGAAGTAGACGTCACCGCCGGCGGCGTACGCGTGGCCGGTTTCGATCAGCCGGTCCATTAATTCGACCATCTGGGTGATGTGTCCGGTGGCGCGCGGCTCCGCCGACGGGGGCAGCACGTCCAGGGCGTCGTAGGCGGCGTTGAAGGCGCGCTCATAGGTGGCCGCCCACTCCCACCACGGCCGGCCCGCCGCGGCGGCCTTGTTGAGGATCTTGTCGTCGATATCGGTGACGTTGCGGATGAATGCGACGTCGCAGCCGCGGGCGATCAACCAGCGGCGCAGGATGTCGAAGGCCACGCCGCTGCGGACATGACCGATGTGCGGCAGCCCTTGGACGGTGGCGCCGCACAGGTAGATAGAGACGTGGCCCGGGCGCTGCGGAACGAAATCACGCACGGCACCGGCTGCCGTGTCGTGTAGCCGCAAACAGGGGCGATCGGTCACGACGTGCCAGCTTACCTGCCCAATTACCGCGACCCCGGGCCGCGACGGCACCCGAGCGTTGCGTCAGGGTGGCTGTCGCGTCCGGCGACACGCCGGAGTGTCCCCCGCAAGCGGGGTACCTCCAGCGCGCGGCTACTCGACGGGAAGGACCAGCGCCGTAGCGATGGCGGCCACGCCCTCGCCGCGGCCGGTCAGGCCCAGCCCGTCGGTGGTGGTCGCCGACACCGAGACCGGCGCCCGCAGCAGGTCGGACAACACCCGCTGCGCCTCGTCGCGGCGCGGCCCGATCTTGGGCCGGTTGCCGATCACCTGCACGGCGGCGTTGCCGACCCGGTAGCCATGCCGCTGTGTCAGGTCGACGACGTGACGCAGCATGCCGGCGCCGCTCACGTCCTTCCAGCGCGGGTCGTCGACGCCGAACACGGCGCCGATGTCGCCCAGCCCCGCCGCCGACAGCACCGCGTCGCACAGCGCATGCGCCGCCACGTCACCGTCGGAATGACCGGCGCAGCCGTCGGCGCCGGGAAACAGCAGCCCCACCAGCCAACACGGCCGGCCGGGTTCGATCGGGTGAACGTCGCTGCCTATCCCGACCCGCGGCGGGCCGGTCACCGGCGCACCACCGCGCGCGCCAGCAACAGGTCGAGCTGGGTGGTGATCTTGAACGCCAGCGGGTCGCCGTCGACCACCTGGACCTGACCGCCGACATGCTCGACGAGCGATGCGTCGTCGGTGAAACCGGTACCGGAGCCCGAATGGGCCCGATAGGCGCGCAGCAGCAGGTCGGTGGCGAAGCCTTGCGGAGTCTGCACTGCCCGCAGCCCGGCGCGTTCCGGCGTGCCCAGCACCACCCCGTTGGCATCCACGGTCTTGATGGTGTCGGACAGCGGCAGGGCCGGCACGACGGCGGGATGACCGGCCCGCAACGCGTCGACCACCCGCACGATCAGCCGTGGCGGTGTCAGCGCCCGGGCGGCGTCGTGGACCAGCACGAACTCCGGCGTGTGCGACCCGGACACGGCCGACAGGGCCAGGCTCACCGATTGGGTGCGCTCCGTCCCGCCGGCGACGACCGTGGCCCGGCCGCCCAGGATCTGCTTGGCCTCATCGATCCGGTCGGGTGGAACCGCCACCACGATGCGGTCGACCACCCCGGACTCCACCAGGCCGGATACGGCGAGTTCGAGCAGCGTGCGCCCGTCGAGCTCGCAAAATGCCTTCGGAACGCCTGCCGCCAGCCGGTCTCCCGATCCTGCGGCCGGGACCACGGCGACTACCGTGCGTGCGGTGTGACTTTCCCCGACCACCGGAGCGTCAGGAGCTTCAAGAAGCGGCGGCCAGGACCTCGTCGAGGATGGTTTCCGCCTTGGCGTCGTCGGTGCTCTCGGCCAGGGCCAACTCACCGACCAGGATCTGGCGGGCCTTGGCCAGCATGCGCTTCTCGCCCGCGGACAAACCGCGCTCCTGGTCCCGCCGCCACAGATCGCGCACTACCTCGGCGACCTTGTTGACGTCGCCGGACGCGAGCTTTTCCAGATTGGCCTTGTAGCGGCGCGACCAGTTGGTCGGCTCTTCGGTGTGGGGGGCGCGCAGCACCTGGAAGACCTTGTCGAGGCCTTCCTGGCCGACCACGTCGCGGACGCCGACATACTCGGCGTTATCGGCGGGTACCCGAACGGTCAGGTCGCCCTGCGCAACTTTCAAGACGAGATACTCCCGTTGTTCCCCTTTTACGGTCCGGGTTTCAATCGCCTCGACTAACGCAGCACCGTGATGTGGGTAGACAACGGTATCGCCGACCTTGAAGATCATCTGATTCGAGCCCCTTTCAGTTATTTCATTCTAGCACGGCAACCCGACGCGTGCGGAACAACGGTGCAGGTCAGGGGCACAACGCACGCAAACTAGGGCTTGACAGACGGAGCAAGACATGCAGGTAGTTACTGTACCAATGCCCATTTTCGGCCTTTGCGGGTACCCGACTAAACGCTTGCCGTGCTGGTCTGGTGCCCTGCGCTACCGCCGCCGAGGCGTTCCTACTACTGTGCATAGTTGGAGTATTTGATCCCCGTTGATCCGCTGCCCGTACGGCGCGAGCCCCAGCAGGAGGCACCCAAGTGAACGGCTTCAAGATCGGCCTGGTTGCGTTGGTTGCCACCTTGCTCAGCGGTTGCGGAGCCGGGCAGATTTCTCAAATGTCGACCCAGGAGCCCGCCATCAACGGCAACCGGGTCAACGTGAACAACGTGGCGCTGCGCGACATCCGGATCCAAGCGGCGCAAACCGGTGACTTCCTCCAACCGGGCCGCAGCGTGGACCTCGTCGCGGTGGCCGTCAACCAGTCGCCGGACGCCCCGGACAGGCTGGTCGGCATCACCAGTGACATCGGCACGGTGACCCTCAGCGGCGACGGTCGCCTGCCCGCGGGCGGGATGCTGTTCATCGGCACGCCGGAAGGCCAGCAGGTGGCGCCGGGCCCCATCGACTCCAACAACGCGGTCAGGGCGACCGTCAACCTGACGAAGCCCATCAGCAACGGGCTCAACTACAACTTCACCTTCACCTTCGAGAAGGCCGGACAGGCGACGGTGCAGGTGCCGATTTCGGCCGGTCTGGCGCCACAGCCACAACGGATCTGAGCCCGGCCGAACGGCCTGTCACCCCGGGCTTGTCGTACCGGGCCGATACCGTCGGAGCCGTGGTAACTGCGCGCTCGCAATATCGCTGCTCGGAATGCCGGCACGTCACCGCCAAGTGGGTGGGTCGCTGCCTGGAGTGCGGCACCTGGGGCAGCGTTGACGAGGTGGCGGCGCTCAGCGCGGTCGGCGGCGGTCGTCGCTCAGGCCTGGCTTCGACGTCGCGAGCCGTTCCGATCACTTCCGTCGAGCCCAACGCCAGCCGGCACCGCTCGACCGGCATAGGCGAGCTCGACCGGGTGCTCGGGGGCGGCGTCGTGCCCGGTTCGGTGACGCTGCTGGCGGGTGACCCGGGGGTGGGCAAGTCGACGCTGCTGCTCAAGGTCGCCCACCGCTGGGCGCAGTCGGGCCGGCGGGCGCTGTATGTCTCCGGCGAGGAGTCCGCGGGCCAGATCCGGTTGCGCGCGGACCGGATCGGCTGCGGCGCCGAGGAGGTTTTCCTGGCCGCCGAATCCGACCTGCGCACGGTGCTGGAGCACATCGCGACGGTCCGGCCCGCGCTGGTGATCGTGGACTCCGTGCAAACCATGTCCACCACCGAGGCCGACGGCGTCGCCGGTGGCGTGACGCAGGTGCGCGCGGTGACCGCGGCGCTCACGGCGACCGCGAAGGTCAACGGCGTCGCGCTCATCCTGGTCGGCCACGTCACCAAGGACGGGGCCATCGCCGGGCCCCGCTCCCTGGAACATCTCGTCGACGTGGTGCTGCATTTCGAGGGTGACCGCAACGGCTCGGTGCGGATGGTCCGCGGGATCAAGAACCGCTTCGGCGCGGCCGACGAGGTCGGGTGTTTCATCCTGCACGACAACGGGATTGAGGATGTGGCCGACCCGTCGAACCTCTTCCTGGATCAGCGGCCGGCGCCGGTCGCCGGGACCGCCATCACGGTGACGCTGGACGGGAAGCGGCCGCTGATCGGCGAGGTGCAGGCGCTGCTGGCGACACCGACGGGCGGCTCGCCGCGCCGCGCCGTCAGCGGCATCGACCACGCCCGGGCGGCGATGATCACCGCCGTGCTGGAAAAGCACGCCAAGCTGAACGTCGGCATCAACGACATCTACCTGTCCACCGTGGGCGGCATGAGGCTGACCGACCCGTCGTCGGATCTCGCCGTAGCGATCGCGCTGGCCTCGGCGTACGCCGATCTGCCGCTGCCCACCACGGCGGTGATGATCGGCGAAGTCGGACTGGCGGGTGACCTGCGCCGGGTCAGCGGCATGGAACGCCGGCTGAGCGAGGCCGCGCGCCAGGGATTCACCATTGCCCTCATCCCGGCCGGCAGCGACAGCCGGTCCGGTGCGGTGCCCTCGGGCATGCGGGCGCTGACCGCACCGACCATCGTGGCGGCGCTGGAGCACATGATCGACATCGCCGACCACCGCGCAATCGCGCCCGCGGGTCCGCAACGGCTGGACGCGTGACGCAGCGGAGCCGCAGAATGACACGCTGTGACCCGTCCGACGCTCCGTGAGACTGTCGCCCGCCTGGCTCCGGGCACCGGCCTGCGCGACGGCCTCGAGCGCATCCTGCGCGGCCGCACCGGTGCGCTGATCGTGCTGGGCAACGACGAGAACGTCGAGGCCATCTGCGACGGCGGCTTCATTCTCGACATCCGCTACGCCCCGACCCGGCTGCGCGAGCTGGCGAAGATGGACGGCGCCGTCGTGCTGTCCACCGACGGCAGCCGCATCGTGCGGGCCAACGTGCAGTTGGTCCCGGATCCGTCGATACCCACCGAAGAATCCGGGACCCGGCATCGTTCCGCGGAACGGGCGGCCATCCAGACCGGGTACCCGGTGATCTCGGTCAGCCACTCGATGAACATCGTCACCGTCTACGTCGGCGGCGATCGCCACGTGGTGGCCGATTCGGCGACCATCCTGTCGCGCGCCAACCAGGCGATCGCGACCCTGGAGCGGTACAAGACCAGGCTCGACGAGGTCAGCAGGCAGCTGTCGCGCGCCGAGATCGAGGACTTCGTCACGCTGCGCGACGTCATGACGGTGGTGCAGCGGCTCGAGCTGGTCCGCAGGATCGGCCTGGTCATCGACAACGACGTCGTCGAACTCGGCACGGACGGGCGCCAGCTGCGGCTGCAGCTCGAGGAGCTACTGGGCGGCAACGACATCGCCCGGGAACTGATCGTGCGTGACTATCACGCCAGCCCCGAGCCGCTGTCCGAGGCGCAGCTGACCGCGACGCTCGACGAGCTGGACGCGCAGTCGGATACCGAATTACTCGACTTCGCCGCCCTGGCAAAGGTTTTCGGCTACCCCACGACTGCGGAAGCGCAGGATTCGGCGCTCAGCCCGCGGGGCTACCGCGCGATGGCCGGCATCCCCCGGCTGCAGTTCGCCCACGTGGACCTGCTGGTGCGGACATTCGGAACGCTGCAGGGCCTGCTGGCCGCCAGCGCCAGCGATCTTCAATCGGTGGACGGTATCGGCGCGATGTGGGCCCGCTATGTGCGGGAAGGCCTGTCGCAGTTGGCGGAGTCGACGATCGCCGATCCCCTGGGTTAGGGGTGCCGAAGGCTTAGCCCGCGGGTGCGGGCGGCGCCTCCGGCGGCGGCGCGATCGCCGGCTGACCCGGCACCGGCCCCGGCGGTGGCGGCGGCTGGTTCAGGATGAACGGAACCGGCATCGAGCGCAGGTTGCCCAGCTGTACGACGAGGTTGTAGGTGCCCGGCCCGATCGCCGGCCGCGGCAGCGGGCAGTGCGGCGCCGAACCCATCCCCGTCCAGGTCACCGCGGTCGTCACCTGTTCCCCCGGTGTGAACGTCTTGACCAGCGTCTCGTTGGACGGCGCGCAGTCCAGGTTGGACCACAGCCGCTTGTTGTCCAGCGAATAGACGTAGGCGGCGAGCACCGCGGCCCCGACGTCGCGCTTGCAGGACACCAGCCCGATGTTGGTGACGACCATGGTGAACTTCGGCTGGTCACCGATGAAGTACTGCGGCGCGTTGGTCAGGCCCTTGACGGCCAGCGTCGAGTCGGGGCAGTCGTCGCCCTCCTTGAGCACCGGCGGCGGCTGCACCGCGGCCGTCGGAGTCGGCGACTCCGGGTTCTGTCCCTGCGGGGCCGGTACCGGGGTGGCGCCCTCCTGCCCCGGCGGGGGCGGCGCCTGGGGCGCGGGCGCGGCGGCCGCGTTCGGCGCGGCGTTGGGCTTGTTGGCGTTGGCGGGTTTGGCGCCCCCGCTGTGGCTCATGAAGGCGACGGCGATGGCGGCCACGATCCCGACGACGACCACCGCGATGCCCAGGGCCAGGCCCCTGCGCCGCCAATAAATCTCGGTAGGTAGCGGGCCATGCGGTTCCAGATCCAGCACATTCCCACCGTAGGACCAGGTCACGCCGATTTGTTCGACCCGCCTCGGCGTGTCGCGAGGTTTGCTGGGCGACGACATGTGTTAGTCGCCGTGTTTATGCCGATCCCTCAGGTGGCGGTGAACTGGCTCAGGTCGTAGATGCCGAGGCTTTTCTCGATGTCGGCCACGTGGTCGACCACCCCTTGGAAGCCGGCCTGGCCGAAGCGCCGGTGCTCCTCGTCCTCGAAGGTCTCCGCCATGTCGCGCAGCTCTTTGGCGGGCACCACGTCGCGCAGTGCCGGGAAAATAACGGTGTCTTCCCGCGCCTCGTGCGGCTCGTACATCCGGATGAACGCAGACATGGCCTGCACCAGGGCTTCTCGCGCGGGTTGGTCGGACGGTGCCGAAGCGCCGGTGCCGGCGAGCACCCGGTCGGTGACCACGCGGCCGCGCTGGTGCTGGGTGCGCAGGACTGACGTCTGATCGACGAGCTTGCCGGCCTGTTCCAGCTTGGGGAAGACGTACCGTTCCTCGAGCTGTTCGTGGTAGTCCTCGATGAAGCTCCGGATGATGCCCGCGCCCGCGTTCAGCGCCTGGGCGGGACTCGGCTCGCTTGCCTGCAGGCGTCGGATCCCCTCCCGGTAGACCAGCAGGACGCGCTTGAGCACCCCGTGCTCGCGCATGAGGTCCTCGGGTGGAGTGACCGGAAGTTCTTCGTCGGCCGGCACACCCGCGGCGGGCTTGGGCCGGGAGCTGCTACACGCCGAGAGGGCGATCGCGCCGGCCGCGGTCGTCGAGACCGCCAACAGGTTGCGCCGGCTCACGGCCGACGATGTCTGCCCCGTCACGCGCTTCGCCGGCTCTCAGCCGGCGGCCGCCTCACCGATGTCGCCGACGTGGTCGACCAGCACGGCCCGCCCGTCGGCGAGGTGGTAGGTGGCGCCCGCCACCGCCAGCGTGCCGGCGGCCACCTTCTGCGCGATGGCCGTCGAGCGCGCCATGAGCTGCGCCACCGTTTCGCGCACATGCCGTTCCTCGAACTCGTCGATGCGGGTCAAGCCGTCGCGGCGGGCCATCAGGATGGACGGCGCCACCCGTTCCACCACGTCGCGCACGAAACCACCCGGTATCGCGCCGTCTTCGATCGCGGCCACAGCGGCCTTGACGGCGCCGCAGCTGTCATGGCCAAGGACGACGATGAGGGGCACGTCGAGCACCGTCACCGCGAACTCGATCGAGCCCAACACCGCCGTGTCGAGGGCCTGCCCGGCGGTGCGCACCACGAACATGTCACCCAGACCCTGGTCGAAGATGAGCTCGGCGGCCACCCGGCTGTCCGCGCAGCCGAACACGACCGCGGTCGGCTTCTGACCCCCGGCCAGGCTGGCCCGGTGCTGGACACTTTGGCTGGGATGCTGTTGGTTGCCGGCGACGAATCGCTCGTTACCCTCTTTGAGTGCTTTCCACGCGGTTATCGGACTGGTATTGGGCATGGCTCACATTGTGCTGTGCCGCAGCCGCCGATGACTAGCTCACCGCCCATCCCGGCCGATGAACTTTTGGCGTGGTACGACCGGTCGCGGCGTGACCTGCCCTGGCGGGAGCCCGGGGTCGATGCGTGGCAGGTCTTGGTCAGCGAGTTCATGTTGCAGCAGACGCCGGTGGCGCGGGTGCTGTCGATCTGGCCCGATTGGGTACGGCGCTGGCCCAGCGCGTCGGCCACCGCCACCGCCACCGCCGCCGACGTCCTGCGGGCGTGGGGCAAGCTGGGCTACCCGCGGCGGGCCAAGCGGCTGCATGAATGCGCCACCGTCATCGCGCGCGATCACGACGACGTGGTTCCCGACGACGTCGACACCCTGCTGGCACTGCCGGGCGTCGGTAGCTACACCGCGCGGGCGATCGCGTGCTTCGCCTATCGCAAGCCGGTGCCGGTGGTCGACACCAATGTGCGCCGGGTGGTGGCCCGCGCGGTGCACGGCCTGGCGGATGCCGGCGCACCGTCTGCGGTGCGCGACCACGCCGACGTCGCGGCATTGCTGCCGGCCGCCGAAACGGCGGCGGGCTTTTCCGTGGCGCTGATGGAGTTGGGCGCGATCGTGTGCACCGCGCGCGCGCCGAAATGCGGATTGTGTCCGCTGCGCGAGTGCGCGTGGCGGCTTGCCGGTTATCCCCCGCCGCAGGGACTTTCGCGCCGGGCGCAGGGCTACGCCGGGACGGACCGGCAGGTCCGCGGCAGGCTGCTGGATATCCTGCGCGCCAAGGACTCTCCGGTCACCAGGGCGGAGCTTGACGTGGCCTGGCTGACCGACACCGGGCAGCGCGAGCGGGCGCTGGACTCGTTGCTGGCCGATGGCCTGGTGACCCGGACGGTCGACGGCCGGTTCGCCCTGGCCGGCGAGGGGTAGCAGATCAGAGGTCGTTGCCGGCGTAGGACTGGTTGAAGCTCTTGTTGGCCAGCGGGAAGTCCGGGACGATGGTGTCGGCCATCGCGACGGGCAACGCCGGCCAGTTGAACCACGAAGGGTCGACGATCTTGGCGCGGGTGATCCGGTTGGCGGCGTCGATCTCGAGTCGGTGCACGACGGTGCCGCGCCATCCTTCGACAATGCCGACGCCGCCGCGGGCCACGTGCCTCGGCGCCCGCGTCTCAGTGTATTCGTTTGGCCCGCTGTGTGATTCGATCAGGTGGCAGGCCAGCTCGGTGGACGCGGCGAACTCGTCGCGCCGCACCGTGTACCGCGCCAGCACGTCGCCCGCGGTGGCGCCCGCCTCGGTGACCGGCAGCGCGGTGGTGGGGTGGTCGAGTCGGGCGTCGGTGCGCAGGCCGCTGGCTCGAGCGACGTAACCGAGGCAACCGAGGGCGCGGGCGTCTTCGGGATGTAGGGTCGCGGTCGCGGCGAACCGGTCGTAAACCAGGCTGTTGCGCAGCGTCAGGTCGGCGAGTTCGGCGACGTCGGCCGCGACGGACCTCAGCTGACCGGCGTCGGGCAGAGCGTGCAGCGTGACCGCGCCGGGGCGGATGGCGCCGCGCAGCAATCGATGTCCGGTCACGGTCGCGTTGATTCGCAACAGCTGTTCGCGGATGCGTTGCGCGTGCACGTTGGCGAGTCCGAACCCGACATCGTTGGCCAGCCCGCCCAAATCAGCGACGTGGTTGTAGAGCCTTTCGAGTTCGACGAGCAGCGCCCGCAGCCGGTGTACCTCGTCCGGGAGTTTCAGGCCGAGTGCGTCTTCGACTGCGAGGCTGTGGGCGAGGGCGTGCGCAACCGAGGTGTCGCCGCTGACCCGTTCGGCCAACTCCACCGCTGCGTCCGCGGGTTGGCCGTGGAAGAGCTTTTCCAGTCCCCGGTGGACGAACCACAGTCGGGCCTTGAGCCGCAGTACGGTTTCACCGGCGACGGAGAAACGGAAGTGGCCGGGTTCGATCAACCCGGCGTGGACGGGCCCGACCGGGATCTCGTACACGCCGGGTCCCTCGACGGTGACGAACGGGAAATGCTCGGTGCCTTTGAATTCGGGGGCATCAGAGGCGTCGCTGCGCATCGGATACCAGCCCTCGGGCCAGTGTGCGTGCCGCACCAATCGGCGCGGCTTCGGGTGCCCGACGGGACGAATCCCGTACAGGTCGGCCATTTCTCGTTCGAATCGGCCGGCCGGAAAAGACAGGCTGGACAGCGAAAGCAGCTCCGGGTTTTCCTTCGGCACCATGCATTCGATTTCGACGCGGCGATCAGGCCGACCGGCGAGGAACAGGTAGACGACGCCGAAGGCGCTGTCCTCCTCGCGGGCCGATACCAAACCAAGGCGAAACCCTTTTCCCAGAAAATCTTTCGCCATTTCGGCTACACCATCCGCAGACAGCCGGTAGCGCAACCGTTCCCAAGTCACCGCAGCACCCCAAGGTCACTGGCCGCGGCGGTGAACAGGCCGGTCAGCGGACCTGCGGTGATCCCGAGCACGACAGACGCCGCGAGACCGAGCAGCAAGGCCGCCGCCACCGTTGGCGGCGCGACGATTTCGGGTGCGTCATGGGGGCTTCCAAGCAGGATGCGACCCGAGCTGCGTGCGAGACCGGCGAAAGCAACCACGATAAGCAGCACGCCTGCGCCGAGCACCCAGGTGAGCCGGGCGTCGGCGAGCGAGCGGACGATCGCCAACTCGCTGGCGAACATCGCGAACGGTGGCAGCCCGAGCAGCACGATCGCGCCCACGGCCAGCGATACGCCGATCAACCGGGAGCGCCGCAGCACTCCGGTCAGGTCTGCGATCGCGGTGGAGCCATGCGCTGCCTGCAGCTGGCCGCTGGCCAGGAACAGCACTGTCTTGCCGATTCCGTGTGCGAGCACGTGGAGCAACAGCGCGGCGATCGCGAGCGTGGTCCCCGCGGCCGCGGCGATGGCGATGAGCCCCATGTTCTCCATGGAGGAGTAGGCGAGCATGCGTTTGATGTCCGGCGTCACGGTCAGCATCAGGGCCGCGATCACCAGCGTGGCAAGCCCGATCACAAGTAGCCCCGACCGCATGAAGGTCGGCCCGGTCGCGGCGTCGATGATCGGTTTGATGCGAATGAGCACCGAGAACGCCACGGACAGGAGCACACCGCTCATCAACGCCGAAACGGGTGCCGGCGCCTGGCTGTGGGCGTCGGCCAGCCAGGTGTGGAACGGGAACAGTCCGGCCTTGGCGCCGTAGCCGATCAGCAGCAATCCGCCTGCCAGCCGGGCGATGTCGGGATGCAGACCGGCCGCGTGCGCACGGAGCACGTCAAGATCGAGGGCGTCGGCGGCTGACGCTCCTGCGTGCTGGGCGGCGTAGTACAGCAGCACGGTTCCCAGAAAGGCGATCGCGATGCCGACCGAGCAGATCACGACGTACTTCCAGGTCGCTTCGAGCGCTCCGCGGGTGCGCCGGTGTCCGACCAGAAAGGCGGTTATCACCGTGGTGGCCTCGATCGCAACCCAAATCACGCCGAGGTTGTTGGCGCACACCGCGATAATCATCGCCGCCAGGAACGCCGCCGTCAGCGTGCCGTACTCGCGCGCGCCGCGAATATCGGTGTGGCCGTGTGCCAGTTCGGCATCGAGGTAGCCCATGCTGGCCCAGGTGGCCAGTGTGGCAACGATTCCTATGACTATCAGCATGGTGACGGTCAGCGCGTCCACTCGCAGCAGGCCGCCCAACGCGAACTTGGTCTCCGACCCGACCCGGACGCCGAGCGCCACGCCGCACCCGAGCACTGTCGCCGCCGAGAGGACGATGAGCGACGCGGTGCCCCGGCGCCAACCGAGAAGGAAAGTGGCGACGGACGCGCCGATCGGCGTGAGAATCGCGGCGAGCAGTAAGGCTGTCATCAGTCGTGCAACTCCTGCAGGGCGTCCAGGTCCGCGCCGCCGAAGGTGCGCGACAGCCGGCCGGTCAGCACTCCGATCACAATGACCGCGAACAGGACGTCCAGGGAGGCGCCGAGTTCGACGATCAGCGGCACCCCGGCGGTTAGCAGGAACGCTGTTGCCGCGATTCCGTTGTCCAGCATCAGGAATCCGGCCGCCTGTGAGATTGCGTGGCGCCGGGTGACCATGACCAGCAGGGCGATGAGCACTACCGCGGTGGCGGCCGGGACGGCTGTGGTCGTGGCCGCCGGCTGCAAGTCCACCAGGGGCTGCGTGGCGGCGAAAGCGGCCAGCGTCAGCCCGGCGGTGATCAGCAGCGACGTGGCGGTGTTGACCAGGGGGGTGGACTCGCGGTGCGCTTGCGGCTCGGCGCCGACCGCGCGGGCCAGCAGCCGCGGCAGTACCACGGTGCGCAAAAAGAGCACCGCGAGACCGACACCGATCAGAGCGCGGTCGCCGTCGTGCACTCCGCGCAGCACGGGGATGGCCGCCAAAGCGACGCCCTGCCAGGCCAGCAGGCGGACGATGGCGAGTAGGTCCCGGCGCCAGACGATCAGTACCGCGGTCAGGATCAGCCCGCCGGCGGCGAGGTCGACCAGTACCGCGAAGTTGTTGGACGTCATACCGGCACCGTGAAGAAGTTGGCCGCGATCACCGCGAGCAGCGCCAGCAGAAACGACCCGGCCAGCAGTTCGGGAACCCGGAACAGCCGCAACTTGGCGACGAACACCTCGACGGTCGCGAGCAGTCCGGCCAGCACGGCAACCTTGGCGGCCACCGCTGCCGCGCCGACGATGATGTCGAGCGCGCCGGGCCGCCCGCCGGCAATGCCCCACGGCACGAACAGGTTTGCCAGCAGCGCCAGTAGCACGGTCAGCCGCATGCCGGACGCCCACTCGACCAGCGCCAGCCGGGGACCGGCGTATTCGAGGACCATCGCCTCGTGCACCATCGTCAGCTCGAGATGGGTGGCCGGGTTGTCCACCGGCAGCCGCCCGGTCTCGGCGACGATCACGATCACCAGCGCCGCGAACGCGAGCACCGCGGTCAGCGACACCACCTGCCGGGGATGGGTGACGGTATTGGATACCAGGGCGCTGAGATTGGCCGATCCCGCCGGTATCGACAGCGCGAAGACGGCGAGCAGGATCGTGGGTTCCACCAGCGCGGCGATGGTTATCTCGCGGCTGGCTCCCATGCCGCCGAACGACGTGCCGGTGTCGATGCCCGCCAGGGTCAACGCGACGGTACCCAGGAACAACAGGCCCACCACCGCGAACAGGTCCGCGCTGAAGTCCAGCGCCGACCCGGTGGCGACAAGGGGTGCGATCGCGGCGATCAGCAGCGTCGATCCGGCGACGATGGCAGGAGCCGCCGCGAACACGACCGTCGTTCCCAACGGGGTAATCTGTTGCTTGCCAAGCTGTTTGAGGATGTCGCGCCACGGCTGCAGGACGCCGGCGCCGACGCGGCCTTCCCAGCGCGCCCGCACCTGCCGGGTCAGGCCGACCACCAGCGGCGCACCCACCATGACGCTGCCGACCTGAACCACACCGGCGACCGTGGACCACACGTTCATCGGGCGACCACCAGCACGGTCAGCACGCCCAGGGCACCGTAGGCGAGGTACAGGTGCACGCTGCCGGTGTGCGCCCGCCGTACCAGTCCCGCTGCCGCCAGCACCACCCGAATCACCGGGGTGTACAGGCGCTCCTCGATGGCGTCGGCGATTCTGGTGCGGTAAGTGATCTTGTCGGCCAGATACTGCGACTCGCCGGCGTGCGTGACCTCGATGTCGGTGTCGGGACGAAGGACGTCGTTGAACACCCGTTGCAACGGCTCGGCGAACGACGTGGCGGTGTACTGCATGCGTTCGGTGAGATCGTTTGCGCCACAGACCCACAGTGGCAATGTGGCAGGAGCCGGGCGCCTTCCCCGACGCCAACGCGCCAGCATGGCCGCGGTCAGCGCGGCGATGACGACCCCGGCGGCGATCACCCCGGGCGCGATGGAGCCCTGCAGGCCGGGCAGGCGCACCACGGCGCCGAAGTCGGTCAGTTCGACGGTCTGGGCCGCGGGCAGCGCGGCCACCGCCCGGCGCAGCACTGGCGCGATAACCGACGGCGCCACAGCCAGCACCAGGCAGGCGGCGGCCGCCACCGTCATACCGGCCAGCATGCTGGCCGGCGCCTCGCGGGCCCGGGCGGCTTCCTGGCAGCGCGGCCGCGCCAAAAACCCGATCCCGAATGCCTTGACCATTGCCGCCACGCCCAGACCGGTGGTGAGCGCGACCGCGCCTACCGCCAGCGGCGTCGTCAAAGACAAGATGGTGGCGTGACCGGGTGCCGTGTGGATCAGTGACTGCACCAACAACCATTCGCTGACGAAACCGGCGCCCAGCGGCAACCCGCATGCGCCGAGCGCAGCCACCCCGAAAAGGGTTGTGGTAGAGGGCATTCGGCGGGCCAGACCGCCGAGCCGGTCCAGATCGCGCAGCCCGGTCGCGGCCAGCACCGACCCCGCGGCCAAAAATCCGAGACCCTTGAACGCCGCGTGCGTAATCAGGTGCAGCATGGCCGCCGCCGCCGCGATCGTCGCAGGTGCACCCGCGCCGCAGGCGGCGAACAGGGTCGCAGCCCCCAACGCCAGTGTGATCAGCCCGAGGTTCTCGGTTGTCGAATAGGCCAGGAGCCGCTTGAGATCCGTAGCCACCGAAGCCTGCACCACGCCGTAGAGCGCCGACACCCCGCCGACTGCCATCAAGGTCAGTCCCCACCAGCGCGGGCCCGGGCCCAGCAGCTGTAGATCGATACGGCAGATCCCGTAGACGCCCATGTTGACCATCGCGGCGCTCATCAGCGCCGAAACAGGGCTTGGTGCCTCCGGGTGGGCGCGCGGCAACCAGGCATGCAGCGGCACCAGCCCGGCCTTGGATCCGAACCCCGCCGTCGTCAACAGGAAGGTCGCGGTGCGGGCTCCGGGCGTTATCGGGCCCAGCCCGGCGAACCGGTCCGCATGACCGGCCGCCGAAAGCACCACCAGCCCGACCAGGATCGCCGCGAACCCCAACTGGGTCATCACCGCATACACCAATGCCGCGGAGCGAACCTCGGACCGGGTGTGCCCCGTCAGCACCAACACGACCGAGGAGGTCGCCATCAATTCCCACGCGAGAAGGAAGGTGGTAACCGACCCGGCGGCGGGCACCAGCAGCATCGCTGCGACGAACGCCGGCAGCATCGCCAGCGGGAGTCTGCCCAGGTGCTCGCGCCGAGCGTATCCGATCAGGTAGGGCCCGACCGCGACCGCGACCGCGCCCGCGAGCGCCATGAAGAACCCGCCCAGCGGATCGAGTTCCAGCTGGAAACCCGAAAGGGGAAGCAACCACCCGATGCGCACCGAGCGGACCGAACCGAACATGCCCAGCACGCCCGCCGCTACCCCGCCCGCACCGACCAGCGATGTTGCCGCTCCTGCGACCGCCGAGCCGAATTCTCCGTGAGACAAGGGCTTCGATGTTTGCACCCTGTCGGCGCCCAGTAGCGCGGTCACTTCCCGGTCACCGATCGCAGCGCCGCGATGATCTGGCTCGGTTCCGGCGGGCACCCCGCGATTTCCACGTCGACGGGCACCACGTCGTCAACCGCGCCCACCACGCCATAGGCGCCCTTGAAAACGCCTTGGTTCAAAGCGCAGTCTCCGCAGGCGATCACCCACCGCGGCCGCGGGGTGGCGTCGACCGTGGCGCGCAACGGCTCCGCCATATTGCGTGTCACGACGCCGGTCACCAGCAGCGCGTCGGCATGTCGCGGGGAAGCCACCAGCCGCGCACCGAACCGCTCGGCGTCGTACACGGGTCCGAACGCACCTGCGATCTCCAGCTCGCACCCGTTGCACGATCCCGCGTCGACATGCCTGATCTGAAGCGAACCCCGCACCGCCGCAGTCGGTTTCGTCACCAGCTGCGGTACCGGTGGCGCGGGTTCGGTGATCCGCCCCACCCGGAAGACTTTGCCGATCCAGCCCATGGGGCGCTATACCCCGCGGTTAGCGCGCAGGTCTTCCAACACTGCGACGCGGTCGCTGAGCACCCCGGTGAGGACCTTGCGCGCCACCAGCAGCAGTTCGGCGATGTCCGGCGAGGCGATCGAGTAGATCACGGTGTTGCCGTCCCTGAGCGCATCCACCACTCCGGCCCGGCGCAGCACCCCCAATTGCTGCGACAGATTCGACGATTCCAGCCCGATCTCGGGCAGCAGCTCGGCGACCGACTTATCCCCTGTCACGAGCAGCTCGAGAATCCTGATTCGCGCCGGATGCCCCAACGTCTTGAAGAACTCCGCCTTGAGCTTGTACAGCGGCTCCGACACGACAAATCTCCCGACGACTAGAGGCTTCGATGGGTTGAACAGTTGAAGAATTTATCATGTTGTGCCAACGGTCGCTCGCCGAGCGGGTTCACGATCGAGTGGCTCCGCGGCGCCCCCTGACACCGAGTTTTAGCGCGATGAGCAGGAACGATGCCCCAAGATCAGCCCCGCGTCAGCCAGGCCGACCGGTCTATGACATCGAGCACACACCACCCGTCAGGGTCGGTGCTGCAACCCCGCCACGAACGACTCGACCGCGTCGCGGTACACCTGCGGCGCCTCGTCGTGGATGAGGTGGCCGGCCTGCTGAACCCGTCGATACGTGGTCGACAAAGTCCTTTTGGCCATCGCGCGCATCTGCCCCGGGGGCGTGACGGAGTTGCCGGCCTCGATGAGCAGCGCGGGAGCCCGCACCGCCCGCCATTGCGCCCAGTAATCGCGGGTGCCCCACTCCGCGGCGATCTCGATCCATCGCGAGGTGTGACCGTGCAACCGCCAACCGGCGCCGGTGCGGTCGAAGGCATCGAGGAAGTACTGCCCGGCGACGGGCCCGAACTCGCCGAAGACTTGTTCGGCGGAGTCGAAGCAGACCGGAAGCGCGTGCAGCCATGGCTCCCACGGACCGGTGGTGCGGCCACGGAAATCCGGCGCCATGTCCTCGAGCACCAGCGCCGAAACCAGCTCGGGACGCTCAGCGGCAAGGCACCACGAGTGCAGGGCGCCCATCGAGTGCCCCACCAACCGTGCGGGCTCGCCCAGCGCACTCACCGCATCGGCGAGATCGGCCACAAACCGTTCGGTGCTGACGGGATGCGGATCGTCGACATCGCGTCCCCGGTGCCAGGGGGCGTCGTAGGTGTACACGGTGCCCAGCCGGGCCAGCCAGGGTGTTTGCCGTGACCATGTGGTGCCCCGGCCCATCAGGCCGTGCACCAGTACCAATGGCTCCCCTCGCCCGCCGCGGCAGGTCAGCAGATCGGTGGCCATAGCACTATCTTGCGCGGCCCGACCGGCGGTCGGACGGGCGGTGGAACGCGGTAACCTAGCGGGATGCCGCCAGTGGTGAAGATCAATGCAATCGAGGTACCCGCCGACGCCGGCCAGGAGCTGGAGAAGCGGTTCGCACACCGAGCGCACGCGGTCGACAACCAGCCCGGTTTCCTCGGGTTTCAGCTGCTGCGCCCGGTCAAGGGCGAGAACCGCTACTTTGTGGTGACGCAGTGGGAGTCCGAAGAGGCATTCCAGGCGTGGGCGAAGGGACCTGCCATCGCTGCTCATGCCGGCGAGCGGGCCAACCCGGTGTCCACCGGGGCGTCCCTGCTGGAGTTCGAGGTTGTGATGGACGTTGCCGGTACAAAGCAGGCGGGCTAGCGGGCGGTCTGCTCGGCGCCGCGTGGTGGCGTTAAGCGCCGCCGCCGCACTAGTAGCGATCCTGGCGCCCGGCTGCGCGCCGTCCCCGTCCCCGGAGGCGCAGGCGGCCAATACGGGCCGGGCGATCGACACGCGAACCCCTCCCGGGCTGCGGGCCCAGCAGACGATGGACATGCTCAACTCGGACTGGCCCATCGGGCCGGTCGGAGTTGGCACCCTCGCAACGCCCGACAAGGTGGACTCCGTCGACGCCACCATGGAGCGGCTCTGGTGGGACCGCCCGTTCACCCTCGCCGGTGTTGACATCGGCGCGAGCGTGGCGACGCTGCACCTTGTCTCCTCCTATGGCGCCCGACAAGACATCCGGATACACACCGACGACGATGGGCGGGTGGACCGGTTCGACGTGGACACACAGACGCCCAAGATCTCGTCGTGGCGGGACATCGACGCGGTGCTGAGCAAGACCGGTGCCCGCTACTCCTACCAGGTCGCCAAGGTCGACCAGGGCCACTGCGACCCGGTCGCCGGCACCAACACCGGCGAATCCCTGCCGCTGGCATCGATTTTCAAGTTGTACGTGCTGCACGCCCTGGCCGTCGCGGTGAAGAACGGGACGGTGTCGTGGGACGATCAGCTGACCGTCACCGACAAGAGCCGGGCGGTCGGGTCCTCCGGCCTGGAACTGCCTGCGGGGGAGCATGTTTCGGTTCGCAGGGCAGCCGAGAAGATGATCGCCACCAGCGACAACATGGCGACCGACTTGCTCATCGGCAGGATGGGCACGCACGCCATGGAGGAGGCGCTGGTCACGGCCGGTCATCACGATCCCGCCAGCATGACGCCGTTCCCCACGATGTACGAGCTGTTCTCCGTCGGCTGGGGTCAACCGGATTTGCGCGACCAGTGGAAGCAGGGGTCCCCGCAGGTGCGCGCCCAGCTGCTGGCGGAGGCGAATTCGACTCCCTACCATCCCGATCCGACTCGGGCCCACTCTCCGGCGTCGTCTTATGGCGCGGAGTGGTACGGCACCGCCGAGGACATCTGCCGTGTCCACGCGGCGCTGCAAGCCGATGCGGTCGGCCCGGCGGCCCCGGCCAGGCAGATCCTTTCCGCGGTGTCGGGTATTGAGCTGGATCGCAACGTTTGGCCTTACATCGCAGCGAAAGCGGGTGGCCTGCCGGGCGACCTGACGTTCAGCTGGTACGCCGTCGACAAGACGCAGCAGCCATGGGTTGTCAGCTTCCAGTTGAACTGGCCCCGCGATCACGGGCCGACCGTGACCGGGTGGATGCTGCAGGTCGCCAGGCAGGCATTCGCGCTGATCGCGCCCCGATAACTCACAACCGCACTAAACGGCGCGATATCGATGCGCCAGAACACTTTTGGCGGTACCCCGGATCATTGCTGCGGGGGCGGCCCACCGTAGCCCAGCTGACCCGCCGTGTACTTCGCGCCGTCGGTGACCGGTATGGCCTGTACCGCTGTGCCGTACGCGCAGATCTCGGTCCACACGTCGCCGATTTCGGTGGTATCGAAACGCATCGCCACGATCGCGTTGCCGCCGCGATTGCGGGCCTCGGCGATCAGCCGTCCCATCGCCTCGTTGCGGCTGTCGGCGAGGTTCTTCGTCATCCCCTGCAGCTCGCCACCGAACATGGACTTCAATCCCGCGCCGAACTGCGAGAAGGCGTTGCGCGAACGAACGGTCAGCCCGAACACTTCGCCGCACACGCGCTGGATCTCCCAGCCCGGAAGGTCGTTGGTGGTGACGATCAGCACAGGCGGGCCCCTCTACGACGAAAACGGGCGGTAGTCCGACAGAGACTAACCGCCCGCTTTCGTTAACCGCTACTACTGGGCTTCGTGCGCCCCGGCCTTCGCCAGATCCGGCTCGGCCGGCGGCTTGCGGGCACCGATGAACGTGAAGACCGCGTCCTCGCCGGTGCCCTCGCCGTCCCAGTTGTCCACGTCGACCGTCACGATCTGGCCGGGCCCGACCTCATCGAAGAGGATCTTCTCGGACAGCTGGTCCTCGATCTCGCGCTGGATGGTGCGCCGCAGCGGACGGGCTCCCAGCACGGGGTCGAAGCCACGCTTGGCCAGCAACGCCTTCGCCTTGTCGGTCAGCTCCATAGCCATGTCCTTGGCCTTGAGCTGGTTGCCGACCCGGGTGACCATGAGGTCGACCATCTTGATGATCTCGTCGCGGGTCAGCTGGTGGAAGACGATGACTTCATCGATGCGGTTGAGGAACTCCGGCCGGAAGTGCTTCTTCAACTCGTCGTTGACCTTCTGCTTCATCCGCTCGTAGTCGTTCTCACCGCCACCCTGGGTAAAGCCCAGGCCGACCGGCTTGGAGATGTCGGCGGTGCCGAGGTTGGAGGTGAAGATCAGCACGGTGTTCTTGAAGTCCACCGTGCGGCCCTGACCGTCGGTGAGCCGGCCGTCCTCGAGGACCTGCAACAGGCTGTTGTAGATCTCCTGATGGGCCTTCTCGATCTCGTCGAACAGCACCACCGAGAACGGCTTGCGCCGCACCTTCTCGGTCAGTTGACCGCCCTCTTCATAGCCGACATATCCCGGCGGGGCACCGAACAGCCGCGACGCGGTGAACCGGTCGTGGAACTCACCCATGTCGATCTGGATGAGCGCGTCGTCGTCGCCGAACAAGAAGTTGGCCAGCGCCTTGGACAGCTCGGTCTTACCCACACCGGACGGGCCGGCGAAGATGAACGAACCCGACGGGCGCTTGGGGTCTTTCAACCCGGCGCGGGTACGACGGATCGCCTTGGAGACGGCCCTGACCGCGTCCTCCTGGCCGATGATCCGCTTGTGCAGCTCGTCTTCCATACGCAACAACCGGGTGGTCTCGGCCTCGGTGAGCTTGAACACCGGGATTCCGGTCCAGTTGCCCAGCACCTCGGCGATCTCGTTGTCGTCGACCTCGGCGACCACATCCATATCGCCTGAACGCCATTGCTTTTCGCGCTCGGCCCGCTGGGCGACCAGTTGCTTCTCCCGATCGCGCAGGCTGGCCGCCTTCTCGAAGTCCTGGGCGTCGATGGCCGATTCCTTCTCGCGGCGGGCGTCGGCGATCTTCTCGTCGAACTCACGCAGGTCTGGCGGCGCGGTCATGCGGCGGATCCGCATCCGGGCGCCGGCCTCGTCGATGAGGTCGATCGCCTTGTCCGGCAGGAACCGGTCGTTGATGTAACGGTCGGCCAGGGTGGCGGCGGCCACGATCGCACCGTCGCTGATCGATACCCGGTGGTGGGCCTCGTAGCGGTCGCGCAGACCCTTGAGGATCTCGATGGTGTGCTCCACCGTCGGCTCCCCGACCTGCACCGGCTGGAAGCGGCGCTCCAGCGCGGCGTCCTTCTCGATGTACTTGCGGTACTCGTCGAGCGTGGTGGCACCGATGGTCTGCAGCTCGCCGCGGGCCAGCTTGGGCTTGAGGATCGACGCGGCGTCGATCGCGCCCTCGGCCGCACCGGCACCCACCAGGGTGTGCAGCTCGTCGATGAACAGGATGATGTCGCCGCGGGTGTTGATCTCCTTGAGCACCTTCTTCAGGCGTTCCTCGAAGTCACCGCGGTAACGGCTGCCCGCCACCAACGATCCCAGGTCCAGCGTGTAGAGCTGCTTGTCCTTCAGGGTCTCCGGGACCTGGCCGTGCACGATGGCCTGCGCCAGTCCCTCGACCACCGCGGTCTTGCCGACACCGGGCTCGCCGATCAGTACCGGGTTGTTCTTGGTGCGCCGGCTCAGCACCTGCATCACCCGCTCGATTTCCTTCTCGCGGCCGATGACCGGGTCCAGCTTGCCTTCCATCGCGGCGGCCGTCAGGTTGCGCCCGAACTGGTCGAGCACCAACGAGGTGGACGGGCTGCCGGATTCGCCGCCGCGACCGCCGGTGCCGGCCTCCGCGGCCTCCTTGCCCTGGTAGCCGCTCAGCAGCTGGATCACCTGCTGACGCACGCGGGTCAGCTCGGCGCCCAGCTTGACCAGCACCTGGGCCGCCACGCCCTCACCCTCCCGGATGAGGCCCAGCAGGATGTGCTCGGTGCCGATGTAATTGTGGCCCAGCTGCAGCGCCTCGCGCAGGCTCAGCTCCAGAACCTTCTTGGCACGCGGCGTGAACGGGATGTGCCCGGACGGCGCCTGCTGGCCCTGGCCGATGATCTCCTCGACCTGGCTGCGGACACCCTCGAGCGAGATCCCCAGCGACTCCAGCGACTTCGCCGCTACGCCTTCGCCCTCGTGAATCAAACCCAACAGGATGTGCTCGGTGCCGATGTAGTTGTGGTTGAGCATCCGGGCCTCTTCCTGCGCCAGGACGACGACCCTGCGGGCACGGTCGGTAAATCTTTCAAACATCGGTGGTTACCTGCTCTCCCTCACCATCGGTACTCCCTCATTGCCGGCACAGGGGCCGACAACGCATACCTGCCATCCACTGTAATGGTCGGCCTGCCAGGGGGCCTAACTTGCGGTTCCTTGCTGTTCAGACCCGCTTGGCGTTTTCGGGAAATCCCCCAGTGAAGACAGCGCCGTACTTAATGGAACGAGGCAAACCACCAATTCGTTTCCCCAGCGGCGGGCAATCTTTTCGCCAGAGGCGAACGACAAACGCCGGCGCCGCCAGCGAAAGACAAACACCGGCGCCCCGGCCTGCTGGCCCGGGCGCCGGGGCGAGGTTTGTCAGGTCGCCGCGTGGAATGCGTCGATGACGTCGGCCGGGATGCGGCCCCGCGTGGACACGTTGTGCCCGTTACGACGCGCCCATTCGCGGATCGCGGCACTCTGCTCGCGGTCGATCGCGCCACGGCCGCGTCCGGATCCGGAACGCCCACGCCGCCGACCGCCGACGCGACGGCCCGCCGCGACCCATTGCTTCAAATCGTTGCGCAGTTTCGCGGCATTCTTGGATGAAAGATCAATCTCATAGGTCACCCCGTCAAGCCCAAATTCGACGGTTTCGTCGGCTGCGCCCGAACCGTCAAAATCGTCGACCAAGGTGACGGTCACTTTTTTCGCCATTTGCTTACCCTCGCATTTCGTCCTGAGCAGTGCTGAGCAGTCTGAGGACAGACCTCCCCGGTAACTAATCTGCCATAAGAACGAAGCATACTCAATCCGTGCGGACGAAGCACAAGTCAGTTTCAACTACGACTGCGGTCGAACAATCGGGAACAAAACTGTCTCGCGAATTGACAGCCCGGTCAAAGACATCAACAACCGATCGATACCCATTCCGGTTCCGGTGCACGGCGGCATCCCATACTCGAGGGCGGCCAGAAAGTCTTCGTCAAGCAGCATAGCCTCGTCGTCGCCGGCCGCGGCGGCACGGGCCTGCGCGGCGAACCTCTCGCGCTGCACGACCGGGTCGTTCAACTCCGAGTATCCGGTGGCTAATTCGACACCGCGCAAATAGAGATCCCACTTTTCGGTGACACCCGGGATGCTGCGGTGCTGGCGGGTCAAAGGTGTTGTCTCGACAGGGAAATCCTTGACGAAGGTGGGCGCGCTCAACGTGTTGCCGACGGCGTGTTCCCAGAGTTCCTCCACGAGCTTGCCGTGCCCGTAGCCGCGATCGGCGGGAATCTCCAGCCCAGTTTCGGGACCAAGCCGATCGGCGATGCCGCGGAGCCGATCGACCGGCGTGTCCGGTGTGATCTCTTCGCCGAGCGCCGCCGACAGCGACGGATACATTTGTATGGAGGCCCATTCTCCGTCTATGTCGTAGAGACTGCCGTCGGGCAGCGGCACTTGTCTGGTTCCGATCGCTTCGTCGGCCACCTCTTGAATAAGCTCACGAGTCATGGCTGCCGAATCGTCATAGGTTCCGTAGCTCTGGTAGGTCTCGAGCATGGCGAATTCCGGAGAATGGGTCGAATCGGCGCCCTCGTTTCGGAACACCCGATTTAGTTCGAAGACCTTGTCGAAACCACCCACGACACATCGCTTGAGGAACAGTTCGGGCGCGATCCGCAGGTACAGATCGATGTCCAGAGCATTGGAATGTGTGACGAACGGCCGGGCCGCCGCGCCACCGGCGAGCGTCTGCAACATGGGGGTTTCCACTTCGAGAAACCCGCGCCGCTCGAGCGCGTTGCGTATCGCGCGGATAACCGCGATTCGTTGCCGGGCCACCGTCCGCGCCTGGGGACGCACGATCAGGTCGACGTAACGCTGGCGGACCCGGGATTCCTCGCTCATCTCCTTGTGTGCGACGGGCAGCGGCCGCAACGACTTGGACGCCATCTGCCAGGAGTCGGCGAGAACGGACAACTCCCCCCGCCGCGAACTGATCACGTTGCCGTGCACATAGACGATGTCACCGAGGTCAACGTCGGTTTTCCATGCGTCGAGCGCTTCGGCGCCGACCTTGTCCAGGCTGATCATCACCTGCAGGCTGGTGCCGTCGCCCTCCTGAAGTGTGGCGAAGCACAATTTGCCGGAATTGCGCGCGAATATCACCCGGCCTGCCACGCCGACGACGTCGTCGGTGGCGGTGTCGACCGGCAGGTCGGGGTGGGCGGCGCGAACCTCCGCCAGGGTGTGGCTCCGCTCGATGGCCACCGGGTACGGCTCGCGGCCCTCCGCCAACAGGCGAGCACGCTTGTCCCGGCGGATCTGGAACTGCTCGGGAAGGTCTGCTGAGTCGGCTTCCGGGGGGACAGAGCTCACGACGTGCCAGCTTAAATGACCTGGCGACACCGCCGGTGGCGGGCACCGACCGTGCACCGACGGCGTCGAGCCTGCGATGGCGGCGCGAAAAGCGCTCCGGAAGTCGCCCTGAGCAGACTCGACGCGGGTTGGGCGGCTCAGCGTGCGGTCTTCAGCCGGCCGCGCTGGGTGTCTCTGTTGCGTTCGAAGACCAGCCGCAGGCCCTGCAGGGTGAGGTGCCGGTCGTAGTGGTCGACGGTGTGCAGTTCGGGCAGCAACAGCGGCGCGGTATGCCCGGTAGCCACGATCGCCACGTCATCGCCGGAGAAGCCGTCCACTTCCTCGCGGATGCGCGTCACCAGGCCATCGACCAGCCCGGCGAATCCGAACACCGCGCCCGCCTGCATGCACTCGACGGTGTTCTTTCCCACCACCGAACGGGGCCGGGCCATCTCGACCCGACGCAGCGCGGCGGACCGGGCCGCGGCGGCATCCGAGGACACCTGCACCCCGGGCGCGATCGCGCCGCCGAGGAACTCACCCTTGGCCGACACCACGTCCACACAGATCGAGGATCCGAAGTCGATGACGATGGCCGCGGTGCCGAACTTGTGAAACGCCGCCAGGCAGTTCACGATCCGGTCGGCGCCGACTTCCTTGGGGTTGTCGACCAGCAGCGGGATGCCGGTGCGCACGCCCGGCTCGATCAGCACGTGGGGCACCGACGGCCAGTACTGGTCGAGCATGACCCGCACCTCGTGCAGGACCGACGGGACGGTGGACAGGGCGGCCGCGCCGGTCAGCCGGTCGGAATCCTCCCCGATCAGGCCGTCGATAATCAGCGCGAGTTCGTCCGCGGTGACCTCGGATTCGGTACGAATCCGCCACTGCTGCACGACCTTCGCATGTTCTTTGGCTCCGGAAAGCAGCCCGACGACGGTGTGGGTGTTGCGGACGTCGATCGCCAGCAGCACGACTACCCCACACCGATTCGCGGGTTCAACAACTCGCCCGCCCCTGGTATCTCTACAGCCGGCACGAACGCGGGATCGTGACCCAGGTCGACGGGCTTGTTGTCCGCGTCGACGAACACGATCCGCGGCTCATAGGCGTGCGCCTCCGCATCCTCCATGGTCCCGTAGGCGATGAGGATGACCAGGTCGCCGGGGTGGACGAGATGCGCGGCGGCACCATTGATCCCGATAATGCCGGTGCCACGCTCCCCGGTGATCGCGTAGGTGACCAGCCGGGCACCGTTGTCGATGTCCACGATGGTCACCTGCTCGCCCTCGAGCAGGTCCGCCGCGTCCATCAGGTCGGCATCGATGGTCACCGAGCCGACGTAGTGCAGGTCGGCCTGCGTGACGGTGGCGCGGTGGATCTTCGACTTCAACATCGTCCGTAACATCAATTCCTCCACGGTGATTCGAAGGTGTCCCGATATCCGTCCGGCCCCACGGGTGCCGGCGAAGTTCTTTCCGATCCGATCTCGATCGCGATGTTGTCCAGCAGCCTGGTGGAGCCCAGCCGGGCGGCGACCAGCAGCCGGCCGGGCCTGTCGGCCTGTAACGGACCGAGGCCGACATCCCGCAATTCCAGGTAGTCGACCGTGAGCCCGGGCGCGGCATCGAGCACGGCACGCGCCGCGTCCAGCGCCGCCTGCGCGCCGGCGTGCGCGGCGTGCGCCCCCGCCGTCAGCGCCACCGAGAGCGCAACGGCCACCTCCCGCTGCTGTGGGTCGAGGTAGCGGTTGCGCGACGACATCGCCAGCCCGTCGGCTTCCCGGATGGTGGGCACCGCGACCACCGCGACGTCGACGTTCAAGTCGGCGACCATCTGCCGGATCAGCACCAGTTGCTGGTAATCCTTCTCTCCGAAGAACACCCGGTCGGGACGCACGATCTGCAACAGCTTCATCACCACCGTGAGCACGCCAGCGAAATGCGTTGGCCGGGAGCCACCCTCGAGCGCGGCGGCCAGCGGGCCGGGATGCACGGTAGTGCGCAGGCCGTCGGGATACATCGCCGCGCCCGCCGGCGCGAACACGATCTCGACATCTTCGCCGCGCAACAGTGCGAGGTCGTCGTCGAGGGCCCGGGGGTAGGCGTCGAGGTCCTCTCCGGCGCCGAATTGCAGCGGATTGACGAATATCGAGACCACCACCACCGAGCCGGGGACCCGCTTGGCGGCGCGCACCAGCGCGAGGTGCCCGTCGTGCAGCGCTCCCATGGTGGGCACCAGCATGACCCGGCGGCCGGTGTGGCGCAGCGCGCGACTGACGTCGGTGACCTCGCGCGGGTTCGAGTAGACATTGAGTTCGCCGGCCCCGAAGGCGGGGGGCCTCTGTCTCGGGTGCATCGGGCTCATCGCGCCAGCACCTCGACGACGTCCTCGGGGGCATGCGCACGCCGGGCGGTCCGCAGGGCGTTCACCCGGTACGCCTGCGCCAGTTGCGGGTCCACCTCGGTCAGCGCGGCCAGGTGCCCGGCGACCGCCGCCGCGTCACCGCGGGCAACCGGGCCGGTGAGCGCCGCCTGGCCGCGCTGCAGCGTGTTCTCCAGAGCGGCGAGGGCCAGCGGCCCGATTATGCGTTCGGCGAGCCCACCCGGCTGGTCGTCGACCAGTTGTTGGCCCAGCAATTCGCTGCCGCGCAGCGCGGCCCGCAACGCCTCCAGCGCGTCAGCGAGCACGGTCACGATGTGGTTGCCCGCGTGCGCCAGAGCGGCGTGGTAGAGGACCCGAGCGTCCTCGCGGACACAGAACGGTTCTCCGCCCATCTCCAGAACCAGCGACTGCCCGATCGCGTAGCCGACCTCGTCGGCCGCGGTGATCCCGAAGCAGGTGTCCGGCAGCCTGTTGATGTCCTCGTCGGACCCGGTGAACGTCATCGCCGGGTGAACCGCCAGCGGTATGCAACCTGGCGTGAGCGGCCCGAGGATGCCGACCCCGTTAGCGCCGGACGTGTGGGCCACAATCGTGCCCGGCCGCACGGCCGACGTGGCGGCCAACCCGGACACCAGACCGGCGAGTTCGCTGTCGGGAACCGCCAAGACGAGCAGCTCGGCGTTGGCGGCCACCTCCTGCGGGGGAACCACCGGGGTATCGGGCAGCCATCGCTGCGCCCGCTGCCGCGACGCGCGGGAGATGGCACTGCAGGCCACGACGACGTGGTCGGCGCGCTCCAGCGCGACACCGAGCGCGGCGCCTACCCGGCCGGCAGAGATGATCCCCACCTTGAGTCTGGCCGGGCGCAATCCGTCGAACTGCACCATCGCAGACGACCTCACCTGTGTCTTCATTCGTTCCGGTCCTTGGGCGGGTACCGGACGGTCACTAAGACTGTAGTCGATGCGCCGGGCGGGACCGTCGTCAGTCGTCGCGGCGACGACGCCGGCCGCCCGCGGACGGCTCGACCTGCAGCCGGGCCAGCAATTCGGCAACCGACTGACCGCCGGTTTCCGACCCTTCCTCCGAGCCGTCCGACATCCGGTCGGCGCCGCGGTGGCGGGGCGCGGGCGGCGGAGCCATCTGCGGCGGCGCCGGCTCAGCGGCGTCCTGGCCCGGCGTCGGGGCCGG
>JARLGR010000096.1 GCA_031292665.1 Mycobacterium sp. | reverse complement strand
GAGCACGCCGGGGTCCAGGGCCTGGTCGCAGAACTCAACGCGGTGTACCGCGACGAGCCGGCCCTGTGGGAGCAGGACTTCGACTGGCCGGGGTTTCGCTGGATCGACCCAAACGACGCCGACCAAAGCGTGCTGTCGTTCGTCCGGTTCCCGGTGACCGACCAGCGGGTCGTGGCGTGCATCGCCAACCTCACCCCCATGGTCCGGCACCACCATCGGGTCGGGCTCCCCCTTCAGGGTCGGTGGGTCGAGATCCTCAACACCGACAGCACCCAATTCGGCGGCAGCGGCGTCACCGTCGGCGACCTCACCGCAGAGCCGATCAGCTGGAACGACCTGCAGTACTCGGCCTCTATGACGCTTCCCCCATTGAGCGTCGTCTGGCTGGCGCACGGGGGGTAGCGCGGGCGGGGGTACCCCGCCCGAAAGTTGCTATGTCATCAAGCGGCGACCGGATTCACCGCCTCGGGGTGCGGTGGGGTCGCCGTCCACGCACCGAGGTGTGGTAGCCCACCAGATCGATCTGGCCCAGCCGGTCGGACAACCCGGTAATCAGTCCGGGCAGCTCGGTGGCCAACTGTGTCGACCGCGGCCACCAGGCCCCATCGAGGCGCGCAGGCGGGTCGGGCCTAACCGCCTCCCGCGGGTCGCTCTCCGCATCGGCGAGCGGCGCGCTGACTGGCGAATCATCTGTGATCGCCGGATTCCCTTCTCTCGGTGCGGTCTTCTACCCGCTTTTCCGGGCGACCCGGCCTCGGTCGGATCGGTGACCGCCAGACGGATCGAGCTATTCAGTTATAACGACCTGGACCGGCTGGCCTGACATCAGAGTTCTCCCCTGTACTGATCGCAATATGCGGTGACGGCCGCATCGACGACGCCATAAAGCCTGCGTCACCGAGATTCCGCGGAACTGGGCACGCAGTGCGGCCGCCGCTTCAGGGACGGTGTTTCCGGGGCGGGAAAGATATTCGCATTGTCGGTGACCGCCCCATGCCGCATTCAAGAACTCACTGGTGCCGCCCTGGCCGAAACCAGCGCGGCCAGTTTGCACCGAGGTGGTGGTAGAGATCGGGGTTGCTCGCGCCGATCCCGAAGGCGTTCCGCCGGGCCGTGTGGACGGCCTGGCTCAGCTCCGCAACCCGGGCGAGGGCCTGCTGTTGGGCCGTGGAGCCGGTCCACTGGACGAAGCCGGTGCCGTCATGGGAGCCGGTGTTCCAGGCGCCGGGCGGGACCGTGACCCAGCCGTGCGCGCCGTGGCGGTCCAGGTAGTCGCCGATGAACACCGGGTGGATCCCCTCGGCCTCGCCGTCGCGCACCCTCTCCATCAGGTCGCGGTGAAATGCGCTCCAGAAGTTGCTCCCAGGCGTCGTGTTGCGAAACCACCCACCATTCTCACCGTCGGTCGCGGTCGTGACGAGCGCCGGGAACCCGCAGTGCCGGGTGCGCGACCGCACCTCCAGCCTTAGCCCGGCCCATCCAGGAAGACCCGAGGTACTGCGAACCCACCCCGGTGAGTCCCGAGGTAACTGGCAGGCAGGCACTGCCGTGCGCCGACCCCCGACGACCTGGTCGCCCTCCCGTCAGACCTAACGCCATCCCCGAGACCATCCGCCTCGCGCCCGGTGACGTCAGCACGGCACCATCCCTTACGCCCACAAGGCACTCCTGGCAGCGAACCCATCCACCGTCGCGCGGGATCTCCACCATCAGAACCTTCCTGGCCTCCAACCATCCGGGTTCAGCGCACGCCATCGACCATCCAGGCCCTGCCGCCGTAGGGATCTGGCCGACCAATCCACGCCAACCACCCCATCACACTGCCAGTACCACCAGCGCCCCCCGTCGACCCCCTCGGGGGGCGGCGCGGGCGCATGGCCGACACGGCAACTTTGGATCTGTACGTTTCCTCAGAATTTGGGCCTCCAGACCTCCGGCTCCGCCGGGAAGGCCGATTCCTGGCCCTGAGCTGGGCGGACAGCCAAGTTCCGGTCCTAGTCCTTCTGCCGGTCGTGGCGGAAGCCCTCCTCCCACGGGTCGGCGCGGGTGTCCCATGTCCAGCAGGTCAGGCGTGGCGGGCCGCTTCTTGGACGAGTTGCACCCGCGAGGTGAGGCCGAGTTTGGTGTAGACGTGGGTGAGGTGGGTTTGCACGGTGCGCGGTGAGACGAAAAGCCGTGTGGCGATGTCCTTGTTGCCGAGCCCGTCGCTGACCAGTCGCACCACGTCGCGCTCGGCCGGCGTGAGCGAGGCCCAGCCGCTGGCGGGGCGTTTGCGTTCGCCGCGGCCGCGCTGGGCGTAGGCGATCGCCTCCTCAGTGGACAGGGCAGCGCCCTCAGCCCACGCGGCGTCAAAATCGTTGTCGCCCAAAGCGTCACGAACCGCCGCCACCGAGGCTTGGTAGCCGGCGTCATAGATCTTGAATCTCGCCGAGCCGATGCGCTCTCGTATGCCGTGCGCTGCGCCGAAGAGGCGGACGGCCTCGCGGTGACTGCCGGCATCCCCGGCCAGAACGGCGAGACACTCGAGGATGTCGGGAATGAGCAGGTACGCCTCGAGATCGGCACAGCGCGTCAGCGCGTCGTGGGCGTCACGCTCGGCCTGGTCTGGTTCCCCTTGCGCGATCGCCACGCGGGCGCGCGTGGTCAGCGCCATCGCTGAGTACCACCCGGTGGTCGTCGAGACGGCCTCGTCGGCGCAGCGACGGGCGGCGGCGAGATCCCCGTCGGCCAGCGCGGCCTCCACGTTCCAGTCGCGCTGCAACGCCGCCACCGCACCACTTACGACAATCATGTGCTGGCGGGCGGCCTCACGCGCCTCGTGCGCCGCCGCACCATCCCCGGCGGCCAGGGCCGCGAATCCAAACACCACGGGCCCCAGTACCGCGAACCTCCCGCCAAGCTCCGCGCCGCCCTCGAGGATCGCCTCAGCCGCCGCCCGGGCCGCCGCCGCCTCACCCTGGTAAGCGAGAGCCAAGCCCTGACTCCCGACGCTGCTCACCCTCCAGATCTCGTCGTGAGCCACTTCAGCCTCGGCGGCCACCTCGCCGAGTTGTGCGACGGCGCCGCCCAGGTCGCCGTGCATGATCTGCACTAAGCCGAGCCACTGGCGGCACTGACGCGAGTTGAATCCGTCGCCGATCGCGTCGGCGAGGTCGCGTCCTTCTTGGGCGGCCGCGCGCACCGCAAGCGGGTCACCCGCGATCGCCGCGCTGTGCGCCTGGAAGGTGAGGATCTGGCTCAGCCTCCACCGATCGTCCAACGCCCGGGCCAAGCCGATCGCCTCGGCGAAGCATGCCCGGGCCACCTCGACGTTATAGCTCTGGCCGGCGATGAAGCCGCAGGCGGTCAATGTCCGGGCCAGCAGGGCCGGCTCGTCGAGTTCGCGGGCGATCGCCAGGGCGTGTTGGGCCTGATCCATGCTGTCAATGTCACCCGTCAATGCATCGAGGACACCCTTGTCGGCGAGCGCCCGGGCACGCACCGCGTCTGCCACCGGGTGCTGCGCGTCGAGGTCGGCCAGCGCGGCATCGAACCAAGCCCGCCCTCCCCGGACTCGGCCGTGTGTGAGCCAGAGCGGCTGCAGCGACGATGCCAGCGCCAGGGCCAGGGCCAGATCAGCATGTTCGAGGCTCCACGCGAAGGCGGCGCGCAGGTTGTCGATCTCGATGTCGGCCTGCTCGATGCGCTGCTCATAATCACTGCGTGCCGACGCGTCGAGCAGGGCCGCGAGCGCCGTGTAGTAATCCCGGTGACGCGTGCGCACGCTGTCCGCCTCGCCGGACTCGCCAAGTTTTTCTAGCGCGTACTGGCGAACCGTCTCCAACAGCCGGTAGCGGGTCCGTCCCCCGGTGTCGTCGGCGACCACCAGCGATTTGTCGACCAGCAGACTGAGCTGATCGAGCACCTGGTAGCGCTCCACGTCACCACCGCCGGCGACCGCTTGGGCGGCGTCGAGGTCGAAGCCGCCCAGAAACACCGCCAGCCGGCGAAACAACACCCGTTCGGGTTCGGTCAACAGCGCGTGCGACCAGTCCACCGAGGCGCGCAAGGTCTGCTGGCGGCGCACCGCGGTGCGCGCACCCCCGGTCAACAACCGGAACCGGTCATGCAAGCTATCCAGGATCTCGGCCAGCGACAGCGCCCGCACCCGCGCCGCCGCCAGCTCGATCGCCAAAGGCACCCCATCCAGGCGCCGGCAGACCTCGGCCACCGTCGCGGCATTGTCATCAGTGAGAGTGAAATCGGGGCGCGCATGGCGGGCCCGGTCGGTGAACAGTTCAATCGCCTCGTCGGCCAGCGACAGCGACGGCACCCGCCAACTCACCTCACCGGCCACCCCGATCGCCTCACGGCTGGTCGCGAGCACGGTCAGCCCCGGCGCCCCACCCAGCAGGACGACGACCAGCTCGGCGCTCGCGTCCAGCAGATGCTCGCAGTTGTCCAGCACCACCAGCATCTGCCGGTCGCGAACAAACCGCAGCAGCGTGTCCATGGTGGAGCGGCCCGGTTGGTCGGGCAGCCCCAGCGCACGCGCCACCGTCACCGACACCAGCTCGGGGTCGGTGAGCGGCGCCAGATCCACACACCACACCCCGTCACCGAACTCGGGCGCCATTGCGGCCGCGACCTGGATCGCCAGCCGGGTTTTGCCCACCCCGCCCGCACCGGTCAACGTCACCACCCGGTTGCCGGCCAGCAGCTCCCGCAGCTGGGTCAGCTCCGCGTCGCGGCCCACGAAACTGGTCAGCTGCACCGGAAGGCGTTGGGAAACAACCGTACTAGATATGCGGAGGGGCGCGAACTCGTTGACCAGGTCGGGATGACACAGCTGCACCACCCGCTCCGGGCGGGGCAGATCACGCAACGGGTGGCTGCCCAGGTCGGTCAGCCAGGCGCCCTCAGGGAGCCGGTCGACCACCAGCGGTTCGGTCGCTCCCGACAGCACAGTCTGACCGCCGTGGCCCAGATCGCGCAGCCGTGCCGTGCGGTTGATCGTCGGACCGGCGTAGTTACCCTCATCGCGCAGCTGCACCTCACCCGTATGCACCCCGATGCGCAACCGGATCGGGGCCAACGGCGCCCGCTGCAACTCCAGCGCGCACGCCACCGCATCGGAGGCACGGGCGAACGCCGCCACAAAACTGTCGCCCTCGCCCTGCTCGACCGGGCGCACCCCGGCGTGGGCGGCGACAACGTCGCGCACCGTGCGGTTGAGTCGCGCGATCGCGGCAGTCATCTGCTCGGGCTGGGTCTCCCACAGCCGCGTCGAGCCCTCCACGTCGGCCAAAAGCAGCGTCACCGTGCCCGTCGGCAAAAGCCCGCTCACGCCCAACTCGCTCCAGTTCACCAGCGGTGTGTCCGCACGTGGATTGATCTGGCTCATGCTAGCCAGCATGCGGCCAGCGTGAACCGCAAACATCAGCGGATATGCGTATCTCCGACAGCTCGAGCCGCGTATCTATGCGTTCTGACCCGATGGTCTTGCGCCCACGACATCGCATAGTCGACTCGTTGCGACCTTCGCCTGGATCGCCCCGCCGATACGGGTCGGGGTCCAACCTGTCCAATAGATCACCGAGCGACGTCACGCCAACGGGGACTAGAGCTGTTCGCTGTCAGCCTCCAGCACCGCAGCCGCACCGTGCAGCGCCAGCCCGACCGCCATCTTGTCCTCGAAGTCGGCGCCCCGGTCGAGTTGCACCGCGATCGCACGGTCGGTCACCGCAGCGGCGGCGTCGGTGAGTGCCCAGCCGGCTGTCGGAACCCGATCGGTCCCGTTGTGGTCACGCCTCTTATGCAGCAAGGCTAAATATGGCCTCTGAACTGCACAAACTCTGGTGCGCGATACTGGGATTGAACCAGTCGGTGCTTGCACCATACTGACACGCGGCCCAGAGTGGGCGTTAAGGGACCTTCGCCCCCAGCAGTCCCAGGAACCCGCCGAGACTGGCCTTCACAGCGAAGTCAAGGACCGCCTCCACATTCTTTTGGGCCTGCTGCTGCGCGTCGGCACCGACAAACTGGGCCACGACGGCCGGTTTGCTAGAACGAGTCGCACGTATGTACCGCCCCTCTGCTTTAGTGCAGTAGAATCTGGGTGTGGTTGTTCCCCAGGGTCATCCGGTTCGCGGGGTGGACTATCCGGGGACTTTCCAACAGTTGATCAGCTGGTTTCCCGACGAGCAGGCGTGTGTCGACTATCTG
>JARLGR010000095.1 GCA_031292665.1 Mycobacterium sp. | reverse complement strand
GGTTGCGGCACCGCCCAGCGGTTCACCTGCCCGTACCACGCGTGGACTTACGACAACACCGGAGAGCTGGTCGGGCTGCCGGGCCGCGAAGGCTTCCCCGACGTGGCCGTCAGATCCGACGGTTTGACCGAACTCCCGGCCGCCGGGTTCGCCGGGTTCCTCTGGGTCGGACTGGATCCCGGCGCGACCCTGGACGTCGCAGCGCACCTGGGTCCGCTGGCCGACGAGCTCGACTCCTGGGGCATCGGCCGGTGGTCTCCGCTGGGCGAGAAGGTGCTGGACTGTCCGATCAACTGGAAGCTGGCGGTCGACACCTTCGCGGAGAACTATCATTTCGCCACCGTGCACCGGCAGACCTTCGCCACCATCGCGCGCAGCAACTGCACGGTTTTCGACGCGTACGGGCCCCATCACCGGTTGATCTTCCCGCTGAACACGATTTCGGAACTGGACGGCGTCCCCGAAGACCAGTGGGACCCTTTTCACAACATGGTGGTGATCTACGCGCTGTTCCCCAACATCGTGCTCTCGGTGACCATCGCCACCGGCGAGCTCTTCCGGGTCTACCCCGGCGACCGACCGGGCAGGTCGATCACCGTCCACCAGAACTCGACACAGCTGGACCTGTCCGACGACTCCGCGGCCGCGGGTGCTCAAGCCGTTTTCGAGTATGCGCACGCCACGGTTCGCGACGAGGATTACCGACTGGTCGAGTCGCTGCAAGCCAACCTCGAGTCCGGCGCCCGCGACCACCTGCTGTTCGGGCGGAACGAACCTGGGCTGCAGCATCGGCACATCACCTGGGAGCGGGTGCTCGCGGAGGGACCATCAGCTTTCTGACAGCCCCGCCGACAACACCGCGATCAGGTCCTCGAGAAGAGTTGCCAGGACGTCGTTTTCAACGGGCATCAGGCCGCTCAGCAGCTCAACCGCCTCGCCGCGCCGGTCGGCGGCCACCAACGGCAACACTTGGTCGACCGCCGTCCGCAGGTCCGGGTTCACCGGTTCGGCGGTCGTGATGGTGGTGGAAAGCACCTCGACCAGCTCCCAATCGCGGTAGAGCGCCAGCGAACGCTCGTTGAACGCGAACCCGGTGACGGGCTCGCCCCCCAGCGTTCCGTGATAGCGGTACGGACCCTCCATGTACTCGATGGGCAGGCCGTGCGCCGGGGCCGCCACCAGCGGCTCTCCGGTAATGTCCAACTGCATTGTCGCGCAGGTGATCCGGTGGCGGTCGGGCATGTACCGGGCGGAGGCGGGCGGCCGCACCAGCGGCCGCACCGAGTTCGGCCACCGGACGTAGCTGCTGATCGTGACCTCGACGTCTTCGGCGCACTGCGGCGGCTGCGACGGACCGGAAGCCGGGTCGGGATAACTCGCCGTCACACCGGTGAACGGCTGCAGCGCATTGCCGTTCGTGCGGTCAAACTGCCGCCAGATGCTCAGGTCAACCCCGTTGTCGAAGTTGATGGTGCGCCATTCGTGAGACCTGGCCCGCGGGTCTCCCCCGGATCCGCCGCCGGCATATTTCGGGAACCACTGCCGGTCGACATGTCCGCCGCTGCCGGCTACCTGCTCGACCGCCTCCCCCCAGCGGAGTGTCCCGGTCATCGCCATCCCGGTCTGGAAGTACGAGTAGGTGTCGCGTTGGCCGAAGCACTCGATCTTGCCGTTGTAGGTCGAGGCACCCACCGGTGTCGGTGCGCGGGTTGGGGTTACGGCCAGGTCCAACCGCATGCGGCGCCCGCTGTGGTCTTCACCCACCAGGCTGACCCGATAGGTGTAGGGCAGCAACCCTCCGTCGGCGTTGCGGCAGGTGGCCCACGACGCGGTGCCGGCGCCGCTGTGGTAGCTGAGGTCCAGATAGCCCGAGGCCATCGAAAGCTTCTGCGCCGCTCCGGGTTGCATATTCGAAGGCGGCATGTCGTAGTCCGTGTACGTGCCGTAATCACCCGTGTCCAGGTCGAACAGGGCCAGCGTGTAGAAATCCGCGACCACGGTACCCCCGGGCCGGTTCTTGTTGAAGATGGTCAGGAAGGCGAATGACCGGCCGGTCTGGACGGCGTCGAGCTGACCGGCGATGAACCACGTGTCCGACTCCTGGTCGGGGTGTTCGCCTTCGGCGGCCGGGAAATCCAACTGGCTGTCACCGGGCACCAATCGGTAGGGATAGCTGCGCCAGTCGCTACTCGATTGACTCACCGCGTCGGCTTCCTGTCTTTTTTGTTATGTTAACATCAATAGCGAATTTACGGTTGCTGCTCCCCTGCCTGAGGTAGGTGCCCCCGATGTCCCAGGATTCCGGCCACCGCTCGTACAGCGAGATTTTCATCGGCGGCGAGTGGCGCAAACCCGCCAATCCACAACAGCTCGCGGTGATCTCCCCGCATTCCGAAGAGCCCGTCGGCTATGCCCAGGCAGCCGGTCCCGAGGACGTCGACGTGGCCGTCGCCGCCGCGCGACACGCATTCGACCACGGGCCGTGGCCGCGGCTGACCCATGCCGAGCGGATGGCCAAGGTCGAACAGCTCGCCGCGATCTACGCCGGCCACATCGACGAGATGGCCGACCTCATCACCGCCGAGATGGGCTCGCCGCGCCATTTCAGCCGACTCGGCCAAGCGGCGGGCGCGGCCTCGATGATGCACCTGGCGCTGGCGGCCGCCCGCGACTTCCCCTGGGTGGAACGCCGCCACGGCGTGCTCGGCGAGGTACACCTGAACAGGGCTCCGGTGGGGGTGGTCGGGGCAATCGTCCCGTGGAACGTGCCGCAGTTCCTCATCATGCCCAAGCTGATCCCCGCCCTGATCGCGGGCTGCACGGTGATCGTCAAGCCCGCGCCCGAAACGCCTTTGGACGCGCTGTGGCTGGCCGAGATGATCGAGCAACTCGGCCTGCCCGAGGGGGTGGTGTCCGTGCTGCCCGGGGGCACCGACGTCGGCGAGGCGCTGGTCCGGCATCCCGGCGTGGACAAGATCGCGTTCACCGGTTCGAGCGCGACGGGGCGGCGGATCGCCGCTTTATGCGGGGAGCAGCTCAAGCGGGTGAGCCTGGAGCTCGGCGGCAAGTCGGCCGCGATCATTCTCGACGACGCCGACCTCGACAAGACCGTCGCGGCGCTGAAAACCGCCAGCCTGATGAACAACGGGCAGGCATGCGTCGCGCAGACCCGCATCCTGGCCAGCGAACGGCGGCATGACGAGGTCGTCGACGCGCTGGCCGCCATGATGTCGGGCCTGCAGGTCGGCGACCCCGCCGACCAGGCCACCGACATCGGACCCCTTGTCGCGCAACGGCAACAACGTCGGGTCCAGGACTACATCCGGTCCGGTCGACACGAAGGCGCCCGCATGGTCATCGGCGGCGACGACAGTCCCGCGGAGCGGGGCTGGTACGTGCGGCCGACCCTGTTCGCCCATGCCACCAACGACATGCGCATCGCCCGGGAAGAGATCTTCGGGCCGGTCCTCACGGTCCTCCCCTACGCCGACGAAGCCGACGCGGTCCGAATCGCCAACGACAGCGACTACGGGTTGGCCGGTTCGGTGTGGACGGCCGACCCTGGCCACGGCCTCGAGATCGCGGCCCGGGTGCGCACCGGCACCTACGGCGTCAACATGTACACGCTCGACATCGGCAGCCCGTTCGGGGGCTTCAAGCAGTCGGGGATCGGCCGCGAGTTCGGGCCCGAAGGCCTCGACGAATACGTCGAGCTGCAGTCGGTGCTCTGCAGCGGCAAGATGCCGCCGTTATGAAATGCCCGGCATCTGCAGGGTCAGTTCGACCGGGCAGCACAGCGCGCCGTGTTGGTTGGTCACCTGGATTTCGATGTCGACCAGGCAGCGCGGTGGATCCACCGAGGTGTCCCGCCGCTTGGCCACCGCCCGGCCCCGGCCGACCATCGTGTCGCCGGCGAACACCGAACCGGCCAGCCGCATGGAGCGCCGCACCACGCGGCTGCTCGGGCCCGCCCAGTCGGTTGCGACGCGGTCGGCGAAGCCCGCGAGATGCATGGTGTTGAGGTAGATCGTCGGGTTGCCCTGGCCCTGGGCATAGCCCGGATCGAAATGGCCCGGGAAATAGTCCCAGGTCGCTCCGGCGTTCTCCACCACCCGCTGGTAGCTGATGTGGTCAACCACCTCCGGCAGTTCGACCGGAACGGTGATCTCGTTCCACTCCAAGTCACCGGTCACGAGTCGCTCCGGGCCGTGCCCCGGGAGTGAACCTGAACAACGTGTTGCGGCACGTGGCGACCACTCCCCCGTCTTGGCGGCGATAGGTCTCCAGCGTTTCGACGAAATGACCGACGCCCAGCCGAGTCCGCTTTTCCGGGGACACCGACACCAGCTCCTCGACCACGGTGAGCAGGTCGCCCTCGACGATGGGGGCAAAAAACTCGACGTCGTTGGCCGCGTTGATGAATGTGGTCCCGGGCAGCGGCACCCGCAGCACCATCGATGCCGCCGGGCGCCGGGCACTTCCTTGTCGGAGCGGCTCCCACGGCGGGGGGATCAGCCATCCCATCAGCAAGGCCGGCGGGGCCAGCAGGCCCCCCCACGTCTGCCGGGCGAACTCGGCGTCCCAATACGAACGGTTACCGTCGTGCGCCATCGCGGCGAACAATTGGATGCGGGCGCCGCTCACCGCGGTCGCCGCGGTCCGTGGTTCGCTGGTAGCGCCGACCATCCGCAGCGCGTCCTCGTAGGTGCCGCAGGCCAGCTGGTAGCTGACCTGCTCTACCGGGTCCTGATCCACGTATCGGCGGCGCTCACATGACGAGTGGATGCCGGCTTGGCACCGAATCCCATGCGAGCTCGCGGGAGGTGAAGCACCAGTTGCCGCGCTCGTAGATCAGCGTGTCATGGAACAGCCCGGTGGCGCGCAGCGTGGTGTCGCCGTACATGCTTGCGAAAAGCACTACGACACAACGTTGTACGGCGTTGATCCCGTCGATGCGAATCTCGTGATCGAGCGTGACCAAGCGCTGTCCGTCGCCGCCGTCAAAGGCGGAACGCAAGTCGCGGAAAACCTCGCCGTCGCGGGTGTAGGTCGCACCGGAGTGGCGGAACGTGGCAAGCCAGCGGTCGCGGTCGCCGTCGGAATAGGCCCGATTGTGCCGGGCGGTCAGGTCCAGGATGGCCGCGCGGCCCGTGACAGCCTGGAGCAGTTGCTGTTCCTGATAGGTCATGGTCATCTCTGCTCTCCAGCCTTTCCCGGGCATCAGCCGACAAAACCGAAAAAAAATAGGCACTGACGTAACAGTAACGTAACTTGGGCTGATTTACGTAACATTGAGGTAACTTAACGGCCAACGATATACCCCTCGTTGTCGCGATCCCACGCATCCGGAGTCAAGCCCCTGGAGCGCAGGATGTCTTTCCGTATCCGTCCAATGGCGTTCGTGGGGAGTTGATTTACCGTGTCGACGAAACGCGGCACGCAGAAGTACGGCATCCGGGCCGCGCAGAAGTCGAGCAGTTCCGCGCAGTCCAATGCGGCCCCGGGGCGCAACGTCACGATCAACAAGATGTCGTCTTCGCCCAATTCGCTGGGAACCCCGACCACCGCGGCTTCGGCCACCGCGGGATGGCACCGGACGACGCTTTCCACCTCCACCGAGGAGATGTTCTCGCCGCGTCGGCGCAACGAATCTTTGAGGCGGTCTACATATGTCAGGTTCCGATCGTCATCGAGGCGACCGAGGTCGCCGGTGCGGAACCACTCCGGGTGCGGAAGCACACGCAGGGCGCCGTCCCCCTCGCTCACATAACCCTCGCTCATCACATGCGGGTGCCGGGGCCGGCACGCGATCTCTCCGACCGTGCCCGCGGGCAGCCGATTGCCATGCTCGTCCACGATGCGCACGTCGAAATTGGGATTCGGCCGGCCCGACGTTCCGGGGACGCCGTCGTCG
>JARLGR010000094.1 GCA_031292665.1 Mycobacterium sp. | reverse complement strand
CTCGGCGAGGCGCTCGGCCAGGCCCTCGCCCCACTCCACCACGACGACCGCGTCCCCGAGGTCGCTGTCGAGGTCCAGGGAATCGAGCTCGCCCAACAGATCCCCGCCATCATCGAGCAGTCGGTACAAGTCGACGTGGATCATCGCCGGTGCGCCGGGCCGCCGGGCCAGATGCACCCGCGCCAACACGTACGACGGCGACGTGACCGGGCCGTCGACGTCCATCGCCGCGGCAATCCCCTTAGCCAGCACGGTCTTTCCGGCACCGAGTGGGCCGGAGAGCACCACCACGTCGCCGGCGCGGAGCTGTCCACCGAGCCGCGACCCCAGCTCGAGGGTGTCCTCGACGCGTTCCAGCGTGGCCGTGCCCCCGCGCGGCGATCGCGAGCGCGGCGACGCCGAGCGCGGCGGGTCGCCGCCTTCAGCCTTACGCATTGCGGCGCAGCCGTTCCCGCAATCGCCGACCGGCGAGCGCCGCCCTGCTCGGGGTGGCCCGCCTGACCAGTCGAACCAGCCCGCCATTGATGGCCTCGGGTTTGTCCAGCAGCGCCAGGTGACTGGCCCCCGGAACGATGACCAGCTCGGACTGCGGCATCGAGGCCGCCATCTTGCGCGAGTATTCGTCCGGGGTGAGCAGGTCGTGGTCGCCGCAGGCGATCAGCGTCGGGACCCGCAGCAGCGTCCACAGCCCGGCGGTCTCGTCGTGGTGTTCGAGGGCATCCAGGAACCCCACCATGGTGGGGATCGGGGTGCCGTTCATCATGCGTTGGGAGAATGCGTCGAGCCTGCGGCTGACCTGCAGGTCGCTGAAGGACGCGGCCCGCAGCACCGGCCCGATCAGCGACCGCGACACGTTACGGCCGCGGTGCATCAGCTTGGGCGCGGAGCGCGCGGTGAACCGGACCGCCTCCAGCGCGGGGTTTTTCAGGATCTCACCCAGCGGCGATCTCGTGACCCCCTCGGCGGCGGAGGAAATCAGCGCGGCACCCACGATCCGGCGCCCATACTGGTCGGGGAACTGGCGGGCATGGGACAACACCGTCATGCCGCCCATCGAGTGACCGACGACCACGACGACCCCTTGCGGCGCGACCACTTCGAGCACGCTTTCCAGGTCCCGGCCGAGCTGCGTCAGGGTGTACGTCTCGGGCGAGGCTTCGCCGGATTGCCCGTGGCCGCGCTGATCGTAGAAGACCATGCGCACGTCCGGCCCCAAGTGCCCGGGAAGCCGGGTTCGCTGAAAATGGAACGCGCCCATGCGCAGACAGAAGCCGTGCACGAAGACAATGGTCACCCGCGCGTCCACCGGGCCGGCATCACGGACCGCCAGCGGCACCCCGTCGGGCGTGGTCACCACGTACTCGCGGTCGTCGTCGATCCTGTCGAAATCCTCCCCGGCGTAAGGGTCTTCGACGGTGGTCACGCGTTGGGTGATCGAACGGCGTGCCGAGGCCCCCACGATGGTGGCGACGGCGGCCAGCCCGGCGCCCCCCGCAAGCCAGGCCCTGCCCCTGTGGCCGCTGCGGATTTTGCTAGGGCTCAACGGTTTGCGCCTCGCGGTAGGTCCGGGTGATGCGCCCGCGCGGACTGGTCACCACTTCGTAGTGGATGGTGCCGAGCAGATCCGCCCAGTCCTGCGCGGTGGGTTCGCCGCTGCCGCCGGGTCCGAACAGGATCGCCTCGTCGCCCTCGGCCACGTCGGGCCGCCCGGGACCGAGGTCGACGACGAACTGGTCCATGCAGATGCGCCCCGCACCGGGCCGCCGCCTGCCGTTGATGAGCACCTCTAGACGCCCGCCGAGCGCGCGGGGAACGCCGTCGGCATAGCCGATCGGAAGCAGCGCAAGGTTGGTGTCCCGGTCCGCGATCCACGTGTGCCCATACGACACGCCCTCACCCGCGCGGACCGACTTCACCAGCGCGACGGGGCATTTGACGGTCATCGCCGGTATCAGCCCCATGTCGCCGAATTCGGGAACGGGGCTCAAACCGTACACCGCGATGCCCGGCCGCACCAGGTCGAAGGACAGGTCTGGCCGAGACATCGTCGCCGACGAGTTCGACAGGTGCCCCACCTCGAACCGCACCCCCTCGTCGCGCGCGCGGGCCAGCATCTCGCTGAACCGTTGCGCCTGAAGGTCATTGGTGGGATTGTCCGGCTGGTCGGCGTAGACCAGGTGCGACATCAGCCCGCGCAACCGGATCGCGTCCTCGGCGACGGCGCGACGCAGCGCGGTCAGCATCGGCGGGTACTGCGCCGGGGCGACACCGTTGCGGTTCAGCCCGGTGTCGACCTTGACGGTGACCGTGGCCGTCCGGCCGGTCCGGCGCGCCGCGTCCAGCAGGTCGTCGAGTTGGCGCTCGCACGACACGGCGATCTCCACGCCGCCCAGCAGGGCGGGTCCAAAATCGGTGCCGGGCGGGTGCAGCCACGCCAGTATCGGTGCCGCGATGCCGTCGGCGCGCAGCGCCAGCGCCTCGTGGACGGTGGCAACCCCGAGTTCGGCCGCTCCGGCGGCCAGTGCCGCGCGCGCTACCCGGGTGGCTCCGTGGCCGTAGCCGTCGGCCTTGACCACGGCCATGACCTGCGCGGGGCCCGCGTGCTCGCGCAGCACCCGCACGTTGTGCTCGATGGCGCCCAGGTCGACGACGGCTTCACCGAGGACGCCGGGCGTCAGGGATATCGGCGTAACGGCCACGGCCCCCATTGTCCCAGAACCATAAAAGTGCCGCGAAAGTGCAGCTGGGACGCCGCTCCCCGGGAAACGCGTCGCTAGTCGCACTTTCGCGCGCAGGAACACTAGTGCGCGAAGTGCTCGGCTCTGTAGTGCCCGCGGGGCTTGAGTTTGTCCAACGAGGCCAGCGCGGTGCGGGCATCGTCGTGCAATGCCCGGGCCAGGTCCGCGGAGAGCCCCTCACGCACAACGATGCGCAGCACAGACACGTCGGTGGCGTTGTCGGGCATCGTGTAGGCAGGCACCTGCCAGCCGTAACCCCGCAGCTCGTGGGAAAGGTCGAACTCGGTGTAACCGCGGTCCTTGGCCAACCGGAAGGCGACCACCGGGATCGCCGAACCGTCCGAGATCAGCTCGCAGTGATCCCCGACGCTCAGCTGCTCGCCCAGCCACCGCGCGGTCGACGACAGCGACTGCATCACCTGCGTGTAGCCCTCGCGGCCCAGCCGCAGGAAGTTGTAGTACTGGCCGACCACCTGGTTGCCGGCGCGGGAGAAGTTCAGCGTGACGGTCGGCATGTCGCCGCCCAGGTAGTTGACGCGGAAGACCAGCTCTTCGGGCAGATACTCCTTGCTGCGCCACACCACGAATCCGATGCCGGGGTAGGTCAGCCCGTATTTGTGGCCGCTGACATTGATTGACACCACCCGCGGCAGCCTGAAGTCCCACTTCAGCTCCGGGTGCAGGAAGGGCACCACGAAGCCCCCGCTGGCGGCGTCGACGTGCACCGGGACGTCCACACCGCCGCCGGATGCCAGTTTGTCCAGCGCCGCGCAGATCTCGGCGACGGGTTCCAGCTCACCGGTGTAGGTGGTGCCCAGGATTGCCACCACACCGATGGTGTCCTCGTCGACGGCGTCGACGACCTGCTCGGGGGTGATGACATAGCGCCCTTCCTCCATCGGCAGGTAGCGGGGTTCGACATCGAAGTAGCGGCAGAACTTCTCCCAGACCACCTGGACGTTGGAACCCATCACCAGGTTGGGCGTGCGGCCCTCCCAGCCCTTGCCAACGTTCGCCCGCCAGCGCCATTTCATCGCCAGGCCGCCCAGCATCACCGCCTCGCTGGAGCCGATGGTGGAGACTCCGCAGGCGCTGGACGGGTCGTCGTCGCGGAGGTGGTCGGCGTGGAAGAGGTCGGCCACCATGTTCACACATCGCTGCTCGATGGCCGCGGTTGCCGGATATTCGTCTTTGTCGATCATGTTCTTGTCGAACGTCTCGGCCATCAGCTTTCCGGCCTCGGGATCCATCCAGGTGGTGACGAAGGTGGCCAGGTTCAGCCGGGAACTGCCGTCGAGCATCAGTTCGTCATGGATGAAGCGGTACGCGGCCTCCGGATCCATCGACTCGTCGGGCAGTCGAAGCGCCGGCACCGGGGTGGTGAACATGCGGCCGGTGTATGCGGGAGCGATGGAGTGCGCGGCCACGGACGGGCGGCTGAGGGTCACGATGGATCCTTTCGTTGGACGGCTGAGAGCTACAAAGTGGCCAGGGCGGCCCGGATGTGCGGAACCATGCGGGACGACGACGTCGGCGCGTCCCCGGGCCCCGGGTCGGCGGCAGACAGCGCCGCCGCCCGCGCGTGCACAAAGGCCGCCGCTGCGGCGGCCTCGGCGGCCGGCAAGCCGGAGGCCAGCAGCGCGCCGATCATCCCGGACAGGACGTCGCCGGAGCCGGCCGTGGCGGCCCACGACTGCCCGGCGGGGTTGAGGTACACCGGCCCGCCGGGGTCGGCGACGACGGTGACGTTTCCCTTGAGCAGCACGGTGGCGCCGAACGTGTCGGCCAGCTTGCGGCACGCCCCGACGCGGTCGTCCCCCGGCGGGTTACCCGCCAGGCGGGCGAATTCACCGGCGTGCGGGGTCAGCACGGTCGGCGCGGTGCGGTTGACCACAAGCTCGGGGTGGGCCGCCAGGATCGTCAGCCCGTCGGCGTCCACGATCACCGGCAGGTCGGTTTCCAGCGCGAACCACAGCGCCGCGGCGCCGGTGTCATCGGTGCCCAGGCCGGGCCCGACGACCCACGCCTGCACCCGCCCGGCCGCCGCCGGGGTGGGCGAGGCGATCACCTCGGGCCAGTGCGCGAGCACCTCGGGGTGCGCGCTGCCGGCGTAGCGCACCATGCCGGAGGTGGCCGCGACGGCGGCGCCGGTGCACAGCACGGCGGCGCCCGGATACGTCGACGAGCCGGCCATCACCCCCGTCACGCCCTGGGTGTACTTGTCGTCGTGCGGGCCGGGCACCGGCCAGCGCGCGACCACGTCGCCGGCCTCGAACTCCAGCACGTCCGTCTGGGGCAGGTCGAGCCCGATATCGATCAGCTTCACGCGGCCGCAGTCGGCGAGCGCGTGCACGGGCTTGAGCCCGCCGAAGGTGACGGTCAGCGCGGCGTGCACCGCGGGGCCGGTGATCGCCCCGGTCGCTACGTCGATGCCGCTGGGGATGTCGACGGCGACCACCGGGATCCCGTGGGCGTCGACTTCGGCGAACACCTCGGCGGCCGCCGGTCGCAGCGGCCCCGTGCCGGAGATGCCCACCACCCCGTCGATGACCAGATCGGTTGTCGCCGAGACCTTGTCGACGACGCGGCCGCCGGCCTTCCGGAACGCCGCCAGCCCCCTGCGGTGGGCGTGGTCGGGATTGAGCAGCACCGCGTCGGCGGCAGCGCCGCGCCGTCGCACGAACGTCGCCGCCCACAGGGCGTCGCCGCCGTTGTCTCCCGAGCCGACGACCGCGCACACCCGGCGCCCGGCGACCCCGCCGGTGCGGACGGTCAGCTCGCCGAGTATCTCGGTGGCCAGGCCGAAGGCCGCGCGCCGCATCAGGGCGCCGTCGGGCAGGCTGGCCAGCAGCGGGGCTTCAGCGTCGCGGATCGCGTCCACGGAGTAGTAATGCCGCATCACCGCAAGCATTCCATGTCGCTGCCTGCCGCCCTACCGTCAGCCGGACCTCTCGGAGGTGCTGCGCCCCCGGAAGGTCGGGCCGATCCGCGCCGGATTCAACTGCCTGCCGCCCTGGGCGCGCGCCATCGGGTAGAAGCACAAGCCGATGAGGACCGAGGTGAAGTGGCCGATCGCGGTGAAGTTGAGCTCGATGCGGTCCATCGTGAGCAGCGGGAAACCGAAGATGAGGAACAGCACCCCGAGGTAGCCCCAGCGCCACGGTCGCGCGATGTGGTAAGCGAGCACCGCCATCACGCCGACGAGGAAGTAGCTGACCCCGATATCGCGGGCGTTCACCATCCGTTCCGCGGCGGCGCGTTCCTCGATCGCGAAGTACAGCAGGCCTTCGCTGATATAGGTAGACAGGATGTGGGAGGTCAAACCCACGGTGAGCCAACGCAAGTGGCCAAGCCAGTGTTCGGCCGGCGCGAGGAATAGGGTGAACAGCAGCAGGTATGGTTCCAGGTTCTTGCCATCGATCCACAGCAGGCTGGAGAACAGCACATCCAGCGGATCCCGCGCCAGCGCGTGGATATTGGTGGAGTGGTGCAGCAGCATCATGTGCAGTTGCCGCTTCGAAAGTGCGTGCTGAATCAGCGTCGTGATCATCAGCACGAACAGCCAACCGTAGGTCAACGGCGCACCAGCGACGAAATGCCACACCGCGATCCCCGTGCGTCGCAGTCGTGCCCGCACCATCGATGCTGTCGCCACGGCTATTCCACGGTGACGGACTTGGCCAGGTTTCGCGGCTTGTCGACGTCGTAGCCGCGGGCCTGCGCGACCGACGCGGCGAACACCTGAAGCGGAATGGTCGACAACAGCGGCTGCAAAAGCGTTGAGACCGAGGGTATCTCGATCAAGTGGTCGGCATAGGGGCGGACGGTGTCGTCGCCCTCCTCGGCGATCACGATGGTGATCGCGCCGCGGGCCTGGACCTCGCGGATGTTCGACAGCAGCTTGGCGTGCAGCGTTGCCGATCCCTTGGGCGAGGGCATCACGACGATCACCGGAAGGCCGTCTTCGATCAGCGCGATCGGGCCGTGCTTGAGCTCGCCGGCCGCGAATCCCTCAGCGTGCATGTAGGCCAGTTCCTTGAGCTTCAGCGCGCCTTCGAGTGCCACCGGATAGCCGACATGGCGACCCAGGAACAGCACGGTCGACGATTGCGCGAATCGGTGGGCGAGGGCGGCCACCGGCTGGATCCCGGCGATCACCCGGGCCACCAGGTCCGGCATCGCTTCCAGTTCGCGGTATTCGCGCTCCACCTCGTCGGGGTACTTGGTGCCGCGGGCCTGCGCCAGCGCCAGGCCCACCAGGTAGTTGGCGGCGATCTGGGCCAGGAACGTCTTGGTCGAGGCCACGCCGATCTCCGGGCCGGCGCGCGTATAGAGCACCGCATCGCATTCGCGGGGGATCTGCGAGCCGTTGGTGTTGCAGACGGCCAGCACCTTGGCCTTCTGCTCCTTGGCGTGGCGGACGGCTTCCAGGGTGTCGGCGGTTTCGCCGGACTGCGAGATGGCGACCACCAGCGTGCTGCGGTCCAGCACGGGATCCCGGTACCGGAATTCGCTGGCCAGCTCCACCTCCACCGGCAGCCGGGTCCAGTGCTCGATCGCGTATTTCGCGAGCAGCCCGGAGTGGTACGCGGTGCCGCACGCGACCACGAACACCTTGTCGACTTCGCGCAGTTCCTGGTCCGAGAGCCGCTGCTCGTCGAGAATGATCCGGCCGTCGACGAAGTGCCCCAGCAGGGTGTCGGCCACCGCGTCGGGCTGCTCGGCGATCTCCTTGAGCATGAAGTACTCGTAGCCGCCCTTCTCGGCGGCGGCCAGGTCCCAGTCGATGTGAAACTCGCGGTAGCTGACGTCTTCGTTGCCGTCGAAGTCGGTGATCCGGTAGCCGTCGGCGGTGAGCACGACGGCCTGGTCCTGGCCGAGTTCGACGGCGTCACGCGTGTGCTGGATGAACGCCGCCACGTCGGAGCCGACGAACATCTCGCCGTCGCCGATCCCGAGCACCAGCGGCGTCGAGCGGCGGGCGGCGACGATCATGCCGGGTTCGTCGGCGTTGGCGAACACCAACGTGAAGTGGCCCTCGAGCCGGCGCAGCACGGCCAGCACCGACGCTACGAAATCACCGGCGGTCTCGCCGAGCCGGTATTCCCGCGACACCAGGTGCACCGCGACCTCGGTGTCGGTGTCGCTGGCAAACTCCACGCCGGCCGTCTTCAGCTCCTGGCGCAGGGTCGCATAGTTCTCGATGATGCCGTTGTGGACGACGGCGATCTTGCCGGCGGCGTCGCGGTGCGGGTGCGCGTTGCGGTCGGTGGGGCGTCCGTGGGTGGCCCACCGGGTGTGGCCCAGGCCGGTGGTGCCGGCCAACGATCCCGGCGCCATGCTGGCCAGCGCCTCCTCGAGGTTGGCCAGCCGGCCGGCGCGACGACACACGGTCAGCCCACCCTCACCGTCGACCAGCGCGATCCCCGACGAGTCGTAGCCGCGGTACTCCATTCGGCGTAGCGCGTCCATGACGACCTCGCAGGCGGGCCGCTGCCCGACGTAGCCGACGATTCCGCACATTCTGACCAGGGTAGTGCAGCCCCGCCCGCGAAGCGTCCGTGCCGAACATCTCAGGCGGTGCCGTTGGCCCGCCTACCTGCGAAAACGCCCCACGGGACCGAGCCTCCGCGCCGCGTCCTGAAGTCGCCCGCAAGGCCGTGAGCCGCCCGGCCGGCGCTGCGGTCAGGATGGCGGGAGCTCATACCGACCTCCTAAGAGGTAAACGTTTTTCACCTGATGTATTCAAGACGTTTCCTCTGAGGACATTCGTGCCAGCAATGTCGGCCTTAAAATCATGAATATCAGCTGACGCTGGCAAATGATTTATGCGTCATTGGATTCCTCGGGGAGGACATAACTTATATGCTCGCCTGATTTCGACCGCACACCGTTGAGAAGCGACCGATCAGCCGACCAAGCTGCTAACAAGTGATTTGGTGCACGGGTGCCCCAGGCCCGCCACATCATTTCAGCAGGCCGCGAATGGCCGTCAAGCAGCGAATAGAAATGCGCGAAAGCAAATTGAGTCAAACAGCTAGTTAACACGTCGTTAATTCAAAATGCCGGACCAGAAACCATTGTGAACCTCGAGGGAGAGCCATGACTGCACTTTTGCACGACGATGTGGTACCAACGCTGCCCGCACCGGCTCCCGCGCCGACGCAGGCGAAGCGGCTCCGTCACCGGGACGCTGGCGGCGACCCGTTGGCGGACGCCGCCGCCCGTTTACTGAGCATCCCCCTGCGTCACGTGTACGCGGTGCTGTGGCGGGTGGGGCTGATCGAGGTCACGGCTTAGACCACAGGCGATGCGCTAACGTCGACGCGTGGCCCGCATCCGCAAACTCGTCGCAGCCCTCAGCCGCCGTGGTCCGCATCGGGTTTTGCGCGGTGACCTGGCGTTCGCCGGGCTGCCGGGCTTGGTGTACACCCCCGAAGCCGGGCTGAATCTGCCCGCCGTCGCATTCGGTCACGACTGGCTCACGGGTGCCGCGCGCTATTCGCGCCTGCTGGAGCACCTGGCGTCGTGGGGCATCGTGGCCGGCGCTCCGGACACCCAGCGCGGCCTGGCCCCCTCGGTGCTGAACTTCGCCTTCGACGTGGGCACGGCCCTCGACATCGTCTCGGGCGTGCGCCTCGGGCCGGGCAAGATCAGCGTGCATCCCGCCAAGCTGGGCGTGGTGGGCCACGGGTTTGGCGGCTCGGCCGCCGTGTTCGCCGCGGCCGGCATGCCCGCCAAGCCCGCAGCGGCCGTGGCCGCCTTCCCCACCGTCACCCGTCCCCCGGCCGAGCAGCCGGCCGCGACCCTGAAGGTCCCGGGCCTGATCCTGACCGCGCCGGGTGATGCCAAGACGCTGAACTCCAACGCGCTGGCGCTTTCCGCCGCCTGGGATACGGCCACGCTGCGCATCGTCAGCAAGGCCGAACCGGGAGGCCTGGTCCAGGGTCGGCGACTGACGAAGACGCTCGGGCTGTCCGGGTCGCACCGCAAGACGCAGCGATCGGTGCGTGCCCTGCTGACCGGCTACCTGCTCTACGCACTGGGTGGCGACAAGACGTATCGCGACTTCGCCGATCCGGATGTCGCGCTGCCCGGGACGGACGCCGTCGATCCCGAGGCAGCCCCGGTGGCTCTCGAGGAGAAGATCGTCGCGCTACTGAAGTGACTCGCCCCGGCGCGGCACGTCGCCGTGATCGTGGTATCTGTCTCTGATGCGAATCGGGATCGCTCTGGACTATTCGGGCGGCTTTCACGAAGCCGCGGACCGCGTCGTCGAGTTGGAGAAGTGCGGCATCGAGGTCGCGGTGGTGGCCGAGGCCTATTCGTTCGACGCCGTCAGCCAGCTCGGGTATCTGGCTGCGAAGACGGACACCGTCGAACTGGCCTCCGGGGTGGTCCCCATCTATATCCGCACGCCGTCGCTGCTGGCGATGACCGCCGCGGGCCTGGACTTCGTGTCCGACGGACGTTTCCGGCTTGGGATCGGCACGTCGGGACCCCAGGTGATCGAGGGGTTTCACGGGGTCCCGTTCGACGCCCCGTTGGGCCGCACCCGCGAGGTGGTGGAGATCTGCCGGAAGGTGTGGCGCCGCGAACGGTTGCAACACGACGGGAAGCACTACCAGATCCCTTTGCCGCCGGATCGCGGGACGGGCCTGGGCAAGCCCCTACAGCTCATCAATCACCCGGTGCGCGAACGGATTCCGATCACCATCGCGGCGCTCGGCCCCAAGAACGTCGAACTCACCGCCGAGATAGCCGAGGGCTGGCAGCCTGTCTTCTACCTTCCGGAGAAAGCGGATTCGGTGTGGGGCGACGCGCTGGCCGCCGGGTTCGCCAAGCGGGATCCCGCGCTGGGGCCGCTGGACGTCGCTGTGCACACACCGCTGGCTATCGGCGACGACGTCGATGACCGGCTGGGGTGGGTCAAGCCGCAGCTGGCCCTCTATATCGGCGGCATGGGCGCCAAGGGCCGCAACTTCTATCACAACCTGGCGACCCGCTACGGGTTCGGCGAAGTCGCGGACCGGATCCAGGAGCTGTACCTGTCCGGCCGCAAGCAGGAGGCCATCGCCGCGGTGCCCGACGAGTTGGTGCGCGGGACCTCGCTGATCGGCCCGCGCGGCCATGTCGCCGAGCGGCTGGCAGCTTTCGCCGAGGCCGGCGTGACGACACTGCTGGTGGGCCCCGTGACCGCCGACGCACGGGAATCCGTGCGCTGGGTCGAGGAAGCGCTCCGGCTGCGGCCCGCGTGAACGGGTCACTGCCCCGCCTGCGGGAGCTGGTCCGCGGCGATTTCGCACGGCGTTGATCCCTCCTGCCCCTGAGGAGCCGGTCCGCCGGCGGGCGTCGCATCCGGTGACGGCCCGGGCGCGGCGACCGGTGCGGGCACGGCAGCCGGCGCTGCGGAGTCGGTCGGCGGCGGCGCGGTGTCCGGCGCCGGCGGTGTACCGGCCCGTTGAGCCTCGGCGACGGTATCGGGCTCTTTCTTCTCGTCGGCCTCTCTCGTCTCGTCGGCGTCTTTCTCCTCGTCGGGGTGGAAGGGGTCCTGGTCGTCGAACGCATCTTCTCCGAGAGGGTCGCCACTGCCCACCTGGTCGTCCGTCGAGCCGAGCAGACCCCCCATCGCATCCACGATCCGGCCGGCCAGCCCGGCCAGGCCGCCCAGACTGCCCAGTCCGCCGCCT
>JARLGR010000093.1 GCA_031292665.1 Mycobacterium sp. | reverse complement strand
TCGCTAACCGGATTCCGGCCGTAATCAGGTAGTCGACTACGCGCGCGGTAGACGCGCAAAGTCTGGCAGCCTGCCAACATGACGGACGGCAACGGAAGCTCGAGGTGGACGGACGCGCTGCTCGATCGCATGCGGGAGGTGGGCGATCCGGTGGCTGACGCGCCGGTCGCGGCCGTGTTCGAGCGCGGCGGTGTCGAAGCGGTCAATGCGATCATGCGGACGCTGGTGCGCACCGACCAGCCGGTGCCCGAGGAGTTGCCCGAGGAGCTCCGGGCCTATCTGGCCGAGGCCCTGCCCCTGCCCGAATGGGCCGACATGGGCAAGATCAAGCGCGGGCAACAGCTGTTCGAGACCTGGGGCGTCCTCATTTTCCTTTGCCTGTTCTGCGCATCCCTTCCGGGCTCGTACGCGGCGGCCAAGGGCGTGAAGGTGGTGTATATGACCGCCCGGCTCGATACCGACGCTCGACGGCGGGTGATTGAGACCGGACAGTTCTTGATGGACGTGCTCACCGTCGGTGGCCTCGACGACCACGGCAAGGGCCGGCGCACCATCCAGCGCGTCCGCCTGATGCACGCGGCCGTACGCCACCTGATCAAGGCCCGCAACGAGCTGACACCGGGCAAGTGGCATCCCGACTGGGGCACACCGATCAACCAGGAGGACCTCGCCGGGACGGTCCTGGATTTCTCGTATGTCATCGCCGATCCGTTGCGTCGGCTGGGCGTGCGTGTGCCCGCCAAGGACGTCGACGCATACCTGCATCTGTGGAACGTCATCGGCCACCTGATGGGCGTACGTGACGAACTGTTGGTGCGCGGCGTCGACGACGCCACCGCGCTGGTCGACGCGATCAAGCGCAGGAATTTCGCGGCGTCGCCCGAAGGGCAGGAGCTCACCCGCGCACTGATGGATCTGATGGACGAGCTGACGCCCCTGCACCGGTTCGACGACACGATCCCGCCGATGATTCGCCACCTGATCGGCAATGAGACCGCCGACCTGCTGTGCGTTCCGAAGTCGGATCTCTCCGATGACCTCGGGCGGCTCGCGGTCGTCTCCAAATGGTTCATGGTGCACGCGCTGGGCCGCGTCGAGCGTGACTTGCCGTGCTATCAGCTGATGTTGCGCATCGCCAGTCCGTTCGGACGCGAACTGGTGCGCGGGATATTCGCGTACGAGCGGGGTGGCGAGCGCGCGCCGTTCGACATGCCCGATCACCTCGGTCGCGACTGGGACGTACTGGCCTGAAGCTTTCGATCGAACGGAGGATCACCTGAGATGTCTGCTCCTGTGGCTCCCAGCCCGCCACTCCCACTCTGTCGCCTCGACGAACCCACAAACATCGACGATGTGCTGCGCACTATCGATCAGGTAATCGACTGGTCCATCAAAACCGAGAGCCACATTGGCTACTTCGCTTGTCTGTACAAGCGGATCACCCTCGCCATCCGTCAAGCCATCGAAGACGGTGTGTTCGACGACGGGCCCCGGATCGGCCGGCTCGATGTCGCCTTTGCCCGCCGCTACTTCGACGCTTTGAATGCCTACTTCTTCCCGGATGAGTTCCAGGGTGTCACCCTCCCGTGGGAAGTGGCTTTCGTCGGAGACCAGGATCGTCAGGCGATCATCCTGCAGCACATGATGGCCGGGCTGAACGCGCACATCACATTTGACCTGGGCCTCGCCGTGCTGGCGGTTGCGGCTGACTCGCTGGACAGCCTGGCCGACGATTACAACCGGGTGAACGCCCTGCTCTGCTCCCAGATCCCCGGCATTGTCAAGGTGGTCGACCGGCTTTCCCCCGAGCTTCGTCTGCCCCGCTGGCTGATCCCGGACGAGATCGGTCTGTTCAAGGAAGCGGTGACGAAACTGCGCAGGGGCGCTTGGCTTTTTGCCGTCTACATGGCAATGAACCCGCAGGACGCCAGGCAGAAGACGGCGCACCAGGAGGCCTGGACCGCGGCGCTGGGCTCCTGGTACCTGCAACCTTCCGGGCGGTGGACGCCGTTGCCGCGACTCGTTCGCGCCGTCGCCAAGCATGAGAGCCGCAACGTCGCCGCCAACATCCGTGCGCTGAAACGAGTTACGAACAACCCCGACAAGCTGGACAAGTCTTACCTCTGACCCGGTCAGCCGAGAATCCTTTGCGCCCGCGCGAATTCCGGCCAGCGCGCGTCGCCGGGGAAGCGTCGGACAGCGTCGGCCAGCCCGGACAGATCCGCCTCACCAAGCATTTCGAAAGAATCCAGCAGGCAGCGCAGTTCGAACAGGGCCGCGCCCTGGTGGCGCGCGTACGCGAGCGCGTCCGCGAGGGCAGCGCGGCGTTTTTCCGGGTCGTCGAACGTGTGCGCGCGAACGCGCATCAGCTCCGCGTCGTAGAAGTGCATGCACGTCTCTTCCGCATGGCGCAGCGCCATCTCTAAGCGCTCGCGCGCTTTCTCCGGCTGACCGGCAGCAATCAGAAGACGGCCGATCACCGCGTCGTGAAAGGTCAGGTAGCTGTTGAGGTGCATGAGGCGCGACCCGTCCACGTGTCGCACCAGCTTCTCGGCCCGATCCGTCAGCGTGGCCGCATCGGCGCCCGCGGCAAGCGCGGCGAGCGCTGTGACCGTGGCGTGTTGGCACCTGCCGACCCATTGCCACAAGTCAAGCCCCGACTGCTCGCTCAGCTGGCGAAGGCGGGCCACCAGGGTGGTCGCCTCCTCGATCTGGCCGGCCTCCAGAGACACCCAGATATCCATATAGAGCGTATGCGCTCTGTTGTGTGCGTTCCGCGGGAAGCCCAGTTCATCGCAACGTCGAAGTGCTTCGGCCAGATCTGCCTTGGCGCGGTCGAGGTCCCCGCAGACCATGTGCGTCAGAGCCAAAAAGGTGTGTGCGTTCGCGACCGGGTCGACCGCCACGAACCATTCGGTTTCCAGCACCCGCGGCTCGGCGGCGGAACGGGCGGCCAGCGCCGCGAGCAAATCTTCGCGGGCGCCGATGAAGTCGCCCTCGAGCCATCTGACCGCGCCCAACGTCGAGGCTGTGGCCGGGTGACTCCAGGGCCGATCATCGGTCGTCCGACCGGACAGCGAGTCCAGAAGCTCATGGGCGCGGCGCAGGTCGGCCCGCGGCATGTAGTAGCTGACCAGCGCCCAGAGTGTGCAGAACAATTCGTCTTGATAGTTGCCCGCGCTGGCCAACGCCAGGCACCGTTGGAAGTCGGCGGGCCCCTCACCGCTTTGGCTCCCCTGCATCGTGCCCGCCAGCAGTCCACGTTCCAGGCGGATGGCGATTTCCACCCGGTCCCGCTCGGTGCCGGCCGCGCAATGGGCTTGCTGCTCCAGCGCCTCGGTCAGGCAGGCGAATGCCTCATGGATAGCCCCGCGGCGTCGGGCGTTGACCGAGGCCTTCTGGTAGGCCTCGACGGCGTCGCCGTACCGGTGGGCGTGCGTGAAATGGCTTGCGACCACGCGCCATTCCGGTTCAGCGGCTACTGCCGCATCGACCAGCGCCTGGGCAGCGCGCGCGTGCAGGTCACGGCGCAGCGATGGCGGGGCCAGCTCGGCCGCCACCTGCCGGAGCAGCTCGTGGCGGAAGCGCCAGCCGTCGGTCCCGCGTCGTTCCAGCACACGCGCCCGCACCAGTTCGGTGACAACGTCGTCGATATCGGCGGTGTGGGGTCCGGCCACCGAGCGAAGCAGCTGAAGGTCACCGGCGCGCCCGATAACGGCAGCCGCCTCGACCACCGGCACCACATCGGGGCGGGCGTGCAATCGCGCGAACAGGGACTCATACAGCGCCTCCGGCACCGCCGGTTCATCGCCCGTCGCGTGCATACCGGCCACGACGTGCTCGATGTAGAACGGCACCCCGTCGCAGCGCTCGCGGACCGCGGCCCGCTGGGCGTCCGACAAGGTCGGGTCCAACGCTTCGATCAATGCGTCGGACTGCCCATCGGTCAGCGGCTTCAACTCCAAAATCTCTGTCGGCCAGCCAGACTGCAGCCAATCACCCTCACGCCCAGTCATCACCACCAGCACTTGCCCCTCTGCGCGCACGAGCAGCGAGCTGAGCAACTCCATGGTCGACGAGTCAAACCAGTGCACGTCCTCGGCGATGACCAGGCCAGGTTTGTTACCCAGGCACGCCATGACGTACTGGTGCACTGTTTGGCCGATCAACTCGTAGAGCGCGCGCCCCTCCACCGCGACCGGGCGATAGTTATGCTCGGGCGCAATGCCCATAACCGGCGCTAACAGGGGGACTGTGCTGGCAGGATCCAACGAGCACGAGCTCAATTCGGCCTTCAGCAGGCGCAACCGCTCGGCACCGTCGGTGAGCCGGGTGATCTCGCAGCGCCGTTCCATCAGCCTGCGCACCGGGTGTAAGCCGGTGTCGGTATGCAGCGGTGAGCCCCTGAGCTCGATGACGCTTCCGTCCGAGTCCTCGACGATTTGAGCTATCTCGGCCGCAAGCCGGGTCTTCCCGATTCCCGGCTCACCGCGCAAGATCACGCCCGGGGTGCTCAGCGTTCCCTCGCGGGCCTGCTCCCAGATGTGCTGTAGCCAGCCGCGCTCGCATTCACGCCCGACCATGGGCGGCGACCCCGGCGGCGGCGCCTCTGATCGTTCGCCGAGCACCAGATGAGGGCTGATCGGCGCGTCGACGCCCTTGACCGCGACGGCCGAAAGTGGCTGAAGTTCGAACAAGTCGCGCACCAACGGCGCGACCGCATCCGAGACCGCCACCGTGCCCGGTTCGGCGACACTGCACAGACGCGCGGCCAAATTGGCGGCGAACCCGTAGACGTCGTCCTGGTCGACGTCGAGATAGACCAGGCCGCGGTGGATGCCGACCCGCACGTTGATGGACACACCGAACTGGCGTTCCGCCCGCTCACTGAGCCGCGCCACGGTCCGGGTGATGTCCAGACCCGCCGCAACGGCAAGCCGAACGTTGTGCTCATGGGCTCTGGGGTGGCCGAACACCACCAACAGCCCGTCTCCCTTGATCGAGCTGATATGCCCTTCATAGCGCTCGACTGCCCGGCGCACCTCATCGCGGTACCGGCCGACCAGGGTGTGGTACGGCTCCGGCTCTAATTGCGTAGACAGCGCAGTGGAGTCGACGAGATCGACGAACATGATTGTCAGTCGGCGTATCTCACCATAGCGAGCCGGCGCGGTAAGAAGGTCCTCCGCCTCCGGGTTGCCGCGGTCGACCGCAAGGACTTGCCCGGCCAACGTCGTCGCGGTCACACGGTCGCCTTCGTTGACAGCCCGCACCGCGCGGTCCAGCAAACCATCGATCGATGCACCGCTGTTGTCAGTGCTCAACTGCGCCTCCTGCAAAGGATTGGCGCTGACGATACCGGTCAGCCGCGCAAATTTCGACACCTGTCAAAAAGGCTTCGCGCGGCGGCCTGCACAGCCCTAAACGCGGACGGAGAACTGCGTGACCGCCGACTCGCCGGGGCCCGCTGATCGATAGCCGCCGCGCCGCAGCGCATCGGTCGGGGCGGTCATCGGCTCGAAACAGAGCACGTCTTCGACCCGGGGCGCGAAAATCTGCGCTGCCGGATACCCCAGCTCGAAGCGCACCTCGATACGTCGGCCGCCGCCGGAGACCGCGAACACCGCCCCATGGGCGACCTCGTCGTAGCCGTCGTCAAAGGCGTTGTCGCCGAGCCGTTCCGTCCGGGTCGGTTGCGGTTGTGATTCCCCGGTGGGCAGGCCGTGTCCGTCGAGCCCGAGATGCCGCAACGGCGGCGTCTCGATGATCCAGTCGCTACGGGCCACGTCCGGGAGCTGCAGATAGGGGTGGAAACCGAAGCACAGCGGGACCGCCTTGTCACCGGTCGCGGTGACCGTGGTGCGAATCGTCAAGGTCCGCTCGGTCAGTCGGACCGCGACCGTCAGCAGGTGCGGATACGGGAAGCTGGCCAGCAGGTGCGGATCGGCGCCGAAGTCCAGTTCGGCGGTCAGCTCGTTCCCCGATTGGGCGGTCACCCGCCAGCCCGGGTAAGCGGCCAGGACGCCGTGGATGGGCAGCCCGTTGGGGTCGGCACGAACGCCGTTTTCGCCCGGTGTCAGGCTCACCGCGATGTCTTGCGCGGTGTAGGTGGTGGCGCCCAGGCGGTTCGCCCAGGGATACAGGATCGGGATG
>JARLGR010000092.1 GCA_031292665.1 Mycobacterium sp. | reverse complement strand
GGCTTCGGCGGCCTGGCCGCCGCGGTGGCCCTGCGCCGCGCCGGAGTCGACGATCTGGTCATGATCGAGGGCGACGACGGCGTCGGTGGCACCTGGCGGCGTAACACCTATCCCGGTGCTGCGTGCGACGTGCAGAGCCACCTGTACTCGTTCTCGTTTGCGCTGAACAAATCCTGGAGCCGCACCTATGCGCGGCAACCAGAGATACTCGCTTACCTGGAATCGGTGGTCGACGAATTCGACCTGCGCCGACACCTGATGCTCCACACCTATGTGCGGCGTGCGCAGTGGGACGAGGACGACCGGCAGTGGGAATTGCAACTGCAGCAGGCGAATAGCGACACCGTCACCACGCTGCGGGCCGATGTCGTGGTCAGCGCTGTCGGCCTCTTCGCCGCTTCCAAGCTGCCCGACATCGACGGCTTGAGCGGCTACCGCGGTAACCTGATGCACACCTCCGCATGGGACCCCGGTGTGGACCTGACCGGCAGGAAAGTCGGGGTGATCGGCACCGGCGCCAGTGCAGTGCAGGTGGTCCCCGAACTCGCTCGAATTGCCTCGCGTGTCTTCGTTTTCCAGCGCACCCCTCCGTGGATGGTCCCCAAGGACGACCGACCGTTCAGCGCTGGCGAGCTGGCGAGGTTCCGTCGTTATCCCTGGACCGCTCGCCGGGAAAGGTGGCGCGTCTGGAAGACGTTCCACGACTTCGCCGGAAACGCGGTCGACGATCCCCAGGTCGCCGGGCGCGCGCAAATCGCGACCTCCTTTCTCGAACGCACCGTCGCCGACGAGCGCCTGCGCGACTTACTGACTCCTGACTACCCCTTCCGCTGCAAGCGGGTGTTGCTTGGCGCCGACTACTATCTGGCGCTGCAGCAGGACCACGTCGATCTGGTGACCGACCCGATCGCGCGAGTAACCGAGACGTCGATCGTCACCGAAAGCGGCGAAGTGTCGGACGTCGACGCGATCGTGTGTGCCACCGGATTCCAAACCAGCAAGTACCTCAATGGTATTGAGGTGATCGGACGCGGCGGCGAAAGTCTGCACGAGCGGTGGGGCGACGATCCGACCGCCTACCTGGGCGCCGCCGTCAGCGGATTCCCGAACTTCTTCATGCTCTACGGTCCCAACACCAACCAGGGCGGCAACTCGATCGTCTACATCCTCGAAGCCGGTGCGCGACTGGTGGCCAGCGCGGTGAGCCGGGTGGCGCGTCGGGGCGGGTACCTCGACGTGCGGCCGGAGGTCGAAAGGCGTTACAACGACGAGCTTTCGGCGGATCTCGAGCGCACCATCTGGACTCGATGTGACAGCTACTTCCGGTCGCCCTCCGGGCGCATCGTCACCCAGTGGCCCTATACCGAGCTCGAGTACGCTCGCCGGACCTGGCGACTACGCCCACGGGAGTGGGTGCACCGCACCGGGGCGGCCCCGGCCCGAGGGTCGAGATCAGCCCAGACCGAAACGATGACGCCTGTCGTAGCCACCGCGACGGTCACGAATGCCATCAATCGATCGCTTCGATGATCCGGTGGTGCTTGTACCAAAGGTCAACCGTTAGCCGCCGCAACCCTGGCTCGCTCCGTCATCGAGGCGATCACCCCACCGTCGTTGAGGATGTCGGTGCCGGTGAGGTAACCCGCTTTGTCACTGGCGCAGAAGGCAAGCAGCTCCGCCATCTCCTCCGGCTTGCCCCACCGCGGGACCGCGGCTTCGGCAACCATCGCCCCGGCCCCGGCCTTCTCCTCGAGCCTGCCCATCTCGGTGTCGATCGACCCCGGAGAAACCGAGACGATGCGCAGTCCGCGCGCGTTGAAGCGCTCCGCTTGTGACTGGCTGTACCACCGCACGAAGCTCTTGCTCAAGGCATAAGCGATGCCGGATCGCGCATCCTCGGGAACAATGTTGCAACCCGTCATCATGGCGTCCATAAAGGCGTCGGGGTCGCGAAGCGCAAGCGGAAATTGTTCTGTCGGAATCATCTCCGCGGGCAGCATGTGGGCGGCCATTGACGCCACGTTGACGATCGCGGAGCCCTCGCCGGCCACCGCGTGGAACACCTCATTGACGTTGACTGTGCCGAGCGCATTGGTCCGCATGACGTAGTCGGCCGGGCCCATGCTCGGGCTAACCCCCGCGGTGTGAATGACCGAGGCGAGCCTCCCGAGGCCGTTTGCCGTGTCGAACAGGTCTGCGACCGCGGGTCGGTCGGTCACGTCGCAGTGGACGACCGTGGGAGTCAGCCCGAGGTCTTCGAGGGTTGCGGCCGCGGCAGTCAGTCGGTCTCGCCTGACGTCGCAAAGGACCACGGTGTGATCGCGACCGACGATTGTTGCCGTGGCAAGTCCCATGCCACCCGCGCCGCCAGTGATCACCGACACTCGATTCATACTTGGACCGTATACGCAGAGCGGTTTTGGATGGAGTCGCGGGCCGGATTGTCTTTCGCACGTTCGCTAACGGAAAACAGGACCCCATCTCCCAGTACCGGCGAAGGCCAATTCAGCCGCGGTCCTCCTTTAATGCAGCGCACCCGAAGGGATGCGGCCGGTTGTCGATCACCGGGCATCACCGGAAAGGCCTATCTAACAATTAATTGCGGGCGATCCATGTCAGCGTGAAGAGTCCACCGCCACCTCGAGGGCCGCGCAGATGTCGCGCATCCGAGCATCGGCGAGCCGACCGAGGCGGCTGACCAGGACGCTGACTGAGACGCTTTCGAGCGAGTCGAGGTTGACCGCCGAACGGCGCGGGATCGGGTCGGTATCAGGTTCAAGGACTACCTCGCTCGCAATTTCCCGGATTGTGGTCGTGCATGGCGCGACGAGTGTGCGACGAAGCCGGGGGATAGCCGCATCACGTGACATGACAACGACAGGGCGGCGGCCGATTTCGGGCAATTCACACCACCAGATTTCACCGCGCGCGGGAAGCCCGCTCATGAGGCGCCGGCTGCTCGCCGCCACGATGCCAGGTCACCCCAGGCGTCGGGCTCTTCAGGGCGGAGCCTGTCATATGCTGTGTAGCTTTCATCCACTTGGGCTGATCGGTGACGAGCCAGCAGCGCCGCGAGGGCCTCGTCGATGAGGGCGGCATCCGTCAACCCGGAACGCACCTGACGAGCGCTCCCCAGCAGATTTGCGTCGACCGTGGTGCTCAACCGTATGCGGTTCATGCCACCATTATGCCACTGCGCGGAATCCAGGTGGCTGACGCGAGAGGCCCAAATCGCGGCCCCTGGGCAGTCGCCGCGCTACCCCGGGAGCCCGGGATCGGGCGCCGACTGGTGCGGGTGACCGCTGTGACGGATGGCCGTGCCCAGGAAGGGCGCCCGGAGGGTGGCGGCCATGTGTCGGCGGTTGACGATCAGCCCGACGACGGCCATCGCGGTGTAGATCCCGCACAACAGCAGGCGCCCGTGCGTCGAGACGATCGGGAACTGGACGACGAACAACGCCAGTAGCGCCCACGCCGCGGCTCGGCGGAAACGCAGCCCGAGTATCAGCGCCACCCCCATCATGGTCTGGGTGGCCGTGAGCAGCACCTCCTCGACCTGGCGCGAGTCAAGCTCCAGGGAGAACCCGCCGCCGCCGAGCAGGTGGGCCACCGGCAGCGATCCCACCAGCAGCGTCCACTGGTTGACCTTCGACGAGATGAGCGTGGCGATGGCCGCGGTGCCCTTGCCCCGGGCGGCGAAGATGGTCGCGATGATGAACTCGGGGGCTTCGGAGGCCAGCGGGGCGAGCCATTGGACCAGCAGGAACCTGTCGATGCCCAGCTCGGTGCCCGCCTCGACCAGGTTGTCCGCAAAAGGTTTGGCGCAGAGCACGATCACCGCACCCGACGCCACGAAGAGGCCGATGACGGCGATGCGCCGCCGCCGGTCGGGCAACTCTCCAAGGGCCGCGGCGGTACCGATGAGGTCGGGCTCCTCCACGTCGCCGCGGCTGACCTTGAAGAGGTAGAACCCGAACCAGGCTAAGAGCCCCAACCCGAGTGCCAGGTGGATCTGCCCGCTGGCGGGTATGGCGAATGCGACCACGCCGGCTAGCAGTAGGAACCCGAGTTCGACGCGGTTGGCGGGCAGTAGCGTCAGGCCACCGGGTTTGCCGGCGCCGGACTTTCGCGCCGCCACGATGCCGACCAAGACCACAACCGGCCACCCCAGACCCATCAGGAGCCGGTTGGAGCCGGTCATGTTGGCCGCGGCGTATTGGGTGTAGTCCGCATTGTGGCCGGACACATACGCGTAGTAGAGGTCGACGGCGTACTCCGGCAGGACCGCGACCAACGCGAGTACCGCGATGGCCGCCCCGCCCGAGACGTCGATCTGCGCGGCTTCGGCCGCCCACGCGAGCAGGAAGCTGGCCGCGACCACCGCAGCCCCGAAGATCAGCAACGCGGCGACCGGGTCCGGATTCAAGCCGGCGATCCGCACCACCGAGGCCGGGGCAATGAAGACCGCCGTGCTGAGGACCGAACGGATCAGGGTGCGCCGCCGCGCGCGCGCTGCCGTGACCGTGGCAGCGGGCCTCTCGGTGGCGATCATCGTCATCCTTCGTTCGGCAGGGGTGCCGATCCCCTGGTGTCCCTGGGTGCTGCTGGGGCGTTACCTGCGCCCCAAAAGGTTCGTGCGGACTCGCATGCCGCGGCAAACTACGTCCCCAACCTACGCGTCGAACGTTTCGCCAGCAACGTGGCGGCCTGCCAGGGCAGCGGAGTGCGAGTACACGTCTTTGCTGGCCAGCAGCACAAGCTAGAGAAAATAAGGCTCCCCTGATCCCTAAGTTTGGCAAACCTCCTACGGCCCACGTCGGCGCTTTAATTCGATGTCGGGACGACCTCCGCCGCGGCAGGCGAGGCGGAGCCGTTGACGGTGGCGGCTTCGCCGGCGAACTGTGTCGCCAACCATTACGACGCGGCTCGAGAGGCCACGGCTCCTCTCGGTGCCGGGCCTACTCGCCGCCCGTCATTCGGTGCCCATCACCGCGGTGACGGCCTGCGCAAGAAGCTCGACCGCTTGGTTTCGGGGCAGCGACGACAGCATTTGCGCGGCGGCCCGCATGTCGTCGCCCACCATCCAGGTGGGGCCGTTGGTCAGGTTGTCGAATGCCTCCGCGATGACGTCTTGCACGGCGGCGGCACCCGGCGGCACCTCGTCCCGTGAACTGATCTGGCCGCGGCTGTGCTCGAGTTGCCGCAGCGCGGGTGTGTTGGTCTTGCCCAGGATGAGGCCGAGGACGTCGATGCCCTTGTCGTGCAGTTCGGCCCACAGCGCTTCGGCGAAGACCATGTCGAAGGCCTTGGAGGCGCCGTACGCGACCATGTTGGGCCCGCCGGCCAGTCCGGCGCCGGATCCGATGATGACGATTGCGCCACTGACTCGCTCCACCATCGGCCGAGCGAAGTGGTGGCACAACTGCATCGGCACAACGCAATTGCGCTGCACCATCGCCTCAGCCGCTTCCACCGAATTGGCAAGGAAAGGTTTGAAGTCCGGGTCCGCGCCGGCGCAATACACCAGGAATCCAATGTGCAGGTCGCTGGTGGCCGCGGCGATCGCCGATGCCGCGCCGGCCTCCGTGAGATCGATTGCCAGCGTTCGTGTTTGCGATGATGTCTGCGCCTCGATGTCGGCGGCAACCTCGTCGAGAACAACTTGCCTGCGGGCGAGCAACACGACGTTCAGCCCGCGTTCGGCGAGTCCCTTGGCGAACGCGGCACCCACGCCGTCGGAGGCGCCCGCTACGAGGGCCCACGGTCCATACTTGGCTGCAAACGTCACCTAAGGGCTCCCAACCGTACTCACACGCACCGTAGTGAATCGTCGTCTCGCGATGCGCCAGCCGGCGGGGGTGCGGACGATCTCGTCGTCGTAGAAGCCGATTCCGTTCACCCCGGATTGGCTGTCGCCAACCATGATCAACGCGTCGACATAGGTGCGCGCCGTAGCCGTGTCTCCGTCGACCGTGATCGCCTGATTGGTCAATCGGTGCAGCGTGTGGCCCGCTGGGGCGTGCACCTGTGTCATGAATTCCGTGACGGCGTCGACTCCCCGCCACACGCCGATCTCGCCGTAGTCGAGCTCGCAGTCGTCGGTGAACACGGTTCGAAACAGCGGCCAGTCGCGGCGGTCGATGCCGGTGGCGTAACGCACCAGCAGGTCTGAGATATCTTGTCGATCAGCGTGTTCGGTCATCGGATGCCTCCATTCGGGCACCCCGCGAACTGCTGTTGCGGACCCTGAGCACCGCGATCTGCGCCTCGGACGCGTCCCGGCACGGGGTCCGGCGTCTCGCGAGGCTCTAGCCGGCCTTCCCGCAATGCCACTGCGCCCCAGGTGTCAGGTCCCAAAGTTTTCTCGAATAATCGATTCTAGATATCGAATGCTCGGCTTTACTGTAGGAATCCCGTTACGAAGGAGTCAAGCGATTCGCGGATCGACATCGGCTCCGACGGCGCGGGTGCTGGACGTCGTCGAGTTGCTCGCGCGCGCCGGAAGCAGGCAGCTGCGGTTCTCCGACATCGTGCGAGAGCTGAACCTCACGCAGGCGACGGCGCATGCGATTCTCAAGACGCTGTGCGATCGCGGGTGGGTTAGCCGCGACCCGGTGACGAAGGCCTTCACCCTTGGTCCCGCCCTCGCCGTGGTGGCCGCGCGGACCAACACGGCTCGGCCGCTCGCGCACGCGGCGCGGTCCGCGGCGCTGCGGCTCTCCCGCGAGGTTGGCTACGCCGGCTCCGTGGTCGAGCGATTCGGGGATTCGTTGGTGGTCACGGCGTTCGAGGGCGAGTCCGCGACCCAGCCGTCGGGAATACCGGGGGATCGAATTCCCTACGCTCCGCCCTTTGGGGTAGCCTTCGCCGCCTGGGATACCGAAGACGAGCGACGGGCGTGGATCCGTCGTGGCGCGGGCGACGACGCCGATCGAACGCGGCGCCTGGAACGCATCTTGGAGCACACGCGTGAGCGCGGGTACGACGTCGACTGGACAACGCCCGCGCTGGCCCAGGCCGTTCACGTGGTCGGCACGTTGGATAGGAACGAAATGCCCACTCCCGTGAGGCAGATCCTGGAGCAGTTGCGGGCGGAGTTCACCACCATCGGCTTCATCTCCGACGACAACCCCGGTCGCCGCAAGCAGCCCGTGGTGACCGTCGCCGCACCGGTTTTCGACCGTCGCCAGCACGTCGCCCTGATGGTGGCCGTGCATCCGCTGTGCCCCCTGAGCGCACGGCAGGTGCGGGTCATCGGCGACCGCCTTGTCGAAGAGGCAACTATCATCACGAAGTCACGGGAGCCTGTGGAAGAACCCGACTAGCGCGGGACCGGCCACGTCGCGACAGACGCTCGGGCTGTAAGGATTAGTCCTGGACGGCGGACCATCGTCGCGGTTTGGTGAGAGTAGCGCAGCGGGGAGGGCGAAAAGCCGTGGCACGAAACTACATCGTGGACGATCTGGCCGACTTCATCGTGGCCGCCGACTTGGCGGACCTGACCGTGCCTCCCCGCAAGTTGATGAAACGCAACGTGCTTGACAGCATCGCATGCGCCGTCGGCTCTCTGGACGGTGAGCTCATTCCGGCGATCCGTGAGCATACCGACGAGTTCAGCGGCGCGCCGACCACAACACTCGTCGGCGGCGGCCGGGCATCGGTGGATCAGGCCGCGTTCTTCAACGCGGTGTTGGTGCGTTACCCCGACCTGCTCGACACGTATCTGACGGTGGGAGGGTTGTGCCACCCCGCGGACAACTTTGGGGCGGTGCTGGCCGTGGCCGAGCACACCGGTGCCGGCGGTGCCGATTTCCTGCTCGCCCTCGCGGTTGCCTACGAGGTCCAATGCCGGTTCAGCGCCCAGGTTCCCGTAATGGCACGGGGGCTCAATCACGCTCTGCAACTTTCGATTTCGGTCGCGGCCGGGGCGGCGAAGCTGCTCGCGCTCGACACCGAACAAACCGCCAACGCCATCACCGCCGCCGCTGCCGACAACGTGTCACTTGGGGTAGTACACGCTGAACCCGTTGCGCACTGGAAGGGCATTTCCCCGGCGATCACCGGGATGCGCGCGGTGTACACGACGATGCTGGCCCGCCGCGGCATCACCGGGCCCAGGTCATTGTTCGAGGGGCCCCACGGCCTGGTGCAGCTTTTCGAACAGCCGATTGACCTCCACACCAACGACCGCGCACTCGCCTGCGTGGAGCAGACCTACCTCAAGCAGTACTGCTCACTCATCCACGGCCAGGTCGTGATCGATGCGGTGTTGGGAATACGCACTGACAACGACCTGCGCGGCGACGACATCGCACGAGTGAGCCTCGAGGTTTTCCAGGGCGCGTACGACTTCGCCGGCGGGGGAGCATACGGCGACAAGAGCCATCCCCGAACCAAGGAGCAGGCCGACTACAACCTCAAGTACCTGACCGCGGTTGCGCTACTCGACGGTGGGGTCGGCCCGGAGCAGCTGGAGAGCGAACGGGTTCTGCGCGGCGATGTCCAGGACCTGCTGGCCCGGGTGGACGTCGAGGCCGCCGCCGACCTGACCGCCGACTATCCGCAACGCACCGCCGCCCGGGTGCACATCGTGACGCGGGACGGGCGCGAATTCAGTCGCGAGCAGGTCGATTACGAGGGGTCGCCCACGCGGCCGATGTCGTGGGATCGTGTCGTCGAGAAGTTCCACTGGCTAGCCGAGCCCTTCTGTGACCATGCGTTGCGGGCCGACATCGTCGCCTCCGTCGACGGCCTGGAGGAGATCACCGTCTCGCAGCTTGCCGACCTGTTGGGTGCGGTGAGTGCCACCGCCCGATGTTCGCGGAGCAAAGCGCGGTTCTGACGGCGTGACGCCGCGCGCCCTCTTGCGTGACTCGCTGCCGGGACTGAAAGATCGGGGTTCATGCGCAAACGTCGCGGCGTCAACCGGTGGGAACTGGTCACCTGCGGAATGCAAGGACACGTCACCTATGCGCCCGATAACACCGCCCTCGCCGACCGGCTGAGCGGCAACACCGCGCTGGGCGAGGTCTGGCGCTGCCTGCGCTGCGGAGAGTTCATCCTGGGCCCGCCGTCCGGGCGCGGCCGCGCCGAAGACGCGCCGATGATCATGCGTGGCAAGGCGTTACGGCAGGCCATCATCGTCCGAATCCTCGCGGTGGAGCGGCTGTTCCGGGCGCTGGCGATCGGCCTCGCGGCATACGCGGTGTGGAAGTTCCGGGGCGCGCGAGGATCCATCCAGGCCACGCTTGACCGCGACCTACCGCTATTGCGCGCCAGCGGGTTCAAGGTCGATCAGATGACGGCGGTGCAGGAGCTGGAGAAGGCGTTGGCCGCCAAGCCGTCCACGCTGACCCTGCTGACCGTGGCGCTGGTCGTCTACGCGTTGGTGGAGGTTCTCGAGGGCGTCGGCCTCTGGCTGCTGAAACGGTGGGGTGAGTACTTCGCCGTGGTGGCCACCTCGGTCTTCCTGCCGCTGGAGATCCATGACCTGGCCAAGGGCATCACGATGACCCGGGCGGTGACCTTCACCATCAATGTGGCGGCCGTGCTCTACCTGCTCATCTCGAAACGCCTGTTCGGCCTGCGGGGCGGGCGCAAGGCCTATGAGGAGGAGCGGCGAGGTGAGCAGTTGCTCGACGTCGAGCGGGCCGCCGCCGCTTCATGATCGGATCGCTGGCATGACCGACAAACCGCGCTGCGCGCCATGCCGCCAATGGCTTACGCCAATGTTTGTTTGGGGTGGATGAAAACGCCCTCGGCTTCCACGGTGACGCCATCCTCGTCGGCCAACTGGCCGACGGAGAACGTCTTCCTCGACGCGCTCGACGCGAGCCTCCACACGCAGCGGTCGCCCCAGCGGTGTCCGACGTCGGTAACGCAAGATGAGCGTGCCGGTGTAGGCGGGCCTGCCGGGTTGATGGGCGGTCGCACCGAGCACATGGTCGAGGATCAGGGAGCACACGCCGCCGTGAACATTGCCCGGCGGCCCCTCGTAGGCCGCACCGGGAACGAATTCCGACCACACCAGTCCGTCGGGATCGTGATGCACGACCAGCGGGGGCGCCACGGGGTTGCGCACACCGACCACCGCGTTGCCCCATGCCACGGTTTGGCCGTCTGGCGCCCGCTGCACGCCCAACGGACCCGGCCGCAGCGCGCCGCTCAATTCGTCCGCGGCGCTGTCGATCTCGGCGACCGCAGCCGCCACCGCCGCTTCGGCTTCCGTGCGGATGCCGACGTCGATGAGCCGGCGGATCGATTGGGCCAGCGGCGCGTAGAGCGACTCGAGCCGGCCGATGTCGACGCGGGGCGGTTGTTCGTGCACGCCCGCAACCTAACGGGCCCGAGGTAAATCGAACGCGCACATCGGGCCCTCTCCGCCGCAGGGCATACTGCGCCTGGCAGGACGGAGATGTGAATGGGCACCTATGCGATCACCGGGTCGGCTTCCGGAATGGGCCGCGAGACCGCGCAGCGGCTTCGCGGCGACGGGCACAACGTGATCGGCGTCGACATCAAAGACGCCGACGTGGTCGCCGACTTGTCGACGCCCGACGGACGTCAACGCGCAGCCGACGGCGTCCTGGAGGCCTCGGGCGGCACGCTGGACGGTGCCGTACTGGCGGCCGGCCTGGGCCCGAGCCCGGGTCGTGATCGTGTGCGCCTGATCGCTCAGGTCAACTATTTCGGGGTCGTCGAACTGCTCGTCGCCTGGCGACCGGCACTGGTCGCGGCCGAGCGCGCCAAAGTTGTCGTCGTCGCCAGCAACTCCGCGACGACGGTGCCGGTTGTGCCCCGCCGAACCGTTAGGGCCCTCCTCGCGCACGACGCCGAAAAGGCGGTGCGGTCGGTGCGGCTGCTGGGGCCGGCCGCGCCGACCATGATGTACGCGGCGTCGAAGATCGCCGTGAGCCGCTGGGTGCGGCGACACGCGGTGCTGCCGGAGTGGGCCGGGTCGGGCGTGCGCTTGAACGCAATCGCTCCCGGGGCCGTCCTGACCCCGTTGCTGCAGGAGCAGTTGTCGAACCCCCGGCAGGCCAAGGCCGTCCGGTCCTTCCCGGTTCCCGTCGGCGGTTTCGGCGAAGCGTCGCAGATGGCCGCCTGGATGTGTTTCATGCTGTCGGACGCAGCCGACTTCCTCTGCGGCAGCATCGTGTTCGTCGATGGCGGTACCGACGCTTACTTTCGGCCCGACGACTGGCCGAAGCCGGTACCGGCGCATCGGCTGGCGGGGTATCTGCGACGGTTCCGGCGCGGCGCAGTGTGATGTGCGTGGCCTTCCGCCCCCCCGTGTGACCTCCACCACTGCACGGCTTTTCGCCGTGTTTACCCCGGCGCGGCGAGCGCGCAAACCAGCCACGGTGTAATTCAATGCAATGGGTCGGCATACTGGCCCGACCGGACAAAGGATCGATACCGTGCCAACTCTGCAGGCCTGGATCAGCCAGAGCCCCGCCAACCTCGATGTCGTCGCCCCATTCAAGGCCCGCGCCTGCGACGCTCTGCAGGCCGTGCTGAGGAGCGCATCGCGGCGAGCCGACTCCAACGTCCGCCTCATGGTCAGGGGTGCCGAGCGCTGCTGACCGCCCCACCGACTGGCAAAACCTTTGAACTGCAACGCTATTCGGCTCCAGCTGGCGCCTGTCGGGATTGGCCGGTGCGCTCCCGTTCACGTTTACGGGCCCGGGAAGCGCGCAGATTCGCCGCGTTCCCGCACGTCTTGACGTCGTGCCACACCCCACTGTTGTTCTTGGAACGGTCGTAGAAGGTCGACCCGCAGCGGTGATTGTGGCATCGCTTGACCCGTCGCCAGGTTCCGGCGTGCTGGCTCAACAGGATCTCGCCCCACAGCGCGGAAGCCAGCCAGCGCCAGCCGCTACCGCTGGGTTCCAACCGCACCTCGCCCGAGTCGGACAGGCCGAAGGACGCGGGAAACGCGCCCGTCCCGCGACTGCGCGGCGGTTCCTGGGCCACCAGGCTCCCGATGGTGCTCCGCAACGAGCGCAGGCTGGCCAGATCCGCGTCGTCAAAGGCGGGCGGCCGCACCTCCACGCCGCGCAATCCCGCCCACCTCCGCACCGCGCCCGCCGCCCATTCGCCGGCGAGTTCCGAATCGGCCAGCAGGTCCGGTCCGTATCCCGCAATGCCCGCGGTGTTGAGGAAGTCTTGGACCAGTCCCAGGCCTCCGGGTGCCGGAGTGACGCCGTAACGCTGTGACGCATACCATTCGGATGACATATCCAAATTCTACTTGACTATGTCGGAACCGGCAACTACGGTGACAGAGGTAAAACATTTTTACTTACGTCAAAGGAGCAGGATCATGGTGAACATTAAGGGCGCGACGGTGGTGGTCACGGGCGGGCAGCGCGGGCTCGGGAAGGCTGTCGCGGCGGAGTTGTTGGAGCGGGGCGCGGCCAAGGTCTACGCCACGGCCCGGGCGCCCAGGCCCAGCGAGGATCCTCGCGTGGTAAGTGTCGAGCTGGACGTCACCAAGCCGGATTCGGTTGCCGCGCTGGCGCATACGGCGTCTGATGCCGACATCGTCATCAACAACGCCGGCATCCTCGGTGCTGCGAAACTGCTCAGCAGCGACATCGAGGAGGTGCGGGCGGTCTTCGAGACCAACTACTTCGGCGCGCTTCGGGTCGCCAAGGCGTTCGCACCGGTCCTGGCCGAAAACGGTGGTGGAGCGCTGGTCGACATTCATTCGGTGCTGTCCTGGATGCCCGGCTTCGGCGGTTACGGCGACTCCAAGGCGGCCCTGTGGTCGGCGACGAACTCGCTGCGGATCGAGCTCGAAAAGCAGGGCACCGCGGTCACCGGGGTGCACCTGAGCTTCACCGAAACCGAGATGACCTCCGGCTTCGACGTGCCGAAAAACGATCCGCGCCAGGTGGCACGGGCGATCGTGGATGGCATCGAGCGAGGCGACGCCGAGGTGCTGGCCGACGACGACACCCGATACGTCAAAGCGGCTCTGTCGGGACCGATCGAGGCGCTGCGCATGGGCTGAAACGGGGTTGGAGGCGGCGGTGCCGGCGACCGGGGGGAGATCGACGGCACCACCGCCATGAAGGTCTGCCCAAGGGCAGATCCCCGTCTTTGGGCGGTGGGTCAAGCAGGCCCCTTGCGGGCGGCCTTGCCCAAGAATGGGCTTGCTGCTTTTCGGGTAGACCACCGGTTTCCCGGCAACCACCAGCCTGGCACCCGGCCGGGCGGGTTTCGACGGTCCAAGGTCCCCAACACGTCAGCCCAAAGTCACCTCCACCCCGACGCGAGTTCGGCGGGACCGTGTTTGGATGGCGATATGGGCGATATGGAGCAAGACCGCATTGTGAGTGCCACCCGGGTGATGTCGGCCGGCGCGGAACGGATCTTCGAACTGATCGCCGACCCGGCGCGGCAGCCGAGCTGGGACGGCAACGACAACCTCGCGTCCGCCGCCCCGGGGCAGCGCGTCCGCCAGGTCGGTGACATCTTCAAAACGACGCTGACCAGTGGCGCGGTGCGGGAGAACCACGTCGTGGAATTCATCGAAGGCAGCAAGATCGCCTGGTGCCCGGCGGAACCGAAAAGGCCACCGCTTGGCCACCTCTGGCGTTGGGAGCTCCGCCCGGTCAACGCCACGCTCACCAGCGTGACCCACACCTACGACTGGACGGCGCTGACCGACGACAGCCGGCTGCCCCGCGCCCGCGAGACGACGGCGGACATGTTGCGCGAGTCGATGAACCGGCTTGCCATGCTGGCGCAAGCGCCTGATCAGTGAGCTCCGCCGGGTTGGAGCCGCGCTTGCCGCATCGAGTGTGAACTCATGGCTTCGCGTGTGAGTTCAGGGCGGAGCTCGTCGGCGTGTCTCCGCCCAGGATTCACCCGCTGGAAGCCTCAGCCGTTTGTGCCGCGCACCCACTGAATCGTGCCGAGGTTCTTTACCCGCACGCTGGCAAACCCGTTGTCTTCCAGGACGTCGCCGATTTCGTCGTCGCCGAACGCATGCGCCCCGACGTTCGGCAGCTTCTGCCAGAACCGGGCCAGGCTCCCCGCGGTGGGCACCATGATGGCCAGCCTCCCGCCGGGGCGTAGGACCCGCGCCATCTCGGCGAGAGCAGCCGTCGGATTCGGGACCAGCTGCAGCACCGCCGTCGACACCACCGCGTCGACCGTGTCGTCGCGTAGCGGAAGTCGTTGTGCGTCAGCCTTGATGAAGCCGACCTGCGGCCCCGCTCCCTTGCGCACGGCGCGTTCCAGCATGGGCTCGGAGATGTCGATGCCCAGGGCGACGCCGTCGGGGCCCGCGGCCCGCGCCAGCGATGCGGTGACGTTGCCCGGGCCCGAGCCGACGTCCAGTGCGACGCCGCCCGGGGGTATGCGCAACCACTCGATGGGGAGTCGCCACGCGCTGATCAGGCGGCGCGAGAGGGCTTGGGCGTTGTCGTAGAGCATCGACCCGACCGGTGATGCCCACGCCGACTGGATCGGGCCGGTGTTCTTCGGGACGGCGTCGTCCTCGGCGCCCAGCAGGTCGAGATAACCCTTGCTGACGTCGGGATCCGCCGGCGGGTCGGCGAGCAGGTCCAGCGCTCGCCGCAACGCCGGAGGCAGCGAGACGTGCACGTCGGTCATGCGCACTCCTTCGATCAGCCGTACGCGGAGTATCGAGCCTACGCCGGGCCACCGGGTGTCTCGACTGTTCGCCCTGTGGGGTTGGTTACCGCCGGGCGACGGCGTCCTCGCGTACCAGGGCGCACAGCTGCCACCGGCCCGGCACGCCCTTGAGCGCCGTCTCGCCGCGGTCGGCGAACCTGTGCCGCGATCCGGTGACGATGTCGCGCACCGTCGAGGAGACCAGCACTTCGCTGGGGCCGGCATGTGCCGCCACGCGTGCGCCGATGTGCACGGCCATGCCGGCGACGTCACTTTTCAAGGCGCCGCGTACCTCGACTTCGCCCGCGTGAATGCCTACACGCACCTCGATGCTCAGCACGCGGACCGCGTCGACGAGGGCGTCCGCGCAGGCGATCGCGGAGCTCGGGCTGCTGAACGTTGCGACGAATCCGTCTCCGGCCGTGTTGACTTCGCGCCCGCCGAACCGCTGTAGCTCGTGGCGCACGATGGTGTCGTGGTTGTCCAGCAGGTCGCGCCAGCGGTGGTCGCCGAGCAGGGCGGCACGCTCGGTCGAGCCGACGATGTCGGTGAAAACGATCGTGGTGAGCAGGCGCTCGGCATGCGAACCGCCCCGCATGCCGGTGATGAATTCCTCGATCTCGTCGAGCATCGGCCCGGTGTTGCCGACCCAGTACAGGGTGTCTTCGCCCGGTAGCGCGACGAAGTGCGAGCCGGCGATGTGCTCGGCGAGGTACTGACCGTGCGCGGCGGGAGTGAAGCTGGAGTCGGTGCGATGCAGGATCAGCGTCGGCGCGGTGATGCGAGCCAGTGTGTCGCGGACGTCGGCGTGCCGGACGGCCGTGATCATCGCGCGAGCCATGCTGGGCGAGGCGGCGCGGTTGCCGGCCGTGTCCCACCAGGCGCGGAACGCGTCGTCGCGGGCGACGCTGGGAGCGATGATGCCGAGCATGTCGAAGCCCTGGTCGACGGCATCCGGGTCGATCGCGATGGTCGTGTACGGATCGAGGGTGTCGAGCTGGGCGCCCATCGGGTAGTCGGGAGCGTACAAAGTGCGGGCCGCGCCGTTGATGATCACCAGGCTGCTGACCCGTTCGGGGTAGTCGGCCGCCAGCACGAGTCCGGTCATGGACGTGAAACCCGGCGCCACAACCGTCGCCCGCTCGCATCCCACCGCATTCATGACCCCGATGACGTCTTTCGCCCAGAATTTCGGCCCGATGTCGGTCGAGGAAACGCGCGACGACAGGCCGATTCCACGTTGGTCGAGCCGGATCACCCGGGCGAATGACGCCACCCTCCGATGGAAGCGGTACATCGACGGCTCGGCGTCGACCGAGTCAATCGGAATGGACGGACCCGGCAGCAGCAGCAGATCGATCGGTCCATCGCCGAACACTTGGTAGGCGATGTCTGTTTCCCCGCAACTGGCGTACCGGGTTCGTGGTGCCCCAGAAAGCCCAGCCACGGTTCAAGGCTAGTCCAGAACACCGCAGGCCACACCCGCTAGCGGCCGATGATTGGGACCAGATAGCGGGCGGCGTACTCGCGGACCGCCGCATGATCGGAGGTGTCGAGCCGGTCGGTGGGGAACACGATGATGCCCAGCGCGACCCGCAGCAGGAGGTCGGCGATGTCGGCCAGGCCGGGCTCGGGAAGGTCAGCCCCGCAGCGCCGCAACGTGTGGGCGATAGCGTCGGCGAACTGGCGGATCGGGAAGACGTGCGACCGCGAGAAAAGCCCGAACAGCTCGGGTTCGCTTTCGACGATGCGCGAATACAGCGGCGAGTCTTGGACCAGGCGCACTCCGAGGGTGAACGCCTCGACCACGGCCTCCGGTGGAGTACAGCCGGACGTGGCTTGGTCGAGCGAGGTGAAGAACAGTTCGGCCTCCCGCCGCACCACCTGTTCGAACAGGGCGTCCTTGGTCGGGAATCGCCTATAGATCGTGCTGCGGCTGACCCCGGCCCGGGCGGCGACGTCTTCGATGTTCGCGCGCCGCACCCCATAGGTCTCGAACACCGCCCGCGCGGTGTCCAGGATGATGCGGTCCAGATCGGTCGGCGATTCGGCAGCAGCGAGGCCCTGGTCGGCCTGCACGACTCGCCGCATCGTTTGTGTTCCTACCCTCGTCGTCGGCGCCGCGGACCGGGCATGCGTCACCCGGTGCCGGTTGCTACGCTCTGAAACAAAGATACGACTTTGTGTCAGCGATTCCCAGCGGCGGCACGGGCGCCGCATGGGCCTCGAGGAGGTGGGATGACCGCCCGCGACGACCAGTTGGTGGGACTGACCGCCGGCGCGCGATTCGACACCGGCGTCCGAGAGGCGAGGCCGATGCCGGTCGACGGGCCCATGGACTCACCCCGCTCACCGCGGCTGGGGCCGGAGTCGTTGATCTGGAAGTTCTACGGGGATCACCGCACCCAGTTCTTCGGGTTTCAGCGCACGGCCGGCGTCGAGAACTGCATCGAGCAGCTCGGCCAGGGCGTGCTCGACCACTCGGTGATCTTCAGCGATACCCTGGGTCGCGCCAAGCGGACTGCGCCGCCGCTGATGAAGACGGTCTACTCCGACGACCCGCACGCGTGGGGCCGCGAGGTGCGGGACTTCCACAAGCCGATCAAAGGAACGATCAGCGACGGCTCTCGGTACCACGCGCTCAATCCCGAGCTCTTCTATTGGGCGCACGCCACGTTCGTCGACCAGGTCATCTACAACGCCGACACGTTCATCCGAAGGCTGTCGCGCGCGGAGAAGGAGCAGATCTTCAACGAGGGCAAGGTCTGGTACGCCCTATACGGGGTCAGCGATCGCGGCCAGCCGCAGACCTACGACGAATTCGTGGACTACTGGGACGAAATGCTCGAGCGGTTCGTGCCACACAAGACCGTCCTGTACGGCACCGGCTACATCCGGAAGGGCATACCGGGTCCGCGCTGGGTTCCCAAGCCGATATGGAAGGTGCTGTCCGCGCCGCTTAACGCGTACACCCGCCTGGTGCTGGTCGGAACCATGCCGCCGCAGATGCGCGAAGTGTGCCAATTGCATTGGGACGACAAGAAAGAACGGCGGTTCCAACGGTTCGCCGGTGTCATGCGAGCGCTGAATCCGCTCGTCAACCGGTTGCCCCTGCGGGCCATCTACCTGCCGTGGGCGGTCGCGGCGTGGCGGCGCGCGGGCGTCGACCCGCGCACGCTGCACAACCGCCCGGTGGCCGCATAACCCGGGCGCGCGTACTTCGGCCAGTGTGCGCCGATGGCGTTGCTTTTGGGATCGGAAGCGGATCGGTGGTTACCCGATGGTGCAGCCGGGCATTCGCTGCGTAGTTGGACTGGGGGGTACCCAGAGCAAGGAGCACACATCAGGCGGATGACGGGCAACACGGTGCTGGTCACCGGCGGCGGCACCGGAATCGGCCGCGGCCTGGCCGAATCGTTGCACCGGCTCGGACGCCCGATCTCGGCGGTGCAGATACCGTTGGAACAGTTCGCGTCGCAACTGCCCGAAGGGCCCTTCCGGGCGGGCATGAGCCGGATGATGACTCATTACGACCGGCACGGTCTGCCCGGCGGCAACTCCCTGGTGCTGCGCGCGATCCTCGGTCGCGAGCCCCGATCGCTGAGGAACTACTTCGACGAACTGGCCTCGCGCTGAACTCCGCGTGCACAGGTTCGAAACTCCCCGTGAATTAGAGCAATAGCAGCGGGGCGCCCGCGCTCAGGGTTCTTGGCGAGGCGGCCGGGATGGGACAGGATCGACGGCATGGCCGATGTCGACTACTCGTTGTTGGACGTGCCGAGGTCGATGCCGGTTGAGGACGCCGATGCCTATCTGCGCGCGGCCATCGCCTGGCACTTCGGCGAGGACACCGGTTCTGCGTTCTGGCTGCGGACCGCTCGGACACTGGGCTTCAACCCGCTCGCCGACGTCAACGCCTTTGCCGACCTGCGCCTGTTCCCCAATCTGGTCAACGAGCTGCGCAATGCGCCGGTGGAGGACCTCATCCCGCGCGGCTATGGCTGTCAGGAATCCCAGGGTGGCCAAGGATCCCGGCCCATACTGCCCCAGATATTCGAATCCGGCGGCACCACCGGCGCTCCCAAACGCACGGTGCAGATGCCGGATTGGGTCGCGCAGGTCGTCCGGTGGCAAACCGAGGACTTCGCCGCGGGGGGCTTTCTGTCCGGCCGCGGATTCGTGTGCCTGATGCCGAGCGGCCCCCACGGCGTCGGCTACTTCTCCCGCTTGGTCGCCGAGCGACTGGGCGCCGTCTTCCACGCGATCGACATCGATCCCCGCTGGGTCAAGAAGATCGCCGCCCGCAGTGCGGCTTCCAAAGCGGCCTCCGAGGTGGCCGCCTACGTCGACCACGTGATCGAGCAGGCCGTCTTCATCCTGCAGACCCAGAACGTCGCGAACATGCACACCACCCCGCCCCTGATCGAGGCGATTGCGCGCCACGACCACGTCGTCGACCTGGTCAACGACAAGATCCGCTATCTGTTGCTCAGCGGTGCGCACGTGGATGCCGACACGCTCGACCTGCTGCGCGACATCTTCCCGAAGACGACGATCACCATGGCCTTCGGCAGCACCATGGTGCTGTCCCAGGCGGTCACCCGAACCACCGACGACGGCTCATTCGTCTTCGACCCGCGCACGCCCTACGTGGTGTTCTGGGTCGTCGATCCTGACACCGGGGAGCGAGTGCCCTACGGCCAGCGGGGCCAGATAGTGATGAACCACATCAGCAGGGGAATGTTCATCCCCAACAACCTGGAGCGCGACATGGCGATCAGGATGCCCGGTCCGGCAGGGCAACTCAGCGACTCGGTCAGCGAGGCAGGGCCGGTGAGTGCCTTCGAGGGCGAGGCCGTCATCGAGGGCGTGTATTAGGCGTGATACCCGTCGACGCGCTCGGCACAAGTGGTGAATACCGGACTCGCAAGCGGGAAGTCATCGTCACCACGGCAGGCGTCGCGGTCGCGGAGCTGAGCCTGGTTCCGCCGCTGTATGTTTCGCGCACCCTCGCCGCACAACGGTTGGTCACCCCGCTGCCGGCCGCACGGCGCGAAGCCGCGCTGTCGGACGCGGCCGGCATCTTCGCGAACGGCGTCATCGCCGGCCTGGACTTCGAGGCCTATGTCGCTCTGGCCAGCCAGATCTCGGGCCTGCCGATCGCGGTGGCCCGGGCCGGGGCGCGCAGTGTGGCCGACGCCGTTGGCTGTGCCTTCGACGCGGTCCGGCCGGCCCGGCCCGTGGGCGCGGCGCTCGACTGGCGTGAGGCGCGCAACCGCGTAGGCGGTGCGGTGTGGGCGAGGCGCGGGGAATTGTTCGCGGTGCACGCGGCGGGAAACGGCCCGGGCGTGCACGGCCTGTGGCCGCAGGCGCTGGCACTGGCCTACCGGGTGGCGGTGCGTCCGTCGCGGCGCGAACCGCTGACCGCGCACCGGCTGGTGCATGCCTTGCGCGAGGCGGGGTTTCGCGCCGAGGACGCCGTGTACCTGCCGACCGACCATGCCGGCGCTGATGAGATCGTCCGGTCGGCCGACTTCGCCATGGTGTACGGCGGTCAAGAGGTTGTCGACAAGTACGCCACCGACCCGACGGTGATCGTGAACGGACCGGGGCGGGCCAAGATCGCGATCACGGCCGACCGGGATTGGCGCGACTACGTCGACATCGTCGTCGACTCCATTGCCGATCTCGGCGGAATGGCGTGCGTCAACACCACCGCCGTTCTCTGTGAGGGGGATCCAGCCCCGCTGGCTCAGGCGATCGCCGGGCGGTTGGCGACGATCGAGCCGCTCCCCGCCGACGACGAGCGCGCGATCCTGCCCACCCAGCCCCTCGAGAAGGCGCAGTCCCTGGCGGCCTACCTGGCGGCCAAGGCCGCCGGCACCAGTGCGCTGCTCGGGGCCGACCAGGTCGTGGCCTCCCTCGGCGACGGATGTGCCGCCCTGCGTCCGGCCGTGCACGTGCTGGCCGAACCCGACACCGACAAGCTCAACGTCGAACTGCCCTTCCCGTGCGTGTGGGTGTCGCCGTGGTCGCGTGACGACGGGGTGGAGCCGTTGCGGCATTCACTGGTCGTCACCGCGATCACCGGCGACGAAGGACTCGTCGACAGCCTGCTCGCCGAACCGACGATCGCCAACGTGTACCGCGGGAACCACCCCACCTACTACGCGGCGCCCGGCATCCCGCACGACGGATTCCTGGCGGACGCACTGATGCGCAGCAAGGGCTTCATCAGGGATTGACGGTAACCCGCGCGCCGCTCGGCTTCATTGACGAGCGGCCCGGTTGGCGGTCAGTCCCCGAAGCCTCCGTGGGGCGACGAGACCGTCGTTGCGTTGCCCGCTCCGAGGTGACCGGAGGCGAAGTCGACTCCCCTGTCGATCATGGCCCCGTCGTCGGCGTAGGTGTTGTGCGCGGAGAAGTTGAGGCCGTCGGAGCAGACCGGGTCTTCGGGGGCGCACACCTTGATGGTCTTGGCCTGGTACTGCGGCCCGATGGCCAGCGGCGGTTCGCCGAGGAAGTTCATCGCCCGGACGTTGGGCGTGCCGAACAGCACAACCGAGGAGACGTGGTTGGCGACGTCGGCGTCCAGCGGCTTGGGCACGGTCGCCGGGTCGACCCCGGGGGGAACGGCGGCCGAGGTGACGAAGCCCATCACGGCCGCACCCTGGGAGTAGCCGCCGAGCACCATCTTGGTGTTGGGGCAGTCGTGCGCCATGGACACGAGGTGGGCGCTGGCGTCGCGGATGCCGTCGAGGCCGGTGTCCCACTGGTCGCTGGCGGGGTAGTTGACCGGGTAGACGTCGAACGACGCTGCGCCCAAACGTGAGTGCAGGGAGTCGACAAACGCCTGTCCGGTGGGCCCGACGCCCGGGGGCTCACCGGTGCCGCGGGCGAACACCACCTGCACATCGGGGCACGGCTGAGCCGATGCGGACGGGACGGCGGCGCCGACGACGGAACCGCTAAGACCCGCCGCGGCGACTGCCGTAGGAGCAAGGAGACGGAGGACGTGACGTGCGATCATGTCGCAATTGTGCCCGACCAGACCGAGGCCTAAACGGATAATTTCTGCGAATTTGTGAAGGTTTCGTAAACGCGCCCTCCCGGGGTGTCTCGGCCCAGTCTCCCAAGGTTCCGGCGGCGCCAACCGCTTTCGTGATCGCCAACCTCACCACCGGAAAGGTCGTCTCGCTTCCGCGGCCCCGGCTCCGTTGCGGCAGAAGCGGTCTCGTTGGATGTGTCGCGGCTCACCCGGCGATGGCGCCGACGAGGCGGCTGACGCCGGGCCGGGGCGCGGACCATGACGGCGGTGTGGTCTGCTAGCTGTGGTTGAAGTTCGAGGCGTGTGGTCAAGCCGGGGCCGGACGCTCGACATCCGAGTGAGTGCAGCGAAGTTGAACGTGATAGCGCAGGTCCTCAATCAGGCGACGGACCGGTTGGCCAATCCGGCCCGGGTGTCGGACCCCGACACGTTGCGCGCCGCCGTGGCGGGCAAGACCGTGCTGGTTACCGGCGCTTCCTACGGAATTGGTGAGGCGACCGCGCGCAGGCTTGCCGCCGGGGGAGCCACCGTACTGGTCGTCGCGCGGTCGGCGGAGAGGCTCGACGACCTTGCGGCGTCGATCAACGCGGGCGGCGGTCAAGCCGTCGCCTATCCGACCGACCTCACCGACGAGGTCGCCGTCGGCTTCCTGACCGAGCGCATCACCGACGCGCACGGCCCCGTCGACATCGTCGTGAGCAACGCCGGCAAGTCGCTGCGCCGCTCGCTGCACCACCAGTACGACCGGCCGCAGGACTTCCAGCGGACCATCGACATCAACTACCTCGGGCCGATACGGCTGCTACTCGGACTGCTGCCGGCTATGCGAGAGAAGGGCAGCGGGCACATCGTCAACGTCTCGAGCGTCGGTGTGCGCGTCGTACCCGGCCCGCAGTGGGGCGCCTACCAGGCCTCCAAGGGGGCTTTCGATCGCTGGCTGCGCAGCGTCGCGCCGGAACTGCACGCCGACGGTGTGGACGTCACCACCGTTTACTTCGCGCTGGTCCGCACCCGGATGATCGAACCCACGCCCATCCTCGGCCGGCTTCCCGGCTTATCGGCCGACGAGGCCGCCGACGCGATCGCCAAAGCCGTCATCGATCGGCCGCGCACCAACGAGCCGCCCTGGGCGTGGCCCGCCGAGTTGGCCTCGGTGCTGCTGGCCGGTCCTGCCGATCGCGCTGCCCGGCTGTGGTACCGCCGGTTCTTCGCCGACTCCGACGGCCACGAGGTCACCCGATGACGAGCGACAGTGTGGTTGCCACCGCCGCCCGGGCGCTGCTGCGCTCCGGTCTGGTACGTCCGCTATCACCCGCCGCGGGGTTCCGCCTGCTCCTGGAGGCGCGCCGGGGCGGCACCAACCCCTACACCCTGTTGGCGGTCACGTCGGCTCGGTGGCCCAACCGGGCGGCCATCGTCGACGACGACGGCGTCCTGAGCTACCGGGAGCTGCAGCTGGCAACGGAGTCGCTGGCGCGAGAGTTGTCCGGTGAGGGTCTCGGGCCCGGCCAAGCGGTGGGGGTCATGTGCCGCAACGGCCGCGGATTCGTCGCCGGCGTTTTCGCCGCTGCCCTGGTGGGCGCCGACGTCGTCCTGATCAATACCGATTTCCGCATCGACGCGCTGGCGGCCGCGTTGAGCACCCACGAGATCACGGCGCTGGTCGCCGACAGCGAGTTCGCCGACCGGGCGCGCGCCGCTGATCATTCGGTCATCGTGGTCGATCCCGCGACGGTCGGCCCGAAGGGTCAGCCGCGACCCAGGGTGGCCGCGCCCGGACGGATCATCCTGCTGACGTCGGGCACCACTGGGAGGCCCAAAGGTGTGCCGCGCACTCCGCAGCTGGGTTCGGCGGTGGGCGTCTGGGTGACCATCCTGGACCGCACCCGGTTACGGACCGGTTCGCGGATCTCGGTGGCAATGCCGATGTTCCACGGTCTGGGCCTCGGGATGCTGATGCTGACCGTCGCACTCGGCGGCACGGTGCTCACCCACCGGCACTTCGATGCCGAGGCCGCGCTGGCCCAGGCCTCGCTGCATCGCGCCGACGCGTTCACCGCGGTGCCGGTCGTCCTCGCGCGCATCCTAAATCTGCCGGCCCGCCTGCGGGAGCGGAACCCGGTGCCGCACCTGCGGGTGGTGCTCTCCAGCGGGGACCGGCTGGATCCCACGCTCGGTCAGCGGTTCATGGACACGTATGGCGACGTCCTCTACAACGGCTACGGCTCGACCGAGGTCGGCATCGGCGCCCTCGCAACCCCGGCGGACCTCCGCGACGCCCCGGAAACCGTCGGCAAACCGGTCGCCGGCTGCCCGGTGCGGATTTTCGACAAGAAGGACCGGCCCGTCGGTCCGCGCGTCACCGGTCGCATCTTCGTCGGCGGCGAGCTGGCAAGCGAGGGCTACACGGGCGGCTCGTGCGCTAGTGAGGCAAAGGTCGTCGTCCGCGGCATGACCAGCACGGGCGACATGGGCTATCTCGACAACGCGGGCCGGCTCTACATCGTTGGCCGCGAAGACGACATGATCATCTCCGGCGGAGAGAACGTCTATCCGCGCGCGGTGGAGAACGCACTCGCCGAACACCCCGGCATCGCCGACAGCGCGGTCATCGGTGTCCCCGACGAGCGGTTCGGTCACCGCCTGGCGGCGTTCGTGGTGCTGCAGCCGGGCAGCGGCATCGATGCGCCGGCGATACGGGACTACTTGAAGGACAAGGTTTCTCGCTTCGAACAGCCCAGGGACATCAACGTCGTCGACATCATCCCGCGCAATCCCGCGGGCAAGGTGGTGCGTCGGGAGCTGACCAGCTAGCGGGGCAAGTGAAAGTCGCCTATTGCTCGTCAGCAGGTTCTAGCGCGGCCACCCGCTTGGCCAGCCAATTCGGCGCCAGCACCGAGATGGCGGTGGCGCCCGCGGTGGCGCCGATGACACCGCTCCAGGCGACCGGCCCGAGCGGGGTGCAGCCGAAGAAGTGGCTGACGCCGGGGGTCTGGACGATGGCGACCAGGACACCGGCGCTGCCCAGCGCCGTCCCCAGCACCAGCGGGCTGTGCCGGCGCGTGAGCAGCGTCTGCGCCAGCTGGGTCGCCACCACGGCGGTCAATCCCATGGTCGACGTGCGGCGTTCGGTACCCGGAGTCCACCGCCCGATGGCCCAGGCCGCCGTCGCCCCGGCGGCCGTGACGGCGCCGCGGGTGACGATCTGGCGCATCAGCGGCGCGTCGAGCGACGGCGCCGGCCCGGCCAACGTCGCAAGCTGGAAGGCGCGCTGCAGCTCTTCGGCGTCGCGGTCGACCCCGTCGTCGGTCTCGTCCGGCCGGGGGTATTGCGGGGTGACCGCAACCGCGAGCGCGGGGAACATGTCGGTGAGCAGGTTGACCAGCAGCAGTTGGCGGGTACCCACCGGGGCGCGGCCGGTGCCCAACGCGGTGCCGATGATGGTGAAGAGGACTTCACCGACGTTGCCGCCGACGAGGATGCTCACCGCGTCCCGTACGCCGCCCCACATGCCGCGGCCTTCGACCAACGCGTCGAGCAGCACACCCAGGTCGTCCTCGGTCAAGACGATGTCGGCGGCCCCCCGCGCGGCTGACGAACCCCTGCCGCTGACCCCGATGCCCACGTCGGCCATCCGGATGGCGGCGGCGTCGTTGGCCCCGTCGCCGACCATCGCGGTCACCTGCCCGCAGGACTGCAGCGCCGAGACGATCTGCACCTTCTGTTCGGGGCTGACGCGGGCGAAGACCTGCACGTCGGCGGCCACCTTGGCGCGGGCCTCTTCATCGAGGGCGGCCAGCTCGGCGCCGCTTATTTCCCGCGCATCCGGCGGCAGGCCCAGCTGGCGCGCGATCGCGCGTGCGGTGACCGGGTGGTCGCCCGTGATCAGCACCACCCTGCGGTTGGCTTCGACGAGCGCCTCGATCAGCGGCCGCGCCGACGCGCGCGCGGTGTCCGCGAGACCGACGTAGCCGATCAGCTCCAGGTCGTGGGCGGCGGCGTCGACGGCGTCGGCGTCCGTTTCCTCGTCGCCGGTGGCGTGTTTCCAACGACGCTGCGCCACCGCCAACACGCGCAGGCCTTGCTCGGCGAGGCGCACCACCATGGACTCCGCATGGTCCTGAGGAGTCCGGTCGCCGTCCGCGTCGGCGAACCGGCACCGCGGCAGGATCTCCTCGGGGGCACCTTTCACGACGAGCGTCGGTTCTGGGTCGTCGTTCCCCTGCCCGATGGCGGCGGCGTAGCCCCGACTGGATTCGAATGGAACCTCGGCGAGCATGGTCCACTCCGAGGCACCTTGGCCGTCAAGACCTTTCGCTGCCGTCAGGATCGCCTCGTCGGTGGCGTGCGCGTGTCCCTGCCCGTTCTGGGGCTGGGTGCTGCTGCGAGCGGCGGCGCGCAGCACCTCGGCGGCCCGCGGGTCGGTCACCTTGGGGAAGGGATCCTCGAGACCGGTGGACTGCGGCACGGCGCACACGACGCGCAAATGGTTTTCGGTCAGCGTGCCGGTCTTGTCGAAGCACACCGTTTCGACCCGGCCCAGAGCCTCCACCGCACGCGGTGTGCGGACAAGCGCTCCGCGCCGCGACAAGCGCTGCGCCGCGGCCAGCTGGGCCAGGGTGGCCACCAGCGGCAGGCCCTCGGGCACCGCGGCCACGGCGATCGCGACTCCGTCGGCCACCGCTTGACGCAGCGGCGCCCGGTGCGCCAAGGCGAGACCGGCGACCGTTGCGCCGCCCCCGAGCGTCAGCGGCAGCACCTTGCTGGTCAGCTCCCGCAACCGTGCCTGCACTCCGGCCGCCGACTCGACGTCGGCTATCGCCGAGATCGCCCGTTGCGCGGCCGTCCCGGCGCCGGTCGCCACGACAATCGCCCGGGCACGCCCGGCAACGATGGTGCTGCCCTCGAACAGCATGCTGGCCCGGTCGGAGTCGGCGACGGCTACGGGGTCGACCTGCTTGTCCACCGGCAACGACTCACCGGTGAGGAAGGATTCGTCGACCTCCAGGTCCTCGGCAACCAGGAGGCGGGCATCCGCCGGGACCACCTCCGGGGCGGCAACGTCGATGATGTCGCCCGGCCGCAGCGATTTCGCGGTCACGGTGACCGTGCGTTCCGTCGTGCGAGCGGCCTCCAGCCGTCGGCGCGCCGTCGCGACCGCCGGGAGGACGACCCGGCGCGCGTGCTGGTCCTGCTCGGCGAACAGCTCGGCGACCGCCGCTTCGGCCCGCAACCGTTGCAGCCCGCCGGCCAACGCATTGGCGGTCATGACGCCGGCGACCAGCAGCGCGTCGACGTTGCTGCCGACGATCGCCGAAGCCGCCGCTCCCACGGCCAGGATCGGGGTGAGCGGGTCGGACAGCTCGGCCCGCGTCGCGGAAAGCAGCCGGCCCACCCGTGCTGCCGGGCCCCGCAGCGGCGCGACGACCGGGTTGTAGGACAGGTCGTCGACAAGCTGCCGCCACGGCGCGGTGCCGGGCTCGACCGCCAGGGGTCGGGTGCGGCCGGCCAACCGGGAGTAGACGATCTCCGGATCCAGGGCGTGCCAGGCGGTCAGCGGCTGCGGCGTGGGGTCCGGCAGCCGGAGCACCCTGGTGGCCGCGAAGCTGCCCTGCATCAACGCGGCCGCGGCGGCCGCGTTGACGGGGTTGAGCCAGCGCTGGACGGCGAACGGACTCAGCGTGCGGGGGTCGCCGGTGACCAGCAACAGGCCGGCCAGCGTGCTGCCGCCCTTGGCGAGACGCACCGACGATTCCGTGGCCTCCCGGGCGACCGGCAGCGCCGACAGTATCCGCACCACCGCGGCCAGGTCGGTGCCGGTGATGATGTCGGCGGTCCACGGCGTCGCGGCCTGGGGGTCGTCGAGTGCCACGGCGACGTCGGCGATGGCCAGCGCCGCCAATGTGTCGGTCGACGCGAAGTCTCGGTGCAGCGCGGTGATCAGCAACACCGGTCCGCGATCGGTCCGCAGGTCGCGCACCAGCGTCAGAAGTGGCGTGCCCGGCGGGTGGCTCACGGCCACGCTGGCGGTCAGGTCCTCGGTGCCGGCGACGTGGCGCAGGACCACTCGGGCCCCCGTGCGGTGCGCGGTCTGCAGCAGCGGGATGGCGAACGGGTCGACCTCCCAGCCCACGTCGACGCTGCCGACGCGTTCACCGTCGACCACCAGGTCGGCGTGTTCGAGGCCCTGGGCGGGCGCCGCCGACGGTTCCTGCGCGCGAATCCATCGCAGGCCAGCCCCGGTGGCCGGTAGCTCGTCGGGGTCCGGCTCGGGTGCCTCCTCGCCGTGCAGCAGAGCGTCGGCGACCTCGTAAACCCGGTCCTCGTCCCAGCCCGGTACGTCTCCCCGCGCCTTCAACACGGCGCGGTGGTCGCCACGCAGCGCCGCCCCGTCGACGACGATCACTTTTACCCGATCCAGACGGCGCAGAGCGCCGGGGTCGAGGATCATCTCCCCGGCGCGGGCGAGCCCGCGGCCCAGGACGGCGGCGAAGGTCTGCCGGCCCACGTGCGCCGCCCTGGGCACGCCGGCCAGCAGTGCGCCGGCCGCGTCTTCGGTTCCGCCACCCGCCAACAGCGCGCCCGCCGCGGCGATCAGCGATGCGTTCGCTGCCTGGTCGGCGTACTCCTCCACCGGCCCGGCCATCGATCCCTTCGCGGTGTCGATGGCGGCGTCGATGGCCCCGCCGACCACCACGTGCGAGACCTCACCCGCCGACGCGGCGGCCGAGTTGTGACGTGGTGCCTGGGCCTTGGGGCCGGCCGACGAGATGACGGGGACCACCGGGGCCTGCGGCCGCTTGGGCGAGGCGAGTTCGGGCTCGCGTTCCCGCCAGCGCTGGCGGTGGGCCGCCGCTTCGGAGACCTGGAGGCTGCGTTGCGCCAAATCCATCAGTGGGGTGCCGACCGCCTGGCTCAACCCGTTGGCCAGCGCGGTGGAAGCGCTCAGCGCGATGTCGGTGCCGACTCGGCCCAGCCGCGCCTCCAGCACGCCCACGATCCGGGGTTGGTGATTCAGCAGAGCCGCCGCGGCGCGGGCGCTTCGAGGCGCGACGGGCAATCGGCCCAGCCAGCCGGTGACCGCGATACCGATGGCCGCCACGTCCATGGCCGCCGCGGAGAAGGGGACCAGTATCGCCAGGGGGTTACCCGGGTCCGCGAATGGCGCGGTCCGGGTCGGCGTCTTGGGACCCACAAACGTCAGGTCGGCGGCAACCTGACAGACCGTTTCCTTTATCTCGTCCAGGACGGCGTCGGGGTCGGCGTCGCCGTCGAGTTCGATGACGAGCCGACCCAGCGCCCCCTCGACGTGGGCGGCGGCGACGCCCGCGATCCTGCGCACCGGTTCCTCCACCGCCGGCGCATGCTCGTGCCAGGCGGGGAACGGCAGCAACGGGTCCAGGTCCAGGTGCACGCGCCGCCCGCTCTGCCAGCGGACCGGCGGCGTGATGCCACCCGACGAGCCGTTGGCGGAACCGTTCACCCCGATTGCCCGCCCCGTCGTCTGGGCCACCGACTGCACCACCGGTACGGCCAGCTCCGCGACCGGGCTGGTCAATGTCTGCACGGCGCTCGCTGCCCCGGCTGCGGTCGATGCGCCGACTCGCACCAGCTGCGCGGCTCCACCGGCCACACCAGCGACGACGCTGGTTACGCCCGGAATCTTCACTCCGCCACCCTTCGATTACGTCTACCGCGCCTAATGATCCCGGCGTGTCCGGGACCTGTCCATATCTGGGCCCGGGGATGGGCCGTGGGATGACACCGACGACTGCGACGGCTCGGATTCCCTGTTTAACAGGGGTGTAATCGCTGCTCTGCCGAAGAGCTTACCGGGCTTGGCGGCAAGCCAAACCCGTCCGAGCTTCGGCGCGGACGAAGGGTCCGCCGCCAGTGCGTTCGTCATTGGCGGCCAAGAGATTGGGAAGAACTCCCGAGGCGTTACGCGTACACGGCACCGGACGAATGGCGGGAATGGCGCCGGAATAGGGCAGCGCGCCGCCGCGGCGGTTCGGTGCGAACGCTCCCGACGACCCACGCCCCGCAGTGCGCAGGCAGCAGATGGCTCCAAAAATAACGCGGTGGCCGTCAAACGGGTACACCGCGCAATAACGAGCCAAGGAAATCGGCTACAAAATCCGGTGGTGCGCCCTGCCGAAGTGGTATCCGATCGGGAACGATTTCTCGATGACCTGCAATCGGTGTTCAACCCTGGACTCGAGTTCGAGGACCACGCAGCCATCGCCGACGGTTTTAGACTCGAGAACTATGTACCGCTGACCGCCATCATTGACATCGGTGACCGGATCGCCAGGGTGCAGTTTTTCGACGGGCACCAATTCGGGGTTTCCGTGTGATTCCACCCAAGTCACAGTAGGTCAATTCGGTGGGGTAGGGAATACGTCCATGCCCGGCTGCTCACGTGGCGCCTGCGCCCGGCTGCTTGAAAAACACGCTCACGCGCGAGATCAGTCCCTCGTCGTCCCGCTCGAACAGGATGCATTCGGGCCACTGCGCGGGCACGCCGTCGATCTCGAAAGCCTCGGTCAACTCGACGAAGGAAAGCCGGGCGTTCACATGTGAGACGCGCTGCACCTGCAACCGGTGACCCTCGAGGTTGGTGAGAACTTTACGCAGGTAGGCGACGTAATGCGCCTTGCCCCCGATGACGTCGCAGAACGGGCCCTCTCGGGTCAGGCCTTCGTCGGCGATCGTCGCGGCCAGGCCGTCCCAGTCATGCGCGGCCAAGCACTCCAGGTAGCGCTCGACGACGGCGGTACGAACACCGGTCACGTTTAACACCGTAAGGCAACGCGGCGGACTGGGAAATGAGATCGGTAGGGCCAGACACGCGCAAGAATGATCGGGTGAATCAAGCCAGCGCACCGCAGTCGCCGGCCGCGGCGCCGACCTGCTATCGGCATCCGGGTCGCCCGACGTACGTCCGCTGCAACCGGTGTGACCGTTATATCTGCACGGACTGCGTGCGTGACGCCGCGGCGGGGCAGCAGTGCGTGGAGTGTGTTCAGGCGGGGGCCCGGACGGTTCGCCAGCCGCGGACCCGCGTCGGCGGGCGGCAGCGATCCGCCACGCCGGTGGTCACCTACGCGCTGATAGCGATCAACGTGGTGGCATTTGTCGTCGAGATGGCCTCGGGCAACTTGGAGACGCGGCTCACCCTGTGGCCGCCGGCCGTCGCCGACGGCCAGTTCTACCGCCTGGTGACCTCGGCGTTCCTGCACTACGGCGCGACGCATCTGCTGTTGAACATGTGGGCGCTGTACATCGTCGGCCCGCCGCTCGAAATCTGGCTGGGCAGACTGCGATTCGGTGCGCTGTACGCGCTGAGCGGGCTCGGCGGCTCGGTCCTGGTCTACCTGCTGTCGCCACTCAATACTGCGACGGCGGGCGCGTCGGGCGCCATCTTCGGGCTGTTCGGTGCCACGTTCGTGGTGGGCAAGCGGCTGGCGCTGGACGTCCGTTGGGTTGTCGCGATCATCGCGATCAACCTGGTCTTCACCTTCGTCGTCCCGGCGATCAGCGCGCAGCGGATCAGCTGGCAGGGGCACCTGGGCGGGCTGGTGACCGGCGCGTTGGTTGCCGCGGCCTACGTCTACCCGCCAAAGGAGCGTCGCTCGATGGTCCAGGCCGCGGTGACGCTCGTCGTTTTGGCCGCGTTCGCCGCGCTGGTCTGGTGGCGCACGGCCGCCCTCCTCGCGGAGTTCTCCCAATGAGCTGGTGGTACGCGCACGCCCAGCGCACGCTCACCGAGGAAGTCCCGGCGCCGGCGGACCAGGTCCGCGACTTCTACGTGGACCTGAACAACATCAAGCTGGTCCACCCGCTGATCATGTCGGTGGAGGTGCTGTCCCGCAGCGAAACCACGGACGGGTACCTGCAGACCTATCGGGTGGTCGACCGAATCCCCTTGGGCCCGTTCACCGTGAAGGTCACCTACCAGGCACGGCTGCGGGTGCCCGACGATGGTGACGTGATGACCGAGGCCGATCAGTCACCCGGGGTTCGCCTGCGCGGCACGGTCAGTTTCGAGCCGGTCCCCGGCGGCACCCGCGTCACCGAGCGAGTCCGGATTTCCGCGCCGCGGCCCTTGGCCGCGGTGACGACGCGCGAAGCGGTCAAGGCGCACATCGAGATGCTGGCCGGCATCCGGCGCCACTTCGAGTCCCCCTTCGATGCAAGGCGGGGCGACTCGGCCTAGGCGCGGCCCGGAGCTAGAAAAGCGGGCCGCGCCTTCGCGTGTCGTCGGCCGAATCCTGCTGCGTCGCAATTAGGCTTGCTCCGATCAAGAGGAGGGGCAGCGACGTATCGGCATCAACCATGGCGCCGGGCGACAGGGTGGTCAGGGCGCGCTGACAGCGAACGCTGAGCCGGGCGGGACATCTCCCGCACCGGCTCGTTCTGCTCGGCGGCCCCGATGGATTGCTCCGGTGCGCCGCGTTGGCCGGCTGGCAATCTGGGATCGACCCGAACGACGCAGCGGAATTCCCGGGCTGGACGGGCTGCGTGCGATAGCCGTTGCATTGGTGCTCGTCGGCCACGGCGGCATCGCCGGCGTCTGCGGCGGGTTCATCGGTGTGGACGTCTTCTTCGTCCTCAGCGGTTTCCTGATCACCTCGCTGTTGCTGGACGAGCTGGGACGCACCGGCCGTATTGACCTGACGGGCTTCTGGATTCGTCGGGCGCGTCGACTGCTGCCGGCCTTGATGTTGATGGTGCTCACCGTCGCCGCCGCCCGCGGCCTCCTTCCCGACCAGGCCCTCACGGGTCTACGCAACGACGCGATCGCGGCATTCCTGTGGGTGGCCAACTGGCGGTTCGTGGTCCAGAAGACCGACTACTTCACCCAGGGCGCTCCGCCCTCGCCGCTGCAGCACACCTGGTCGCTGGGGGTGGAGGAGCAGTATTACTTCGTCTGGCCGGTGCTGCTGATCGGGGTGACACTGCTGTTGGCCGCGCGGGCCAGGCGCCACCTCGGCCTGGCGACCGTGGGCGGGGTGCGGCTCGCCATGTTCGTGATCGCCGCCGTGGGTGCGCTGGCTTCCGCCGCGGTCGCCATTGCTCTCGCCTCCGACACCACCCGCGACCGGATCTATTTCGGCACCGACACCCGCGTGCAAGCGCTGCTGACCGGCTCCGCGGCAGCGGCTCTGCTGGTCAGGGATTGGCCGTCGCTGAACCGCGGCTGGTGCCTGATCGGAAGCCGGTGGGGACGGCGGGTGGCCCGCGTCCTGCCGCTCGCCGGGATGGCGGGCCTTGCGGCGGCAACGCACTACGCAACGGGCAGTGCCCGCGAGTTCCGCCACGGACTGCTGATCGGTGTGGCGATCGCCGCCGTTCTCGTGGTCGCGCCGGTGGCATTGGAGCAACGCGGAGCTGTCGCCCGCCTCCTGGCCTGGCGACCCCTGGTGTGGCTGGGCACCATCTCCTACGGCGTCTATCTGTGGCACTGGCCGGTCTTCTTGGCGCTCAACGGCGAACGCACCGGGTGGGCCGGGCTGCCGCTGTTCGCCGCGCGGTGCGGCGCCACGGTCGCAGCGGCCGGCGTGTCATGGTGGCTGATCGAACAACCCATCCGGCGCTGGCGACCTGCGCGGGTGCCGTTGTTGCCGCTGGCCGCCGCCACCGTGGCCAGCGCCGCCGCCGTGACCTTGCTGGTGGTGCCGGTGGGTACCGGTCCCGGTCTGCGCGAGCCGGGCCTGCCGCCCGGCGTCTCGGCGGTCGCCGCGGTCTCACCGTCCCCGCCCGGCGGGAGCCGCCCGGCACCGCGGGATCCCAATCGGCCGTTCACCGTATCGGTGTTCGGCGATTCCATCGGCTGGACCTGGATGCACTACCTGCCGCCGACGCCGGGATTCGCGTTCCTCGACCACACCGTCATCGGCTGCAGCCTGGTGCGCGGCACCCCGTATCGCTACATCGGACAAACCCTTGAGCAGAGGGCGGAGTGCGACGGCTGGCCCACCCGATGGTCGGCGCAGGTCGGCCTGGACCAGCCGGACGTTGCGCTGCTTATCATCGGCCGCTGGGAGACCGTCGATCGTGTCAACGAGGGGCAGTGGACCCACATCGGGGATCCGACCTTCGACGCATACCTGAACGGCGAGCTGGAACGGGCGCTGAACGTCGTCAGTTCCACCGGCGTTCGAGTGGTGGTCGCCACGGTGCCCTACAGCCGCGGCGGCGAGAAGCCGGACGGCCGCTTGTACCCCGAGGACCAGCCCGACCGGGTCAATCTGTGGAACACCATGCTGCGCAAGGCGGTCAGCCATCACGCAGGCGTCGCGATCCTGGACCTGAACAAAAAGCTGTGTCCGGACGGCGTTTACACGGCCAAGGTTGACGGCATCAAAGTCCGTAGCGACGGTGTCCACCTCACCCCGGAAGGCGTGAAATGGCTGACCCCGTGGCTCGAGGAGTCCCTGCGTTAACCGTCTGTGCGGCAGCTGATTTCCATGCTGTCACTGTCGCGGACGTTGAAGTTGAAGCTCACATAGCCGTTGTCGGGGTTGCGAACCCGGTCGAGATACGGCTGGGTGTCGGCCGCGTTGGTGTTGTCCGCGACGATGAGCACACCCGGGGACAGGCGAGGTTCGAGCAGCTCGATCACCGGTAGGTACAGATCCTTCCAACCGTCGAGCAGCACGAAGTCGACCGATCCGTCCAGGTCAGCCAGCGTGGCGAGCGCATCTCCTTCCAGCACGGTGATGACGTCGTCCAAGCCGGTCTCGGCGAACGTCTTCTTCGCGGCCCCTATCTTTCCGGCGCTGAGCTCGGTGGTCACCACTCGACCGCTGCCGTTGTCGCGCACCGCGGACGCCAGGTGGATGGCGGAAATGCCGAACGACATACCGAATTCGACGACCGTCGCCGGACGGGTCGCCCGCACCAGCGCATACAGCAACTGGCCGGCCTCGGGCGTCACCGGTATGTAAAACTCGCTCATCGCCTCGGCGCGTTCCTGCGCGTTCATCGGCCGGTCGAAGTCACCACGTCTGTCGCGCAGCAACGACATCTGGTTCTTTGCCTCCGCGTACATGCGGTCTAGCACCGTGGCAATCTTGGGATACTGCAACGTGTTGGCCATGTCTTGGAGGGTAGTCGCGAAGGTGGCGGGTCGAGGTTGACCGGCGATGGTTAACAGAATCTGACGTAATGGTTTCGTAAACGGGTTTGACGAGCAGTGCGTCGCAGTGCAAGCATGGATCCTGCAAGCACCTCGGTAGGTGAGGCGTCTGCATGGATACAGGCCACTGACCCCGAACGTCGAGAGACGCCCCGGGTCAGGACAGCTCTTCCCGGACCCAAGGGTTGAGCCCAAGTGGCTTCCGGACCAAGTCCGGATACGCCGTGCAGTGCCGAAGCTCCGACGAGAGGGGTGCGGCCGGCGGCTTGCCGCCGGTTATTCGCGCCTCTTCCGTTCAGGTGAATGTGATGACACCCACGTGTGTCCCGGCCGTGAGGAGGTGAGGGCGAGATGAGCGAGACTAGTCCGAGCGATAGTCCTTGTCCGAATTCCATCTTGTCCCGATCCGGCTCCGGCATTCCTTCTGCCGCCTGACTTCTCGGGCGTACGGCCCTCCCGCGCGGCCCATGCCGAGCGGTCCGGTGCCCGCCCCGGGCGCGAAGGATCCGAGCCGATCGACCCTTCCTGATAGGAGAAGATCATGGCTTTTGTTGGTTCACACCGTTTTTCCGGTATATCGATGCTGCGCGGGGTGGCGAACATGCTCTCGGCACGGTTCTCGTTGACTCCGCAGGAGCGGGCCAACCTGTACGTCTCGCGGATGCCGATAGCGGTGGTCACGGCCTCGCTGGGCGGACACCCGTCGGACCGCACGGGCGACCGCCGGTAATTCGTCCCCGAGTGCGCCCTTCGGCGCGGATGTCACACCTTTCTTCGCCGAACTGGAACCTCCTCAGATAGCGAGAATCTCATGACTTCGATGTCCACTGACCCAATTGGGGCAGCCGAGGTCCCGCCGGCCGCCGGTGGCGCTGCCTTGCATGTCGAAGGGTCTGCACCGCCGCGGGGAGCACTTGACAGTTCAACTTCGGCCGTGCTGGATTCGGCGCACGTCGGCGATATCGTTGGTGCGTTCGGGCGTATCGGGCGAGACGTCAGCCACGCGGGTCGCACGCGTTTGCAACGGTTGCGTTTGCTGATGGTCATCGCTGGTCCCGGTCTGATCGTGATGATCGGTGACAACGATGCCGGCGGTGTCGCGACTTACGCGCAGGCCGGGCAGAACTACGGCATGAACCTGCTTTGGACGCTGGTGTTGCTGATGCCCGTGCTGTACGTGAACCAGGAAATGGTGCTCCGTTTAGGCGCGGTCACCCGTGTCGGGCACGCGCGGTTGATCTTCGAGCGGTTCGGCAAGTTCTGGGGCGCATTCAGTGTCGGGGACCTGTTGATCCTCAACGCATTGACCATCGTCACCGAATTCATCGGTGTGTCACTGGCGCTCGGATTTCTCGGTTGCCCGAGAACGATCGCGGTGCCAGTCGCGGCGGTGCTGTTGTTCGCCGTCGTTGCCGGCGGTTCCTTCCGCCGTTGGGAGCAGGTCATGTTCGTGCTGATCGCGGCGAACGTTGCAATTGTCCCTGTTGTGCTGTCCGTGCACCCCGCCTTGGGTCCGAGCGTGCACGGGTTGATGCCGTCATTGCCCGGCGAACCGGACGCCGTCGTGCTGATGCTCATCATGGCGATCGTGGGCACCACGGTGGCGCCGTGGCAGTTGTTCTTCCAGCAATCCAATGTCGTCGACAAGCGCATCACCCCACGCTGGATGAGCTACGGAAGAGCCGATCTATGTATCGGCATCATCGGGGTCATCGGGGGGGCGGTCGCGCTGATGGCAGCCGCAGCGTTCGGGCTTGGCGGAACTGCCGACGCGGGTAAATTTACTGACGCCGGTGCGGTCGCTTCCCACTTGTCGAACCACGTCGGGCACACCGTGGGCGTGCTCTTCGCGGTCATACTGCTGGATGCTTCGCTAATCGGCGCGAACGTCGTGGGCCTGTCCACCACCTATGCGCTCGGCGACGCCTTCGGCAAGCCTCATTCGCTGCATTGGAAGATCACCCAGGCCCCATTGTTCTACGGCAGCTACGCTGCGCTCCTTGGCATATCGGCCGTCGTGGCGTTCAGTCCCGATCACATCCTCGGCCTGATCACCCAGGGCGTGCAGGCTCTTGCCGGCGTGCTGCTGCCGTCGGCGACCGTATTCCTGGTGCTGCTGTGCAACGACCGTCCCGTGCTGGGGCCGTGGGTGAACACTCTTCGCCAGAATGCCCTGGCGTGGATCATCGTGTGGTCGCTGGTGGTGTTGTCGCTGATGCTCACCGCTGTGACGTTCTTCCCCGAATTGTCGACCGCCACCCTGCTGAGCGGCCTGGGCATCGGCGCCGGGCTCGGAATTGCCGGCGGCGCCGTCGTCTTTGCCGTCGGCTGGTTCACCGAGCGACGCAGCGTGAGAACCGGGGGACAGGGGTTCCGCGCCGGCGCACGCGCCGACCTCGACGCCGCGCCGAAACTGTCGCGAGCCGAACGCAAGGCCATGCGCGACGCGATGCGTGCGAACTGGACCATGCCTGCATTGGCGACACTGGACCGGCCTCTCATGTCGCCCGTGCGTCGAGCCGGCCTGTTGACGCTACGCGGCTACCTGGTGCTCGCCTGCGTCCTGATCGTCATCAGAATCGTCGAGGCGGGCATCGTCGGGCCGGCCGCTTCACTGTGAATTCGTAGGCAGTAGAACGATTTTGCCGTGGGTGTGCCGCTCCTCGAGCACCTCGAATGCGTCGGCGACCCGGTCGAGCGGAAAGGTGGCGGCGATGTCGAACTCGATGGCGCCCGTAGCGACGAGGTCGGCCATTTCGGCGAGCACCTCCGGTGTCGACGCGTCCATGCTGCCCTCCGTCTTGGCGCCGACTTCGCCGGCCTTCTGAAACGAGATGATGGTGTCTATCCGCTCGGGTGCCACCCCGAGGTCCACGGCGAGTTGGACGTAGTCCGGGCCGAACAAGTCGATAAAGGCGTCGATACCGTCCGGGGCGGCCTCCCGCAGCCGCTCGGCCAGGCCCTGAAAATCGCCGCCGTACGCGACCGGGATGACGCCGTGGCTGCGCAGCCAGTTGGCGTTGCCGGGCCCCGCGATGCCGAGTACTAACGCCTTTCGCCGCGCCAGCAGTTGCACGACCAGGCTGCCCACTCCGCCCGCCGCCGCCGAAACGGCTACCGTCTCACCCGGCTGGGGTGCCACCGCCCGGACGGCTGCGTAAGCCGTCACACCCACCACGTATAGCGAGCCCGCCGCCGCCCAACTCAATTCGGAAGGTTTGCGGATCAATTGTCCCACCGGGACGGCCGTGTGGGTGGCGTGGCTGGACCGGCGCAAGCTGAAACCCATCACTTCGTCACCCACGGCGAACTCGGTGACTCCCGGCCCCACCGCGGTCACCACACCGGCGAGGTCGCTGCCCTCACCCGACGGAAAGGTGGCGGGGAACATCTCGTGCATCGCCCCGATGCGAATTCCGGCCTCGCCGGGGTTGATCCCCGCCGCACGGACTTCGACCACCACCTCGCCCGGCCCCGGCGACGGCATCTCGATGTCCGCCACATACAACACGTCTCGTCCTCCGTAACGGTCGAACCGCACGGCGCGCGCCCCTGTAGCCGTCATGTCATTCCATCCCTACCCGCCAACATCCGCCGACCCACGCCAGCATAGGCCGCGAAGACGTACCCGCCGGTGCGCGTGTGCGCGTATGTTCAAAGGCGCTGCGTTCCCACCAGCGTCGCGCGGCAACGTCAGGCGCCGGCGGAACCGGGTATGGATTGCGGCGGAAGGAAGGCCCATGGGAATTGCCCGGATCGGCGGCTGGGCCGTCGCCGCCATCCTGGTAGGCGCCACCGGTGTCGCCGGCTGCGGCAGCAACAATGCGTCGTCACCGTCGTCCTCCGGAGCCACTTCGTCGACCGGCTCCAACACGGTGACAGGCCCGTCGGCGGGACAACCCATGGACTACAGCGGGTTGCTCATCAAGCCAAGCGAGATAGGTGGGGATTTCACCGCTCCTCAACCACCGGTGCTCAATCCCAACAATGCGGCCGGCGTCGCGCAGTTGTTCGCCAACGCTGACAGCAGCCGCCGGATCGGGGACACCATCCTGATCGTCGCCGACCCCGCGGCGGCAGCGGCGGGGGTCGACAACACCAAAGGCAATTACTCGAGCAAGGTCAGCGGAACCTGGCAGCCGGTCGATGTCGGCTCCAACGGGACGATGATTTCCGGCACGTCGCGGGACAATTCGCAGGCGATAAGCGTGCTGTTGTTCACCGAGGGCAAGGCGCTCGTGAACCTGGAGTTCGACAGCGCGCCCAACGATCCCATCGACGCGGGCGTAGCGACGGACATCGGCCGCAAGCAAGACGCCGCAATCAAGAACGGCCTACCGCATTAGCCCCCTAGATCAGGGCCGCCGGTAGCAGATTCGACGTCAGGCCACGACCTGGATGGGATCGCCGACGTTGACCTGGTTGAAGTACCAGGCGGCATTGTCCGGGCTCAGGTTGATGCACCCGTGGCTGACATTGCTGTAGCCCTGCGAATCGACCGACCACGGGGCCGAGTGCACGTAGACGCCGCTCCAGGTGACACGCACCGCGTACTGGGCGGTGATCTTGTATCCCTCGGGCGAACTCAGCGGGATACCGATGGTGCGCGAGTCCATCACCACGCTGCGCTGCTTTTCCAGGGCGGCGAAGTTGCCGATCGGCGTCGGGCGGGTGGGCTTGCCCATGGATGCCGGCATGGTGCGGAGCACTTCGCCGTTCCTGCTGACGGTGAAGGTGTGCCCGGAGACGCTGGCTACACCGAGTAACTCGTCACCGGTGTCAAACCCGGTGGTCAGTTCCTGCACGCCGACCGACACATGGGAGTGGGCGGGCCAGTACCGCGCCGGAACCCACTGCACCACGTTGTTCTCGACCCATTGGAAGTGTCCGGGCGTGTCGCTCGGCGACGTGACGCGAATCGACCGTTGGGCGGCGCCGCGATCGGTGACGGGCGCTGTAAACGTCACCACCACCGGATGCGCCACGCCCACCACCGCACCGTTCGCCGGCAAAACCGAGGCAACTCCCGGAACCGGTTCGGGAACCGGGATTGCGGCTTGGCTGCGGGCCGTGCCGCCGAACAGGCCCAGCGACGTGATCGCCACCACAACGAACAGATAACGAAACGCTCGACGCATGGCGTTTACCCTTCGAGATGGTGCGATCGACACAAACGATATTCTACTGGCCGTCCACCCATTACGGGTTTCAGCAAACACAGTTTCGCTCCGTCTCCACGATAACGATCCGATCACCGGTCTGGGTTCACTCCCGCGGCGGGCTCCGGCGCGCAGCGGTGGGCGCGGCTGCAGCAACCGGACGGTTCCAACACCGGCCCGGCGCGGCTCGATCGGCGAACGTCGTTGACTCCGAACAGATCCTGTTGTCGTGGCGTCGGACAGTGCGCGTTAGCCTCAGTGGCGGCGGTACTCCAAGGTGCCCGAAGGCCGAGGAGGTGCGGGTGCTCTTCCGTCAACTGGAGTACTTCGTTGCGGTCGCTTCCGAGCGGCACTTCGCCCGGGCGGCCGAGAAATGCTACGTGTCCCAGCCCGCGCTATTCTCGGCGATCGCCAAGCTGGAACGAGAGCTCAACGTCACGCTGATCAATCGTGGGCACAGCTTCGAGGGCCTGACGCCCGAGGGGGAGCGGTTGGTCGTGTGGGCGAAACGGATTCTTGCCGAGCACGATGCGTTCAAGGCCGAGGTCGACGCGGTCCGGTCGGGCATCACCGGAACGCTTCGGTTGGGCACGGTTCCCACCGCCTCGACGACGGCCTCCCTGGTGCTCTCGGCGTTCTGTTCGGCGCACCCATTGGTCAAGGTGCACATCCTTTCCCGCCTGGCCGCCACCGAACTGTACCGGCGGCTGCGCGACTTCGAGCTCGACGCCGCCATCGTGCACGCCGACCCAGACTAAGCCCACGACGTCAACCTGGTGCCGCTGTACCGGGAGCGCTCCGTGTTGCTGTGTCCGGCGGACATGTCGCCCTCCGGCACCTCGACATTGACCTGGCCCGAGGCCGCGCAGCTGCCGCTCGCCCTGCTCACGGCTGACATGCGAGACCGCCAGATCATCGACAAGGCCTTCGCCGGCCACGGGATCACCGTCAACCCGCAAGTCGAAACCGACTCCGTCGCTTCCCTGCTCGCGCAGGCAGCTGCCGGCAACTGGGCGTGCATCGTCCCGCACACCTGGCTGTGGACCTCACCGCTGGGCGGGGACATCCGAGCGGTCGAAATGGTCGAGCCGACACTGGAAGCCGACGTCGCCCTCGCCACCGGCGCCGCCGGGCCGGGTTCACCGATCGCCCGCGCGCTCAGCACATCCGCGCAACAGTTGGCGCTGAACGAGTTCTTCGAGTCGCAGCTGTTGCAGATCACCCACCGGCGCTGACGGATACCGGCGGCGGCGCCGCCGCGCTGGTCGGGTTGAGGCTGGCCAGATGCCCGCTTTCCACCCCGGCCGCCGGATCGAGTTCGCAGTCGATGATCGACGGCCCTCCCGAGGCGATCGCTTCGGCCAGTGCCGACCGCAGCTCGGGCGGTGTGGTGACGTGATATCCCCTGCCGCCGAACGCCTGCGCGATCAACTCGTGATGCGCGCGCGCGTTCAGCACGGTGGGCGCCGGATCGTTGCCGGTCGCCGATTCGTCGCCGCGGTAGACACCCCCGTTGTTGAGGATGACGACGGTCACCGGCAGGTGGTAGCGGCAGATGGTTTCGATTTCCATTCCGCTGAAACCGAATGCGCTGTCGCCCTCGATCGCAACCACCGGCTTGCCGGTCTCCACCGCGGCGGCGATCGCGTAGCCCATGCCGATACCCATCACGCCCCAGGTTCCCGTGTCGAGCCGGTGCCGTGGCAGCTCCATGTCGATGACGTTGCGCGTCAGGTCCAGCGCATTGGCTCCCTCGTTGACCAGGTAGACGTCCGGATTCTCCTGCAGCACGGCGCGAATGGCACCGAGCGCGTTGTAAAATCGCATGGGATGGGGGTTTTCGGCCAGGCGCTCGCGCATCTTGGCGTCATTACGGTTTCTGCGATCGGCCAGTTCGTCCGACCATTCGGTGGGCACCGCGATCGGGCGGGCGGCTACGGCGTCACATAGCGCCGACATCACCGAGCCGATGTCGCCGACCAGCGGAGCGGCGATCGGTTGGTTGCTGTCGAGTTCCGATGCCGCTATGTCGACCTGCACGAATTTGGCATCGGCCGCCCATTGTGGCGAATCTCCATGGCCCAGCAGCCAGTTCAAGCGGGCGCCGACGAGCAGGACGGCGTCGGCGCGCGCGATCGCCAATGAGCGTGCGGCGGCCGCCGACTGCGGGTGCGAGTCCGGCAGCAGCCCTTTGGCCATCGACGTCGGCAGGTACGGAATCCCGGTGGTCTCCACGAATCTGCGGATCACCGGGTCGGCCTGGGCGTACGCCGCGCCCTTGCCAAGCACGATCAACGGTCGCTGGGCCTCGGCCAGCACCTGCAGTGCGCGGTCGACCGTTTCGGGTGCCGGCAGCAGTCGGGGCGCGGGGTCGACAACGCGCCAGACCGTGGCCGCCGCGGCGGCGGTGTCCATGGCCTGGCCCAGGACGTCACCGGGGATGTCCAGGTAGACACCGCCCGGACGGCCGGAGATCGCGGCCCGAATGGCGCGCGCCACGCCGCGCCCGATGTCCTCCACCCGGCCGATCCGGTAGGCCGCCTTCGCGAACGGCCTCGCGGCGTTGAGCTGGTCGAGCTCGCCGTAGTCGCCGCGCTGCAGGTCGATCATCGCCCGATTGCCGGAACCCGAGATCTGGATCATCGGGAAGCAGTTGGTGGTGGCGTTCGCCAGCGCCGCCAGGCCGTTGAGAAAACCGGGCGCCGACACGGTCAGGCACACCCCCGGCCGGCGGGTGAGGAAACCGGCGGCGGCGGCGGCATTGCCGGCCGAGGTTTCCTGCCGGAAGCCGATGTAGCGGATCCCGGATGCCTGCGCGACGCGCGCCAGGTCCGTGATCGGGATGCCGACCACCCCGTAGATGGTGTCGACGTCGTTCGCCTTCAGCGCATCCACGACGAGGTGGAAGCCGTCGGTCAACCGCGCCGATCGGGGCGCCTGGCTCCCGGATGCCGAAACGGTGGTCATGGTGGCGACTCCTCTGTTCGTGGTCGGACCGGCCGGGCCCGGTGCGGGGAAACTCGCCTACCACTGTGGTCCGGATGCCTCGCAGGTGTCCAAGACTAAGCCCCTATGCAGCGATCAACGCTGTCTATCGACCGAAGGCGATCACCGGTCCGGCCGGTTTAATAGATACCGGCTATCGCTCGTGAGCGGATGAGTATTGGACGAACGTGCTGCCGGCTCGGCATGGTGCGAGCAGGGGATTTACCGAAGACGAAAAGGAGTGCGGCGATGCAGACCGACTCGATCTCTCGTAGCCAGGAGTCGCCGGAGCCCACGGACGCGGGCATCGCCGACCTCGTCGAGGCGGCGGCGACGCGGTCGCCGGAGCAGTCGGCGCTTGTCGTCGCCTCCCATCGCACGTCGGTCAGCTACCGCGAGTTGGTCGGTTTGGTCGATGACCTGGCCGGGCAACTGAAGTCGGCAGGCCTGCTGCCGGGTGACCGGGTCGCGCTCCGTGCGGGCAGCAACGCCGAGTTCGTCGTCGGCCTGTTGGCGGCGTCACGGGCCGACCTGGTCGCCGTGCCCCTGGACCCCGCCCTGCCGGTCAGCGAGCAGCGCGCCCGAAGCGAGACGGCGGGCGCGCGCGTCGTGCTCGTCGACGGTGACGGCCCGGGCGACAAAGGGGAGCCGGCCCTGCGGTGGTGGACGATGGCGGTGACGGTCGGCCGTGACGGTGCTGGTTTGCAGGGCGGTCCGACGGTCCACGTGGACACCGCAGCCGCGCCGAAGGACGGCGTTGCGACGCCCGAGGGGCTCCGCGACGACGACGCCATGATCATGTTCACCGGCGGAACCACCGGTGTGCCGAAGATGGTCCCGTGGACGCGCGCCAACATCGCCGCCTCGGTGCGGGCCATCGTCGCCGGCTACGGGCTCGGCCCGCAGGACGCCACGGTTGCGGTGATGCCGCTCTACCACGGTCACGGGCTGCTCGCCGCGCTGCTGGCCACTCTGGCGTCCGGCGGTACCGTGTTGCTGCCCGCCCGCGGACGCTTCTCGGCGCACACGTTCTGGGACGACATCGACGCCGTGCAGGCCAGCTGGTACACCGCCGTTCCGACGATTCACCAGATCCTGTTGGAGCGCGCCAAGACTGAGGATCCGGGCGACATCCGGGCGTTGCGCTTCATCCGCAGCTGCAGCGCCCCGCTCACCGCGGAAACGGCGCAGGAGCTGCAGGACACATTCTCGGCGCCGGTGGTGTGCGCTTTCGGCATGACCGAGGCCACCCACCAGGTGGCCACGACATCCATCGGGGGCACCGACCACAGCGAAAACCCCGCTGCCACACCCGGTCTCGTCGGCAGGTCGACCGGCCCGGAGATCCGCATCGCTGGGCCCGACGGCAAGCCGGCGCCCACGGAAGCGGTCGGTGAGGTCTGGCTGCACGGCCCCACCGTCGTGCGCGGCTACCTCGGCGATCCGGCGATCACCGCCGCCAACTTCACCGATGGCTGGCTGCGCACCGGCGACCTCGGATCGTTGTCGCCGAGCGGCGAGCTGACCATTCGCGGCCGGATCAAAGAACTGATCAACCGGGGCGGTGAAAAGATCTCCCCCGAGCACGTCGAAGGGATCCTGGCCAGCCACCCCGACGTCCTGGAAGTGGCCGTCTTCGGCGTAGCGGACAAGATGTACGGAGAGACCGTGGCCGCGGTGATCGTTCCGCGGGGATCCGCCTCGCCGTCTTCCGCCGAGCTGGCGGAGTTCTGCCGAGACCGCTTGGCCCCCTTCGAGATTCCGGCCAGCTTCCAGCAGGCGCGCGAGCTGCCGCATACCGCGAAGGGCTCGCTGGACCGCCGTGCGGTGGCCGAAGAGTTCGGCCGCGGGGCATGAGACCGGTCGGGCAAACCGTCACCGGGGAGACTCACCGGGGAGACGACGTCACGTTTTCCCCAGGCGGCTCGCGCCCCCGATTCGCCGATGCGATAGGTCTGGACCAGGGTGGCCACGGCTGTGACGATCACCAGCACCCCGACCACGGCGTGCAGAGCGAACGGGGCCTTGCGGCCGCGCGCCTGCCTAATGTGCACCGCGGTCAACAGCGTGACTGCGGCCACCAGCGTCGCCACGAGATAAATGAGGGTCTCGCCGAGATCCTCGTGCGTCCTCAGCGCGGGCGACGTATCGACCCGGGTTGCCAACCATCCACCCGAACTGGTGGTCAGCGGAACCAGGACGAGCGTGCCCACTGCCAGCAGCAGAACCAGCCAGATCAGCCGTCGCCGTGCCGAGGGCCAGAGCGCGCAGAGGATCGCCAGGATCGCGGTCAGCGGTGCCAGGACGACGACGAAATGGTTGAGCAGGATGTGCGCCGGAAGCCCGTTGAATGTCGACACAGTAGGCACAGCAGCGCTTTTCAGACGGCGGTTTGCACGCGGGCGGCGGCGGATTCCGGCATCGGTTCGTAGCGGGCGAACGAACGGGTGAAGGACGCGGCCCCGTGCGCCAGCGAGCGTAAGTCGACGGCGTAGCGGGTCAACTCCACCTGTGGCACCTCGGCTCTCACGACGGTGCGTTCGTTGCCCGCGGTGTCGGTCCCCAGCACTCGGCCGCGACGTCCCGACAGGTCACCCATCACCGCGCCGACGAAGTGGTCGGGGACCAGCACCGAGATCTCGTCGATCGGCTCGAGCAGAGTCACCTTCGTCGCCGCCGCCGCCTCCCGCAACGCCAGGGAACCCGCCATTTGGAACGCGAAGTCCGACGAGTCGACGCTGTGCGCCTTGCCGTCGAGCAAGGTGACCCGGATGTCGACCACCGGGTACCCGGCGTGCACCCCCTTCTCCATCTGCGCGCGCACACCCTTCTCGACACTGGGGATGAACTGACGCGGCACCGCCCCGCCGACGACTTTGTCGACGAACTCGAATCCGGCGCCCTCCGGCAGCGGTTCCACCTCGATGTCACACACCGCGTACTGGCCGTGCCCGCCGGATTGCTTGACGTGGCGGCCGTGGCCTTTGGCCTTGCCGCCGAACGTTTCTCGCAGCGGGACACGCAGTGCCACCGTGTCGACGCTGACGCCGTACCGGTTGGCGAGCGCGTCGAGCACTACGCCGGCATGGGCCTCGCCCATGCACCACAGCACAATCTGGTGGGTCTCGTGGTTCTGCTCGATCCGCAGCGTCGGGTCCTCGGCGGCCAACCGTCCCAACCCGACCGACAATTTGTCTTCGTCGGTCTTGGCATGGGCCGAAATGGCGACCGGCAGCAGCGGCTCGGGCATGGTCCAGGGCTTGAGCACGAGCGGCTCGGACTTGTCCGACAGCGTGTCGCCCGTTTCGGCGCGGCTCAGCTTGCCGATGGCGCAGATGTCGCCGGCCACCACCGCCGTCGCGGGGCGCTGCTGCTTGCCGAGCGGGAATGACAGGACGCCTATCCGTTCGTCTTCGTCGTGGTCGGGGTGCGTGCTCCCGTTGCCGTTGGCGGCACCGAAGAACGACGCAAAATGGCCCGACACGTGAAGGGTGGTGTCGGGCCTGATGGTCCCGGAGAACACGCGGACCAGGCTCACCCGGCCGACGTAGGGGTCCGACGTCGTCTTCACCACCTCGGCCAGCAACGGTGCATCGGCGTCACACGCCAGCGTTGCGTGCGAAGCGCCCTGGGGGGTGAAGACCTCCGGCAGTGGGTGTTCCATCGGCGACGGGAATCCGCGGGTGGCGACCTCCAGCAGTTCCAGCGTGCCGACTCCCGTGCTGCTGCAGACCGGGATCACCGGGAAGAACGAAGCCCTGGCGACGGCTCGCTCCAGGTCCTCGATGAGGACCGACTCGTCGATCGATTCACCGCCGAGATAGCGCTCCATCAGCGACTCGTCCTCGGACTCCTCGATGATGCCTTCGATCAGGCTGCCGCGCGCCTCCTCGATGCGGTCGGCGTCCGATGGATCCGGCGCATGCACGGTCCGCGTGCCGCCCGAGTATTGGTAGCGCGTTTGCGACAGCAACCCGATCACGCCGTCGCAGGAAGGTATGCCGGTGGGCAGGTAGAGCGGTAAAACTTTGTCCCCGAACGCGTCCTGCGCCGCGGCCAGGGCGTCCTGATAGTTCGCGCGGGCGTGGTCGAGCTTGGTGATCACCACCGCGCGGGGCATGCCGATCTGGCTGCACTCCTGCCACAACGACTTGGTCGGCTCGTCGACGCCCTCGTTGGCCGCGATGACGAACAGCGCGCAGTCGGCGGCGCGCAACCCGGCTCGCAACTCGCCGACGAAGTCGGCGTATCCGGGCGTGTCGACCAGGTTCACCTTGATGCCGTCGTGAGCCAGTGACGCCACGGCGACGCCCACGGATCGCTGCTGGCGGATCTCGGCCTCGTCGTAATCGCAGACCGTGGTGCCGTCGGCGACCGATCCCGGTCTCGAGAGCACGGCCGCCGCGACCAGGAGGGCCTCGATCAGGGTGGTCTTGCCGCCCCCGGACGGTCCTATCAAAACCACGTTTCGGATGTCGCCGGGACCGTTCGCAGTGGGGGCCGCTCCCGCGCCCTGGGAAGCATTCGTCCGGTCCGACATGGCTTTCCTCCAAGTTTCCCAGGTCGCGTCCCGCCGTACACCTACCTACCTAGCTACCATTCCCCCAACCACCCTCGACCACAAGACCGTCGGGCCGGATCGATCACCGGTCGGGATCGGGGCGAGATCCCCTGGCGGGCCGAACGCCGTTATCGGCCACCCAGATCACGAACCAGGCCGCCGCGCCCCGGTACGCCTTTGGCCTGGGTGACCTGAACGTTGATCGACGAGAACAGCAGGGGCCGGTAGACGAGCCCGATGTCAAGCGTGCGACTCCCGTGGCTCGGCTCAGGCGTGCCAGCTCGACCAGCGTCGCACCGTGACGGCGATCACCGGGCCGTCCAACGGAACCGATTGGTACTGAGGGTATTTCACGCGCAGCAGGCGGTGGCCGGTTGCCATCGCGTCGTCGTCCTGATGGACCGCGGCGATGCCGTCGACCCGGACCCACCACAACCGCGTCCAGTCGTCGGCGTAGTGATCGACCAGCAGACAAACTCGCGGGTTGCTGCGGATGTTGGCCAAGCGGCGCAGCCGTCGGGTGGACTTCGGTTTCGCGTCGACGGCGGTGTACACGACGCCGTCATCAAGGCCGGCATCGACGGCGAACACCACCGGAACCAGATGGGGCGTCCCGTCGGGCGAGGTGGTGGCCAGGCGGGCCACCGGGGACCGGGTGAAGCTGTCCCTGGGGTCGAATTCGCCCACCCGGCCAGCTTAGGGCCGCGGGCCGCTCGCGAGGGTTTTCAGTTACGCCTGCAGCGAACTTTCACCGGCAAAAGCCCAAAAGATAGGTAGTGAATAAGAGGCTGGCCACTGCTGTGAATAGCTACCTGCATTACGGTTATATGCAAAGGAAAGATCTGCACCCAGACCCTTCAGGCCGGGACAGTTCCGATGTTTCCCTCGATGCAGGAAGGTGACGGGATGAGCAAATCGCACCACCGCCCAGTCAGGTGGTCATGGCCGGTCAGCGCGCTGGCTGTAGTCGGGCTGGGCCTGAGCCTGGGCCTTGGATCAGGCACGGTGCCCGCATCCGCTACACCTCCCGGGCTTTCCACCCTCGCGCTCGACCGGTTCAGCGACCGGCCGGAGGCACCGCTCGACCCGTCCGCATTGGTCGGTCAGGTGGGGCCGCAGGTCGTCAACATCAACACCAAGTTCGGTTACAACAATGCGGTCGGAGCCGGGACCGGCATCGTCATCGATCCCAACGGCGTCGTGCTGACCAACAACCACGTGATCTCGGGAGCGACGGACATCAGTGCGTTCGACGTCGGCAACGGGCAGACGTACCCCGTTGACGTGGTCGGCTACAACCGGACGCAAGACATCGCGGTGCTGCAGCTTCGCGGCGCGGCCGGACTTCCGACCGCCGCGATCGGAGGCGGGGTCTCCGTCGGTGACCCCATCGTCGCGCTGGGCAACGCCGGTGGCCAGGGCGGAACGCCCAGCGCGGTGGCCGGCAGAGTCCTCGCGCTCAACCAGACCGTTTCGGCTACCGACACGCTGACCGGCGCCGACGAGACGCTCGGCGGGCTGATCAAGGCGGACGCCCCGATCAAGCCGGGTAACTCGGGTGGGCCCATGGTCAACACCGCCGGGCAGGTGGTCGGCGTCAACACCGCCGCCACCGACAGCTACAAAATGTCCGGCGGGCAGGGATTCGCCATTCCGATCGGCACGGCGATGGGCGTCGCCGGCCAGATCCGGTCCGGGGCCGGCTCGAGCGCCGTCCACATCGGCCCGACGGCCTTCCTTGGCCTGGGCGTCGTCGACAACGGTGGCAGGGGCGCACGGGTCGAGCGGGTGGTCACCAGCGGTCCGGCCGCCGAGGCCGGGATTTCTCCCGGCGACGTCATCACCGCGGTCGACGGCGTGCCGATCAACGGGGCCACCGGGATGACGGACGTCCTGGTCCCGCATCACCCCGGAGACACCATCGCCGTGAGCTTCCGCACTGCTTCCGGCGCCGATCGCACCCAGAACGTGACACTGGCGGACGGACCTCCGGCCTGATCTCGGCAACAACAATGCGCGCCTGGCGGCGAATTCCCTTGCCGCCAGGCGTACTTCGTTGGTTGTACATACGCGTGATTCCGTTCGTCCCGCCTCGGGTACCCGTGGCATCGTGGAATTGATGAACGTCGCACGAGACGCTGGCGAGCACCATCCCACCGCGGGTAGTCACGTGGAGGGGGGCGTGGTCGAGCACCCGAACGCCGAGGACTTCACCAACGCCGCCGCACTGCCCGCCGACCCGACCTGGTTCCAGCACGCCGTCTTCTACGAGGTGCTGGTGCGCGCGTTCTTCGACGCCAACGCGGACGGATCCGGTGACCTGCGTGGACTTCTGGGGCGCCTCGATTATTTGCAATGGCTGGGGATTGATTGCATCTGGCTCCCCCCGTTCTATGACTCACCGCTGCGCGATGGCGGCTACGACATCCGGGACTTCTACAAGGTGCTGCCGGAGTTCGGCGCGGTCGACGATTTCGTGGCGCTGCTCGACGCGGCGCACGAGCGCGGGATCCGGGTGATCACCGACCTGGTGATGAACCACACCTCGGAGTCGCACCCCTGGTTCCAGGAGTCGCGCCACGATCCCGACGGGCCGTACGGCGACTACTACGTGTGGAGCGACACCAGCGAGAAGTACACCGATGCCCGCGTCATCTTCGTCGACACCGAGGAGTCGAACTGGACGTTCGACCCCGTCCGCCGCCAGTTCTACTGGCATCGGTTCTTCTCCCACCAGCCGGATCTGAACTACGACTGCCCGGCCGTGCAGGACGCGATGATCGACGCCATTCGCTTCTGGCTGGGCCTCGGGATCGACGGGTTCCGGCTGGACGCGGTGCCCTACCTGTTCGAGCGTGAGGGCACCAACTGCGAGAACCTGCCCGAGACGCACGCCTTCCTCAGGCGGGTCCGCAAGGTCGTCGACGACGAGTTCCCGGGCCGGGTGCTGCTGGCCGAGGCCAACCAGTGGCCGGCCGATGTCGTGGAGTACTTCGGCGATGCCAGCACCGGCGGCGACGAATGCCACATGGCGTTTCACTTCCCGCTGATGCCCCGCATCTTCATGGCGGTCCGCCGGGAGTCGCGGTTCCCCATCTCCGAGATCCTCGCCCAGACGCCCGAGATCCCCGACATGGCCCAGTGGGGTATCTTCCTGCGCAACCACGACGAGTTGACGCTGGAGATGGTCAGCGACGAAGAACGCGACTACATGTACTCCGAGTACGCCAAGGATCCGCGGATGAAGGCGAACGTCGGAATCCGTCGCCGCCTGGCGCCGCTGCTGGACAACGACCGCAACCAGATCGAGCTGTTCACCGCGCTGCTGCTGTCGCTGCCCGGCTCACCGGTCCTGTACTACGGGGACGAGATCGGCATGGGCGACGTGATCTGGTTGGGGGACCGCGACGGCGTGCGCACCCCGATGCAGTGGACACCGGACCGCAACGCCGGGTTCTCCAAAGCCAACCCGGGGCGGCTCTATCTGCCGCCCAGCCAGGACTCGGTCTACGGCTACCAGGCGGTCAATGTGGAGGCACAACGCGACACCTCCACGTCGCTGCTGAACTTCACGCGCATGATGCTGTCGGTGCGCCGCCGCCACGAGGCCTTCGCCATCGGGACGTTCGAGGAACTGGGCGGGTCCAACCCGTCGGTGCTGGCATTCGTCCGCCAAGCCGGCGACGGTGGTGGCAGTGGCGACGTCGTGCTGTGCGTCAACAACTTGTCGCGGTTTCCCCAGCCGATCGAGCTGAACCTGCAGCACTGGAGCGGTTGGACCCCGGTGGAGCTCACCGGGCACGTGGAGTTTCCCCGCATCGGCCACCTGCCTTACCTACTAACCCTGCCGGGACACGGCTCCTACTGGTTCG